>JAAWCE010000072.1 GCA_022793065.1 Lachnospiraceae bacterium
CGTCTCCATTCCGAGGCTAGTTTTAAAGTTCCGCTCTCTGCACTTCGACGCCCTATCCTGGGAAGAAAATTTTATCTGCAAAGTACGCAGCTATCATTTCCTTCCGGGCGTCTCCGTTCCGAGGCTGGTTTTAAAGTTCCTCTTGACATTTCTTAGCTAGACTATTCCAGTTCCGCTCTCTGCACTTCACTGATCCATAACTTTCCTATCTTCACTGTCCCAGCCATCTCATATCTTTCCCATCATGGGACTTTCCGGCTCATAATACTGCGCCTGTGTATGAAACATAAACGCATAAGCGCCTTTCTTTGTAAGCAGTTCCTCGTGAACACCTTCTTCCGTAATTCTGCCTTCTTCCATAAACAAAATCCTGTCGCAGAATTTTGTAGAACTAAGCCTGTGAGAAATGAAAATACTGGTTTTCTCCCTGGTCATTTCATAATACTTTTCATACAAACTACTCTCCGCAATGGGGTCCAATGCAGCGGTGGGTTCGTCCAAAATAACCACTGGCGCATCTTTATATAAAGCCCTGGCCAACATTAACTTCTGCATTTCTCCACCGGAGAGCGTTACACCAGAAAGCTCCATATCCTTATTCAAATATGTTTGTTCTTTTTTCTCCATTGTCTGCACCCTTTCCCATAATTGCGCCTTCTGCAGACACTCTCTGAGCCGTTCCCTGTCCGTGGACGCCCCATCCTGACAGGACACATTATCCGCCAACGGAAAGGAAAACGCAAATACATCCTGAAATACCACCGCAAATTCCCTATAATATTCTCTTTCGGAAAGCTCCGACACATCCTTTCCATCCAGGTAAATCTTGCCGGAAGACGGACGATACAGCCCGCAGATTAATTTAATCAATGTAGATTTTCCAGCGCCGTTCATGCCTACCAGCGCAATTTTCTCTCCGGGTGCAATGGTCAGAGATAAATCCTTAATGGTATCCTCCTGATTCCCCTCATACCGAAACGAGACATGCTCCAACCTGATTTCATGCGCCTGTCCGGGCCGAGCCATCATTTCATTCCCAAAATAACTTTTTTCGGTAAACTCCAGGAAATCCCGGTAACTATCCATATACCTGTTATTTTCCAATATTGCCCCCAAAGCGTCCAGCATGGGAATCACCCAACCGCCAAACCCCGCAGTAATCCCAATATAGAGTAAAAAGGAACTAAGTTCCATTCTTCCCTCCGCCATCTGGTGAATCAAATAGCCATATACTAACAAATCTCTCATAAGCGCGGTACATTTTTCTGCAATCGCCGTATACCCTTTGCTGCACCACCACCACTTCATACCACAGCGAATAAGCGAGTCTTTCAGTTTATCAAATTCTTCCGAAAACCAACTCCACATATGATACAGCCTGATATCCTTACCATTGCTGCCAACCAACGCTTCTCTGCCCAAATATTTACAATCCGTCCAAACTTTTTCATACATTTCATCATACTTCTCTGCACGCTTTCCGGCAAAAATACGTGTGCCCGCCGCCATCCCGGTCAAACCAAACATCAGCAAAAGAATCCATACACTTTGTCTGCCAAGTAAAATCCCATACAAAACCATCCCAAACAAATGAATCCAAAATTCCTGTAAATTCTTTAAGAATGATTCTATTCCTTTCTGATTTCCATAGTAAAGATTCATTTTACCTTTCATCAGCTTATTCTGCCCCGCTTTGCTTTCAAATGCCTGGAAATCCGCATCCATGACAGCGCCGAACAGTTGCGGTCCCAATCTGACCCGAAACAAAAAATGCTTTTTCATACACCGCATTTCCAAATATCCTTTTGCCACATGCAGCCCCTGCAGAATCACCACATATGCTCCCAAAGCAGCAAGAACCACTTCCGGCTTCCAACCGCTTCCCAACAGATATACCACTGTTCCAGGCAGCGCCATCGCCAAAAACGGCACTATAACAGATACCACTATGGTAAGGTAAAACAAAATGAAATATGGGACTCCCTCAAACTTCCCAATCCAGGAAAAAGCAACACGGTAATTGTCCCATATGGAATAACGCCTGTACTCCTGATCTTCCCCCGCCGCTTTCTTTTCTCTTTGTTGTTTCACTCCTTCCCCCTCCTTTTGACGTTTCCTTTCTCTCTTTGGGCTTACTATGCCTCTTCTCTCATAGTGTTCTAAATTTCTCTTTTCTCTTCCTCTCCGCCTCACTATAATACAAAAATCCCCCAAATGGGGGATTTCAGCATGAAATGTTTGATTTTAAACTTGAAATGTTTTATCCTCTTGACATGATTTCCCTACAGCTCATACTGCGCTTGTCTTCACACGAAAATTTCTCATAAGTAAAACTTCTCCCTTTTTCAGCAAAATATTGGATATCCTTTCATCTGCTACAAGGGCAATGTAAGCTCCGCCGCAAAAATTCCCGGCTCATTTGCCAGATTCAGATATCCTTCGTATTTATCTATCAGCGCTTTGACCCGCTTCATCCCCAGACCATGATTTCCCTTCTTAGTGGATATATAATGCCTTTCATTGAAATTCAATTCTTCTTTGGCGGAATTCTGAATCGATGCGTATAGCTGGGCCTTGTTTACCACCATATAAACGCGCAGGAACCGCCCCTCCACCGGAATCTGTTCACAGGCTTCCAGTGCATTGTCCAACAAATTTCCCAAAAGAACACATAAATCCACATCCTCTATGGAAATCACCTCCGGCAATACAGCTTTACAATTGACCTGAATCCCTTTCTGCCGCGCCAACGACAACTTACTGTTTAAAATGGCATCCGCCATCAAATTACCCGATTTCACATAAGTATCCACACTGTCTAAGGTTATTTCCAGTTCATTCAGGTATTTCCTCATTTCTTCCACACGGCCTGCCCAAAGCTGTGCCTTCATTACCTGCAGATGATTATGATAGTCATGTCTCCAACTTCTCATATTCAAATAAATTTCCTTGATTTCCTCATATTGTTGGCCCAAAATATCCCTCTGAAAGCGTTCTGTCTGCACTTCAAATCCCCGTTGATACGAATACAAAGCTCCCTCCAAAGCCAGAAACAACAGCCACTCCAATACTAATATCCCCGCTCCTAACCCCATACTTTCAAAATTGCGGAAATACCACAAAGCACATATCAGAAGACCATAAATTCCTATCTGCAGCAAGCCGTTCCTTATACACAGATACCCTCTCTCCATACTCAAAAGCAGCAATAACACTATCATGAACACACCATTCCATAGCATCAGCGTCAACAATTCTTGACCCATAGCGCTAAATGCCAGCAATATCCCTGGCACTAACACCTTCCACCATTGCCTTGTCAATGGCTTTGCATCATAAAAAAGCATGTACAAAAAAAGTGTCAGGGTAATTACAAGTCCTCCTGTAAAGTTATGCCATGGACCGCCCCAGCGAGGGAACGGCAAATGAACGGCCAAAAGCACCCCATATGTTATCCCCCACAGGACAATTTTTTTCACATACCCCTTTTCCAGTTCTCCAATCTGCTCAATATAATAATGAAACAGTGTCAGCCAAATGAGTCGAATTCCTATTTGCAGCATACCCTTCCTGTATCCTCTTTCCGTCAATCATCCCACGCTAACTTCTCTGACGCTGTTGCTGCGGCATCTCAAATCAGAGTGAAAAATGTACTGCATAATTACTGCTCCCATGAATCATTCTTACGAAAACACTCCATATAAGCCCGATTCAGCGCCTCCCATTTCCCTCTGGCTACGGGAATCAGTTCTCCGCCCTCCATACGCACGTCTTTTTTCGTTATCCGCTCTACACAACTCATATGAATCAAGTAAGATCTGTGGGGTTTAAAAAATACCTCTTTTTTCCCTTCCAGCATCTGCTCCATCTGCTGCAGACTTATTTTACAGGAAAGATTCGTGCCGCCGCGCTTTCTTAGTATGGTTTCATGTCCATTGCTCTCCAGGTAACATATCTCCGACACATAAACCCTTTCCACCTCTCCTGCAGCCACTGTCAGCAAAAGAACTTCCCTGCAGCCCGCCTTTTCCCTGGCACGGTCTAACGCACTGTACAGTCGTTCTTTCTTTACAGGCTTTACTACATAGGATACTGCCTCCAGGTCATACCCCTCCAAAGCATAATCCGGATTCCCGGTGACAAAAATAATACCGATATGTTCCCCCTTCTGCCGTAGATTTCGGGCTAATTCCATCCCATCCGTCCCCGGCATTTCTATGTCCAGCAGCAATACATCCATATCCTTTTTCTCATCCCAGGCAAAAAGAAACGCTTCCGCTGTAGTAAAAAGCGCCACACTGCAAATTTCCTGTTTTTCCTTCGCCCACCGCTTTACTTCCGCGTCCAAAATCTCCAGCATTGCTGTATCATCATCGCAAATCCCTACACGTAACATACCATCTCCTGATAAACCACACTTTTTTCATTTCCCTGTATGGCAATGTGGTGTCTGCACATTGGCAGTCTTATTATACTAAAGGAATTACTCTTTTTCAAGCGTATCTGGTTCATCCAGGCTTTGGCAGTATTAATATCATCCTATGTTTTCATTGTCCCCAGTTACACTAAAACAGCGCACAGCTCTCCTGAGAGAACTGCACGCTGCCATCATTTATCCTGCAATCTTCCGTTTATTGTTATTACAAAGCCCGGCGCAAAACGCTGCCTCAGCAAACTCCTGCCAGCTTGCAAATCCAATACCCGATCCCCAGGACCCAACTGGTAAATATACCGTAGAGAATAACCGGCCCGGCAATGGTGAATATTTTACACCCGATTCCAAAGACCTGACCTTCGGTCTTATATTCAATGGCCGGCGCCGCCACACTGTTTGCAAATCCGGTTATGGGTACCAGCGCCCCTGCGCCGCCCCATTTAACAATCTTCGGATAGATGCCAAATCCGGTGAGAATCACCGACAATAACACCAACAGCAGAGAACACCAACTTCCCGCATCCTGCTTATCCAGCCCCATATTCTTCGCATAATTTAATATAAACTGTCCAATACAACAGATAATACCGCCGGTAATAAATGCTTTCAACATCTGAAGCCACAGATTATGGGTGGGAGTTACCTCTTTCACATATTGTTCATATTCCTTTTGCTGCTGTTTTTTATCATTGCTCGTTTCTTCCATCTCGTCTGCCTCCTATCAACAAAATCAGCCCATTTCTCCGATTTTTCTTATATCAGTATGTGCAGACATATGGTATTTATGTAAAATTACTGAAACTCAACAATACTTTTTAAATTACAAATTTATCCATCAAATCAGCCATCATTTCTACCTGGCTGCTCTGTTCCTGGCTGATTGCCGCAGTCTCTTCCGAGGTCGCCGCATTATCATCCACCGCTCCTGAAATATTACCCAAATCAGCATCAATTTTCTTCATATACTCTACGTTTTGACCCAGCAAATCAGAAATTTGTGTCATCTTCTCCGTCGCCAGCCTGGCGCCCGACATAACCTCTTCCATATTTTTAGCTGTTTCATCGGCAATTTCATTTCCTTTTTCCACAGCCGCCACGGTGGTTTCTATCAACCTTGTAGTCTCTTTTGCAGACTTTGCGGATTCCTCTGCCAGATTCTTCACCTGATCCGCCACAACCGCAAATCCTCTGCCTGCAGCACCGGCCCGGGCCGCTTCAATCGCAGCGTTTAAGGACAATAAATTTGTCTGTGTGGCAATGTCCTGAATTGCACCAATAATCGCGTTAATCTCTTCCGAACACTTTCTAATTTCTTCGATTGCATCCTTCAGCTCATGCATTTTTACATTTCCAACAGATAATGTTCGTCCTGCCTGGGAAGCAATTTCCACACATTCTCTGGCGTCATTGGAATTTTTATCCATATCGGCATACAAGTTTTCTGTCAAATTTGTAAGATCAGAAACCGTACTTGCCTGCACGGTACTGGATTCGGCCAGGTTCGTAGCAGCGTCGGCTAACTGAAGCGAACCGCTCTTAATCTGGTCGGACATTTCGCGAAGCGTCCGCAGCGTATGACGGATTTCTTTACTGATTTTGTAGAAAGATTCTTTGATCGCGGAAAACTCACCCACATAATTCTGCTCCAGGGTAATGTCATAATTTCCATCTCCCATCTGCTCCAACACCGCTGTAATTTCCCCGATAATTTTGACCAGATTTTCCTTCATAAACTGAATGGCGCCAACCATTCTTCCCACTTCGCTGTCATCCTCATACATATCTAAGGGTTCATGAAGATTTCCTTTTGACATTGCTACCATCTGTTCTGACACTTTTGTAATGGGCACCAGCAATTCTTGCCTTGAAAACTTAATAGATAGAACAATCTGACGGATTACATACAAAAAAGAAATTAAAAACATCATCTCCACTACCACTTGTACAATGACAAAGGTATTCTTTTTTGCGTCCAGCCTGCTCTGGATCCGGGCAATTGCCTCATCCGTCTGAGAATTAATGATAGAAATGTCAGATTCATATTGTTCGCCGAATACACAGGCAACCGCTTTTTCATTGTCCCCCATGAACACGGCTTCCATTGCATCCTCCTCCAATGGCACAAGCCCGTCGGAAATCATTGCAATGCTCTCCATTTCATTCCATTCTTCCTGGGTAATATCATTTTCTTTCAGCCCCGCCCATGCGATATCCCTATTTTTATCCTCATTCAATTCCCGCATATAATCATTATAATACTCCAGATTACCAGTAACCGCATACGCTTGTACGGCATAAGTAAGGGCCTTAGACCCCAACCGGTACTGATTCAGAAGTTGGGCGGTCTCCAACCGTTCCTCTTCCACCAGCATAACATAGAAATTAGCCGCAATTGAAATTGCCAACAGCACACCGCCTATAATCAACGCGGTAACGGACTTTTTCACTATAATCCGCAATCGAAGCTCCTGACTGTTTTTACCAAAGGCAGCGCTATCTGTCTTTTTAGAATGATCTGTCTTCCTGGAATTATCCATCTTCTTCCTCCCTACTTCTGAAACTGTTTTGACGCCAACTACCATGCCGTTCTACTGCGGCAATACGAATTAGAAGCCTTTGGATAATTTTAACAAATTATTGCACTGATGTCCAGATATTTTAGGCATAAAATACAAATAATTAAAATGCGCAGACAACCATTTCGGCAATTTTCAATTATATAGTGCAATCTATCAAATCTGTTTATTCACTTTTTCCTTACAAATATCTACAACCCTGTCAGCGGAAATCCCCTCCCCAACAGCATATTGCAGAATCTCATCCATGGCCTCCTGAATATATTTTTCGGGTTCTTTCTTCGTTATGCTCACAATGACCTTATACTTTGAATATGACTTAGGTTCTTTCTCCACATTTTCCTTTATAAATTGCTCTGCCGAACCATGACAGATCAGAAGCTGACTTGCTCCCCCTTGACGTATCACTTCTTCCAATGCTTTCTTCTCTACCTCTGTTGTATCTTCGGATACACATACAACCACTGCCGGCTTTAGAATTGACTTTTTGCCCATAGCCTTTTGAAACAAATTCGCAAACATTGCCGCTGCCGCAAAATAATCCGCCACAATTCCACGCCGCAGCGGAGATCTGACCAAAATATGCTTCTCCGCTTCTGCCAGCCCCTCCGCCTCATTTCCAACTGCTATGATTTTGCCGCTGCCTTCTTCATATGCCACCAAAGATTTCTCCTGCAGCACAATCCCCTTATCCCGAATATAAATAATAATATCAGCTGGTTCGTAATTCATATCCCTCATACCCATGTTCTTCCTTCCATTTTTCTTAAAAATTACCCAAGTTAAATAATTCCCCCATAATGGCCCCATATAGAAAACGATGAGATATTTCACTCATCGTTTTCTTACAAGCTTATTTAAATCTTACTGCTGTACCATAAACCATCACTTCCGATGCTCCCGCCATAATTGCGCTGGTAGTATATCTCACATTTACCACCGCATCCGCCTTAAGCCTCATGGCCTGATCCACCATGCGCTGTTCCGCAACGCTTCTGGCCTCTTCCATCATCTCTGTATACCCCTTAAGCTCGCCGCCCACAAGAGATTTCAGCCCCGCGCCAAAATCTTTGCCGATATTTTTGGACTGAATTGTGGAACCGCTGACCATTCCCAGCATTTCCAGTGTTTTTCCCTCAATATAATCTGTATTTACAAGAAGCATATTTTCTCCAGCCTTTCTGCCATTTTATTTTATTGTAAAAGATGAACCATCTCCTGTCAAGCCACACTTAGGCCCCCTTTTTACAGAAAAGTCCTTATGGCGTCTTTTTCATGCTGCTGTCCAGAATTTCTTCGCTCCTTTCCGCGTCTTTTTGTTCCGCTTTCTTATTTTCACTCCGCACCACCAACAACGCTATGACCAACGCCGATTGTATAAATTGTTTCCACTCCGCATATTAAATGGCGTCTTCTTCCTTCCCTTCCCGCCCCGCAGTCGCAATCAACGCCTTATCCACATCTTCCTCATAATTGCGCATTGCAACCTCAATGGGCGTAGGGTCCTTCGTAATACGTCTGCCCCCAATATGATTGAAAAAGAGTATAATTCCGGCCGCTAAACCAATCGAGTAAGATACCTCCAACGTATTCAGCCCTTCCGGCTCACGGTTCATAACCATTTTATAGATTTCCGTAAATACTTCATTGATTCCCACATCATTATGATAAGCCATTATGGTAAATGCCGTACCAAAAAAGCTTACCAGACACACAAGTGCCGCCTTCCCCCACTGCTGCCAACTCTTATGCTTGTTTACGCTGATCCACTCCACCAGAACATCCGGTTCCCCCACAATTTCAACACTGATATTAGGGCAGGTATCCTCCATCAGTTCCACCAGCTTCAAAGAACTAATGACACATCGCTTTGGGTCATTCTTTCCAAAATGATGTACCTTCAGCGCTTTTAACTTTGCCTCCGCCACAGAGTCCGCACAGCGAAGAGATCCCATATCTTTCATAAAAACGTCTTCCGACTGAATCTCTACATTTCTTTCACATTTTAAATAAACTGTTATATTTGCCATTCCCAGCCCTCTTTTTTATACTGTTCGATGTAGTTCTGTCCAGAAATAAACCAGCGAACCACAAATTTTGCCCAAAGCCATACTCGTCACTGCAAGCCCCAATCCGTGCCGAAAAGAAATACGCCTTGACAAAATCGGAATACTATCCAGCATTTCCGCAATGGCAAGCGCCAGACAACCGATAAACATTCCGGAAAACAGACCAAACACCGCCTGCCAAAGATTGCCAATAGAATATAACAAGGCCATATGCCGGGAGAAATTCTGCTGCCACCAGGCGCCAAACCGGCAATATTCAGGAAATATGCTGAGTACACATCCTGTAAGCGTGCCAAAGACAACCATTTCCTCGTATACAAGAACATGCTTTGCCGTATGCGTCTTGCCGGCAAACCTGGGAACCAATCCTACCGCCACCAACACGGTAAATACTCCCGCCGCTGCCAACAGCCCATAGCTTCCCCCAATTAAAGCAAGAAAAAAAGTTCCCATAATACCATAGCCATCCTTTTCAGATTCCGGTCTGCCCCAAACAATCGGGATTGATTCAATATCATGGATCTCCCCTGCCATATATTGGAAAACAGCCCCACCGGCCGGCCGAAATGCTTTTTGCAAAAATTTGTATTGTTGGATTTCTTCTCAAAGCATCCGGCCATATCCGGTAAACTATAGTATAATACAGAACTTAAAATTTATTCATTCCTTATGGCAATCTGATTTTAATCCAAAGGCAATGTGTGCATTTTCATAAATGTTTGCAATATTCCCTGTAATTACCAGACATATTTCATTTTCCCCCTCCTGCAAAAAGCTTCCCGCCTCAAAGCGATGGGGACCCCAAAAACTTACATCCACAAAGGCTCCGTTACAGAAACACTCCACCATCTCCTGGGCCTCTACAGAAAACCGAAGTTCACATGTATCCTGCTGTGCCCGCGTCGATTGTGATCTGCAATTGTCATAATGATACTTTAAAACATATACGGCTTTGTTATCCGTTTTCTCTTTCAAAGTAAATCTGTGAGTCCAGTCCGGGTACTGTACATTGTACCAATCCGCTTTGCGACATTCTATTGGACCAATACCTGCTCCGGACTTTTCCCCACATTCCAAACCATTTCTTTCATTTCTGACACCTGATTCATATTCTGAACTGTCTTTGTCATGGTTCCTATCTGACATACATCTCATGACTTTTCTGACATTCCCGACGTCTTCTTTATATCCTGTGTCATTTTTATTACTTATGACACCTGATTCATATCCGAAATTATTTTCAGCACTTCCGACACCTGTCTCATATCCGAAGTTATTTTCAGCACTTCCGACACCTGTCTCATATCCGAAATTATTTTCAGCGCTTCCGACACCTGATTCATATTCCAAACTGTCTTTGTCAGAATCGGCGCTGCTAACAGCTAACACCGTTTCACTGGGCTGCAGGCTTAAATGAAATCTTTCTCCCGCGCCTTCCACACAATAGCAAATTCCCCTCCACAAATCCACAAATATAGGCTTTGACATCCCTGGAACTGTCACATCTACAGAGATCGCTTCCCCTCCCTCGTTTCCAAAAAGAATCATATCCACTCCGTTCTTATTCAGGGCAACTTTGCGCAATGTGGAACATGGTTTCTCAAGCTTTATCTCTCCGAAAGGCTTTTTCCCGCCTAAAGCACAAATGGTTTTACATACTTCACTGACTTTCTCAGTTTCTTCTCCTGCCACATTCCACAGCATTTGACCCAGCTTTTCGCCAAATCTATCGGCATATGTCTGCCCCAACACATTCAATACGCCTTTGTAAGTATATTCCTTGATATGTAACCTTTCCTCCCGCGCCTCTGCTTCTTCCAATAACGCCGCCGGCAAATAATTAAACTCAATTTGGTTCTCATACAGACAGGCTATTTCCTTATAGGGTACATGATTATTGTCACACAGCACGGCAATTTCCGCACCGTTTACCGAGTCCGTCATTAAGTAGGACAACCGCTTCATATAATCGGCAAATCTGTCATAATATTTCCACCAGATATTATTGGGCCCCACGTCCGGCGGTCGTTCTCCCTTCCGCTCCCCCTCCACACTATAATAAAACGCATGAGGAATATACAGGTTTACCCCACGAATTCCCAACCAGTCAATATACCATTTCATATCGCCGCCGGTCATATACCACGGAATTCCATCCCGATAACAAACGCCAAAACATTCATTTGCATTTCTGCGTCTTCCTAAATGCCTGGCAATATCCGCAGAAAGCTTTGCCTGCACAGAGTCAAATTCCCTCAGTCCTCCTGTCTCCGGCGCAACCCTTCTCATAATCAAATCCTGCCCCGGTATATGAAAATACAATTCTTCCTCTATATCATTACTCTCTTCCGGATGCCCCATCAGCCATATCCCATGACTCTCGCACCAGCCGGAAAGCTTTGCATAGAATATATCCCTGAGCTTCTTCTTGATAATTTGATGATACAAAATAATGGTAGGATTCTCCACACATTCCATAATATCCGATCTGCCGGCAACCGTTTTTCCTGTCTGAACAAACAATCCTTCCAACGCTTCCAGCCTGCCGCCAGCAGCCTCAATCTCTTTTTCCATCCCCCACGCCCAGGACTGATAACCTTTGGTTCCCCGCCCTAATGCACTGGGTTCGTCGGTGAAAAATGCAATTATGGTAGTGCCGAAATATTCTTTCAACGCTTCGTAATATTTGTCATGGGTCAGATGAATAAATTCATCCACCGCCTCCGGATTTAAAATATCAGCCGCTTTGGGCGCCCCAGGCTGTCCGTCGTCTTCTCCAAAATGTATTCCACGGATAGTTCCGCCGCTGAAACCATAGACAATCTTTCTTCCTCCTGACAATTGGGCAATAACCTGAGCATTTTTCTCGGCTGCAAGCTTTTCCTCCGCTTTCTCCCTGTCCAACAGCACAATTCCCTTAGATGCAAAGTCCGGATTTGCCTCCACTACCTTGCCATGGGCGGAGCCGGACGGATACATTCCCTCATCATAGAGTACTACCTTCATTTCAAGCTCCGCCGCTGTTTTCACAATAAATCTGACTGCCCTGAAATACTCTTCCGACAGGTAAGGCATCTCCTTCGGCACTCCAATTCTGGGATGAAGCACAATGCCATTGATTCCCCGCCCTACATAATCGGTCAATTGATTCTTCACCTTTTCTTCCTCAAAAGCATCATTAAAGAACCAGAAAGGAATGGGTGTGAACTCTATGTCCGGCTGCAGAATTTCTCTTAAAAACTTTTCCTCCATATCATCCTCCGTTTCTATCCCGTACAATCCTGTAAACTGTCCTTATTATAACGCAATCCATTCTTTACATCAATTCCTTAAATTCTGCAGTTTATATCCTGGTCACAATAACAACCTTCCAATTATTCCAATGACAAGATGCCAAAGTAACTTGATTTCCGGCTAACCAAATTGGTCACTGTATTTTCACCTCCCGCCAACACTATGACTTCCTTCTGCAATCACACTGGGCCGGGTCATCCAACAATCTCCCCTCACTGTCGAATCGGGAACCATGGCATGGACAGTCATAACTTTCTTCCTCCGGATTCCACTCTAGCCTGCAGCCCATATGGGGACAATTAGGCACAATACGTTTCTCTTTATACGGCATAACATGCTTTGCAAGCCCTTTTGCCGTGTGTCCGCCATGTATCAAAAATTCTTTTGCCGCCCGTACTGTAAAACGTCTTTGCGGTGAAAAAATATCCGCCTCCTGACAATTTTCACCAGTAATCAAAGCAGTCAATATGCGGGCGCTCACCATTGCCGTAGTCATTCCCCATTTTCCAAAACCGGTCGTCACGTACCAATCCGGTCTCCCATGAGAAAATCGCCCAATATAAGGTATTCCGTCCAAAGTCATACAATCCTGTGCCGACCAATATCCCCATTCCCGACTATTGGGATAAAGTTCTAAAGCCCTGCGGCGCAATCTATCATACTGGCCTCCCTTCCTATTCCCGCCAGTGCGATGACTGCCTCCGCCCAATAACAGCATATTTTCCTGAGGTCGGAAAGAAAGACTTCCATGGTCAATTCCCAAATACATGCCCTCCGTAATATGAGCTCCTTCCAAAGCCACCACATAACTCCGTTCCTGATACATTCTTGCAAAATAATATCCTGGCATATTGATAAACGGAAAATGGCTTGCAAATACAATATGATTAGCCTTCACCCATCCTCTCTCTGTCTCCACCCTCTTCCCTTCCACTTTCAACACTTTGGTCCGCTCATATACCGTCACTTCTTCCGCTATCTTTTCCAGAAATTTTAAGGGCTGAAATCTTGCCTGTTCCCCAAATCGAACCACTCCGGACACAGAAAAAGGAAGCTCACATTCCTTTTCAAAAGATGCCTTAATCCCAAGGATCTTTGCCGCTTCCGCTTCCTGTTGTAAACATCTATCCTCAATTTGTGAATATAAGTATGCAGGGCATCTGACAAAATCACAATCAATATTTTTTTCTTTGATTAGCCTATCATACGCTTTTATAGCTTCTTCATTTGCCATTGCATAGTGCTCCGCCATCTGATGACCATAAGTCCTGAGCAGTCTATGATAAATCAAATTATGTTGAGATGTGATTTTAGCAGTGGTATTTTTCGTCTGCCCGCTGCCGATACTATCCGCTTCTAACACGATCACATTAACGCCGGCCTGTTTCAAATAATATGCCGTCAGAATTCCAGCCATCCCCGCCCCTATAACCACTGCCTCTATTTCCATATCGCCCGGCAAAGATTCTCTTGACTTTATTTTTGTTTCCCTCGTCCAAATAGATTCCATATAACAGGCCCCCATGTTGTTTTTTCATAGCATATGTCAAAAGACAGCGATTATACCTTAATTACATGGCCAAACACCTAATTGTTCCTCAATTCTTGCACCCCAGGCACTTCTAACCCTTTCAGCCAAACAGCAGAAAAAATTTCCACTACTGGTCCGCCGGCACTTTTCTGATATGACTATAACACTTTATCAAAAAGAATATCATTGCCCCCAGACAACTTCCAGTAAAATTCAAAATCAAATCATCTATATCCACATTTCTGCCAATAAACAGTTGCATTGTCTCAATAAATAGGGGCAGTAAAAAGGAATATAAAATCACTTTCCCCACATGACGATTCTTTTTCCACAATAATACAATTCCAAATCCCCAGGGCATAAACATTACAATATTTCCTACAATGTTGACCAAAAAAGCATCTAATTCTATAGACGTGCAAAATCTGCCAATTGTCCTGAAAGGTATGAGATTGATCCCTTCTCCCATGGCAATTCTCTCCGCACAGTCTGTTCACCGGCCGAAATTCTTGTCCAGGGCCTACGACATATAAGATAAAATGGCGCTGTTATCAAAAGAAAAATGCTTAATTTTAAAATATACTGAACCATCGCCACTTAAACCCCCTTCTGCAATGAGTCCTCTTTTTCTCATGATTTAATATTTCCTGATTGAGAGGATAATTTTTCAATACCGTATCTTCTCTGATTTTATCACGGGTTTTACTGCCGCAAACAGGACAACGTATCCATTCTGTTCCATAAATGACACTCATATTTTATCCACTTTCCAATCCCAAATACTTAATTGTCTACTGTCGTCCTTTTCTTCAAAGAAATGCAAATAGTTAAATATTTGCTCGTTGTCATGCAAAATTCCATTTTCTTCGCATTTTTGGTGAAAAAGCCGCATTAAATTTTTGCTGTTGCCGCTTTCTATCATATACTGATTTCCGTATGTACGGATATATTTTTCCTTCAGTTCAGGAAATAATCGGTCTAACTTTTCATAAAAATACTCTCGATTTCCTTCTCGGAGAGTTAGCCCCATTCCAAAGCAAATAACTCCATAAACCTTTGCCTCAATACACATATCCAAAATACCTGAAATATTATCTTCAGTATCGTTAATAAACGGCAAAAA
>JAAWCE010000115.1 GCA_022793065.1 Lachnospiraceae bacterium
GACCCTATCCCCCGTCGCAGAGCCTCCGTGGACGAAGCGGGGGAAATGGGCGGGTCCCTTCTGGTCACGGTGTCCAGAAGATATACAAAAACACCGCTCCGATTTTTGTCGGAAGCGGTGTTTTGCGTAAGGTTGACAGCCCATTAAATTGTTGTGTTTTTGTATGCTCTTGTTAAGGGAAGATAAGGTAATCTAAAAATAAAAAATCGCCTCAAACCCTGTATTTTCACTGGTTTCTTAGCGATTTTAATAATGCCGGCAGCGGGACTTGAACCCGCACGTGGTTGCCCACAACAGATTTTGAGTCTGCCTCGTCTGCCATTCCGACACGCCGGCATCTTACACAAACATTCTTGTCTTTCCTTCACAACAAATTTATTCTACCATAAAATCTCAATTTTGACAAGTACTTTTTTGTAATTTTCCTATTTTTTATTCATATCTCATTTCTACCTTAAGATGATTCCCATCTACAACAACCGCCGCCCTACTTCCTACCACTAACGGCATCATAGGAGGCCGATGTCCCAAATCCACACCCATTACTACAGGTACATTCCTGCGACCTGCTGCCTCCAGAACAGCATGGTACTCATCCAATCCCATCATAGCCGTTCCGTTTAAAGATCTGCCGATGAGGAACCCTTTTACATACCGAAACCAGCCTGCTTGCTCCATTTGCCACATAGCACGCCGAATGGCAAACACATTCAAATCACACGCTTCCAAAAACCAGATAATGCCATCGTCCTTATAGCGTTCTATAAACTCCTTTGTTTTGTCAAAACGAGTTCCCAACAGATTTACAAGGCAATCCATACATCCCCCCAGCAGTCTGCCCTGAAAACGCATTTCGTTGTGAACCTCATCCCCTCCTATAAAAGCCCGAATCTGCAAAGGCTCTGTCAAATGATACGGCACTAAAGGTTGTTCTGGGCTTTTCAAGGATTCCCGTTCCCACATTCCATAGCTTTCCACCGCCGTCTGCTTTCCTGTCAAAATATAATATGCGTCCAAAAGAGACTTGTGCCACGGCTCCATGCCAAAAGCCGGCGCATTGGGACCATACACCGATGCCGTATCTGTCAATGTAGGAAGCAAATACGTCAAATTAGTATTGTCCGAATACCCCATAAACCAAACCGGCTCTGCCTCTGCCAACCGCTCAAAATCCACATATGGTAAAATCTCACACATTAATTCTCCGCCGCCGCAGGATATCAGGCAATCCGCCTCTTTGGAGAGAAAGAAATCCATAATTTCCCGACCGCATTTTTCAGGCGTATTGCTGATTCCCACACCTTCATCCGCATAACAGTTAGGACCATAAACCTGCCCATACCCCAATTTATGCCACTGCTTTCCAGCATTGGAAAATGCAGATAAATATGGTTCTATTGAACACCCGAAAGACGGCGCCACATACCCAATGACACCGCCTTCCGGCAAAAATTTCGGATACCGCATACACTATTCTCCCATTTCACAGCTTATCCTTAGAATTTCCTTTCAGCTAATTGCTTTACAATAACATGCTGCTCTCAAATATACTTTAAATAACCTATTATTTTTGCTCCGGAAACAATTTATCATATACCTCAAAGCCGTCAAAAGTTGCAAAGTAATCCCTTGGCGTCTCTGCCCTGCGAATCAGTTCTACCTTTCCATCCTCCCGAAGCAAAAGCTCCGCAGACTTCAATTTACCATTATAATTATAGCCCATAGAAAATCCATGCGCCCCCGCATCATGAATTGCAAGATAATCACCTATTTCCACCTGGGGCAACATTCTATCTATAGCAAATTTATCATTGTTCTCACATAATGAACCTGTAACATCATACTTGTGGCTGCAAGGTTCATTTTCCTTTCCCAACACCGTAATATGATGATAGGCGCCGTACATGGCAGGCCGCATTAAATTTACTGCACATGCGTCTACACCCACATACTCCTTGTGGGTATGCTTTTGATGGATTACTTTTGTCACCAGATGTCCGTAAGGTCCCATCATAAAACGTCCCAGCTCCGTATAAATAGCCACATCTCCCATTCCTGCCGGTTCCAGAACTTCCTCATACACCTTTCTGACACTTTCGCCGATCACTCTGATATCATTTGGCTCCTGGTCTGGACGATAGGGGATACCGATGCCACCAGACAAATTGATAAATCCTATATGCGCCCCTGTCTCATCTCTCAACTTTACCGCCAACTCAAATAACTGCTTTGCCAACGTAGGATAATACTCATTTGTAACCGTATTACTTGCCAGAAACGCATGAATTCCAAAGTTTTCCACACCTTTTTCCTTCAAAGTCCGGAATCCTTCAAACATCTGCTCCGTGGTAAATCCGTATTTTGCATCACCGGGATTGTCCATAATATCCGTCCCCAGTGAAAAATACCCTCCCGGATTATAACGACAGCTTAAAGTTTTGGGCAGATATCCCAAAGTCTTCTCCAGAAATTCTATATGCGTAATATCGTCCAGATTAATCGTTGCGCCTATTTTTGCCGCCAATGCAAAATCTTCCGCCGGTGTATCATTGGAAGAAAACATAATATCTTCTCCCTTTACCCCTACGGCATCACTCAACATTAATTCCGTATAGGAAGAACAATCACAACCACAGCCATATTCCTGCAAAATACGAATCAAAAAGGGATTGGGGGTTGCTTTTACGGCAAAAAACTCCTTATACCCCTGGTTCCAGGAAAAAGCTTCCTTTAGCGCTCTGGCATTTTCCCGAATTCCCTTCTCATCATAAATATGAAAAGGTGTAGGATATGATTTCACAATCTCTTCAATCATTTCTTTGGTGACAAAAGCCTTTTTATCCATTGTTATGTCCATGCCTTTCTGTAATGAGCCTCTTTATCCCAAATTATACATTTTCAATCTGCCAATCAATGGGTTCCAAACCATTTTCCTGCAAAAACTGATTGGTTTTGCTAAAAGGTTTGCTGCCAAAAAATCCGTTATGAGCGGACAGAGGACTTGGATGCGCCGCTTCCAGAATCAAATGTTTGGGATTGTCGAGCATTTTCTTTTTTGTCTGTGCGGGCCGTCCCCACAAAATAAACACAATGGGCCTGTCCTGCTTATTCAAAGCCCGTATTGCCGCATCTGTAAATTTTTCCCAGCCCTTTCCCTTATGGGAATTAGCCATATGGGCTCTTACCGTCAACACTGTATTTAACATCAGTATACCCTGTTTTGCCCATTTTACCAGATAACCATTATTAGGAATGGTACAGCCCAAATCTTCATGAAGCTCTTTATAGATATTTACCAGAGAGGGCGGAACCGCCACATCCGGTTTTACTGAAAAGCAAAGTCCATGGGCCTGTCCCACATTATGGTATGGGTCCTGCCCAATAATTACTACTTTTACCTCACTTAAGGGCGTCAAATGAAACGCATTAAAAATATCATCTGCCGGTGGAAATATTTGTGTCGTATCATATTCTTCCTTTACAAATTGATACAATTCCTTATAATATGGCTTCTGAAATTCTTCTTCCAATTCTTCCAACCAGTCATTTTCTATCATTCCCATATCCAACCCCATCCTTTCTTCTTTTGCGCATCATTTTATTCTTCCTATGGCAACAATATAACTTTCACCTAACAGCTAATTCTCACGCTAACGCCTCTGTCTTTCAAATACTCTTTTACCTGACAAATTTCCAGTTCTTTATAGTGAAAAAGAGATGCCGCCAACACAGCCTCCGCCTTTGCAATGGTCAATGCTTCATAAAAATGCTCTAAACACCCTGCGCCGCCGGATGCTATGACAGGAATATTCACAGCCTCCGCCACCGCCTGGGTCAATTCCAGGTCATACCCTGCTTTCGTACCATCTCCATCCATGCTTGTCAGCAGAATTTCTCCAGCGCCTCTCTGTTCCGCTTCCACCGCCCATGCAACCGCATCCATTCCCATGTCTACACGACCGCCATTTTTGTATATATTCCATCCTGCTCCATCCGTCCGCTTTTTGGCATCGATAGCAACCACCACACATTGGCTGCCAAACTTATCCGCCGCTTCGGAAATCAAGCCAGGATTCATAATAGCTGCGGAATTAATGGATATCTTATCCGCGCCCTCTCTCAATATGGCTTTAAAATCTTCCACGGTACGAATACCGCCCCCCACCGTAAACGGAATAAATAATCTGGAGGCAACCTGTCTCACCCACTCCAGCTGCGTTGCCCGACTATCGGAAGACGCTGTAATATCCAAAAATACCACCTCATCCGCCCCAGCTCTGTCATAGGCAGCCGCCACATCCGCCGGGTCACCCGCATCTGTAAGATTCACAAAATTAACTCCTTTTACAACCCTTCCATCCTTGATATCCAGGCAAGGAATCACTCTTTTTGTATGCATTGAAACTTCCTTTCGATTTTTCAGCCTAAATTTGTTTTCCCGAAAGCGCAAGAAAATTTTTCAGAATTCTAAGTCCCACATGAGAACTTTTCTCCGGGTGAAACTGGCATGCAAACACATTTCCTTTTTCAACAGAGGCATGAATTTCTACTCCGTAATCAGCAGCAGCCGTAACAATCTTTTCCTCTTTGGCCTGCAAATAATAGGAATGTACAAAATATACATAAGCGCCTTCCTCAATTCCATCAAACAATCTGCCTGGATTTGGGAAATTCAAATTATTCCACCCAATATGAGGTACTTTCAATCCAGATTCAGAAGGTATCCGCACAATTTTGCCATCCAAAATATGAAGACCTTCCACACCGGGACTTTCCTCGCTGCTTTCAAATAAAAGCTGCAGTCCCAGACAGATTCCGAGAAACGGTGTTCCCTGATCCACACATTTCCTAATGACTTCTACCAACCCATATGTATGCAGCTTCTCCATAGCGTCTCCAAAGGCTCCCACTCCCGGCAAAATTACACTGTCGGCATGCAAAATTGTTTCGGCATCCCTTGTCACCGCCACTTTTTCTCCAAGCGAAAGCAATGCTTTTTCCACACTTTTTATGTTTCCCGCATCATAATCTATTACCGCAACCATAGCAATCTACCTCACCATTGGGATATACCTCTTGTCATAAGTTACACCTCTTGCATACTCCGGCACGCATACCAGTCAAAAGTTAGAAAACCAACTTCTGCAATGGATCACCTTTGGTTATCCACAAAATCTCCCTCTCCAATATCCGATTCTTCAGGCAATTGATTTGGAAGTCCTTCTTCCTCAGGCTGTTGCGGTGTTCCTCCATTATTCCACACATCATAAGACATTCCATTTGCTACAGCAGTAACTATTTTGGTGTACTCCAAATCACTTTTCTCTGCGGCAATCTCCAAAGCCTGCCCTTCTGTTATACCATATTTATCCTGTAAAATATTCAAAATCTTAGAATATACTACATTGACCTCATCCGCCGCATTCCACTGATTTGCATACTCAAACAATACTGGATAATCACATACCGTTTGTATCAGACTGTCCAAAGCTTTCACTTCATCGCCCTGTTCTACATATATCTCATATTTCCGATACCAAAGTTCAATATAAAGTATACTTTCCGCTCTGCCATACATCAGGGCTTCTTCTTCATTTAACTTTTTACCATACAAATTACGGTAACAGGTGGCATAATCCCCTTCCTGATAAGCATCTTTCGCCACACTCTTATCTGAAAAATCTACGGAAATATTTATAAAAATTAAAATAACAGCCCCCACCGATGCTCCCAACAACACAATCGGCATCACCTTTTTCAAAGTAAGTTTACTTCCCGGAATCACCGGTTCTTCTTCTTTTGGCGGCTTTTCCTTCTTTGGTTTGGGCGCTTTTTTAGGCTTTGGTTCCTTTTTGGGCTTTTCTTTCTTCTTTTTCTTATCTTTTTTGGACTTTCCGCCCTTTGCCGCCCCATTTTCCTTATCAAGCTCGTCTATAATATCCTGATTTTCTTTGGAAAGACGAAGGTTTTCATTTTCAGGTTCTTCTTCCTCTTCCTCCTCCATCAAAAATGCCATAAACTTTGCAAATAAACCGCCTTTTTCCTTAGGTTCATTCGTTTCCATTTCTCCGGCCATCTCAATGTTGGGGAGTATATCATCCGCCTCTTCCCTTTCCACCTCTATAATGGCATCCTCCGCTGACATTTCAAAGCCGTTATTGTCCTCTCCGGTCTTTTGCCTGTTTCCCTGCGCAATCTGCCCGGCGCCAGATACAATATTATCTAAAACATCATAGTCCAAAGTTGTATCACTCTCAGAAGAGGATTTTCCCCCCTTACCGCTTCCTTTTGCGCCTTTCTTGCCCTTGGCAGCTTTGCGTTCTGCCTTTTTGGCCTCTTTTTGAGCCAGCTTTTCTTCTTTGCGCCGCTGTTTTTCCCTCTTGCGTTGTTCCTTTGCGTTCAAAGCCGTTTCTTCACTGCCCGCTCCCTCAATATCTGCTAACAGTTTGTCAACCTGGCTGTCGTCCCCTTCAAGAGTATTGCTTTCATCAACCAATTCATTATTGTCAGATTTCTGCAGCAATTCTTTAATCTCCTGCAAATTACTGTTGCTCGTTCCCTCCAACATGGCAAGAACATCATTCAGAGAGTCGTCACTCTCCTGACTTGGTTTGTCCATACTACTCTTATTATCCTCAGGTTCTTCTGCTCCTACGGCCAGAAGTTTTGCGATTTCTTCCTCCGTCATTTCAGCAACGGCATCCAAATCCGGGCTTCCGCCCAAATCTATTCCCCCATTCTCTTCTTCGGACATTCCTTTCAGCAGATCGTCCAAGTAATCATCTTGTGAAGGCATATTGTCCCCTCCGCTTCCTCATTGATTGATAAAACAAAAACACATCACTTATAGTTTATCACAACTGATTCAACCAATCAATTGTATTCATAGAAATTCCACATCCTTTTCCCGACAATTCTTCCGCCAACTGATACAATGTCTCATTCACCCGGCAAAAAAATGCTTTTTGATTAAAAAAAGCTGCCTTTTCAAATGGCCATCGGATCACAGACGGAAACTTCATTCCCACCCCTAACTCTAAGACCAGCAACTGATGATTTAAAGTCCCCTGAAGCCATTTTGTATATATTTTCCATTGTTCCAGATATCCGCCTTCATTATAATTCTCGGCATAAACAGTGTTAAGCACCAAAGGTGCCCCACATTCAGGACATGTTCCCAGTGAAAACAATTCCCCAATTTCTTCCTGACTCACTTCACTTTCGTGGAACAGTTTTTCAAATCCTTGCCCCATGATCTTCCTGTCTGCTTCCGTCACTTCTAACAGCACATTTCCACACCCTTTGAAGCACTGCTTTTTTAGACCTGAACCACATGGCATTACCACGTTACCACCATACCTGGCAATATCGCCATTGACAGACGTTGAGACAATAAACGCATTTTTTCCTTCTAATAGAACGGAAAGCTTTCCCAATGCCGATGATATACTTTTATCCTCCATTTTTCTCAGACAAAAAGCATCCCATGCCGGAATCAGCCAATCACATCCCTTGGACTTCAACAAATTCTTCCCATTCTGATATTCCGAAGAATTGCCAATCACCTTGGTTTTGTCAAATTCTTCCCCCAGTCCCACCAAAATTCTGTCGGCTGCTTTCAACTTTTCCAATATATCCTCTTTAGAATACATTTCTTTTAATTTAATCTCACTCACCGTCCACACCCATTTTTCACAAGATACATTTCATCCCTTGCAAAAAGATATATTCGCACAAAAGGCCGGGATTCCTCCCAGCCCATCCTGTCTTTTTCTACAGGCAACCAACTGTCGTGTACCTTCACACAAGTTCATAAGTCCGCAAACTTTAGAATTCTACCCTGCAAAGCAGCGCGCAATCCATTGCCGAAGCCTTATCCGATTACGTATCCAAATGATTCTCATCCACAAGCTGGTCCACAATCCTTACCAGATTGCCAATCTCCGGTTTGGATAACTGTGCATTTGCCCCCAATGCCTCACCCTTTTTCTTCATTTCATCATTTACCAAAGATGAGAAAATAATAATGGGAATGTCAGAAGTAGCATCATCACTTTTAACCAGTTTCGTCAGTCTATGCCCATCCATCTCCGGCATTTCTATATCGGTGATAATCACTCTCACATGATCCTTCAATGTCCCCTCTGTCTTGCACTGACAAATGATATCATATGCCTTCTGCCCGTTCTCCGTATGAATAAGATTATCATACCCCGCTCTCCTGAGAGAATCCACAATCAGTTTGTTCAACAGCGGAGAATCCTCAGCAATCAAAATAGGGACATTGCTCCGTTTCCGCTCGCCCAACTCAGTGATCTCCGAAACTTTTAATCCTGTCTCCGGATTAATATCTGTGACAATCTTCTCAAAGTCAAGAATAATAATCAATTTATTATCTTTCTTAATGATTCCCGTTGAAACACTGTCTTCTGTAGTCGAAATCGTAGCGTCAGGCTTAATAATATCCCTCCAGGATATTCTGTGGATTCCCAATACATTTTCCACATGAAAAGCAATGTCAAGCTTATTGAAATTTGTCACAATAAATAATCCCTTAGGTTCCGATGTTCCCCGTCCAAGGCAGTTTTTCAGGTCAATCGCCGTAATCATAATGTCACGCGGCATAAAAATTCCTTCAATGCTGGGATGGGAATTTGGAACAGGCGTTACCGATTGATATGTAATAATCTCTCTGATTTTCGCCACATTAATGCCATAAGAATTATTGTCCAATGTAAATTCCAAAATCTCCAGCTCGTTGGTACCATTTTCCAGTAATATTTTCGTCTCCATTTTTCCACCCGTGCCTTTCCCGCTTTAGATTCCTTTTTAAATCCATTGTGGGCAAAACGGTAACCCGCTGCCTCTAATACATATTTTAACACACTTGAAAAAAAAATGAAACTATTATCTGAAAAGATTGTGAATTTTTTTCTTGAAATTTATGCCAAAATATCCTCCTTCAAATCTATTTCTTTTGACTTCAGTCACAAATAAACTACTTTAATTTATATATTTTCATTCCGAATGGTATCCAATATATTTCTGCGATTTATTTTTGCCATAGAATAGTGCATAATCATGTAGAGAAGCAGCATTACTGCAGCGATAGATATGCCCACCCCCACCCCTGGAAACTGAAATGTGGTGACAATCCCTTCTCCCAATGCCTTATAAAAACAATAAGAAATGATTACGCCTATAGGAATTCCCAGCAAAAGTGCTTTTCCTCCATAAAATACTCCCTCCAGCCAAATCATACGCCTGAATTCTTTCCCTGTCATTCCCACGGATTTCAGCATAGCAAACTCCGGCGCCCTTAACTCCATATTTGTAGTAATGGTATTAAAGATATTGGTTATACCAATTAATGCCACTACGGCGATAAAGCCAAACAGGAAAATGGATACGACCAGGTACGTACTCTTGTCTGCCTGATATTGAGTTTCATAATTGGTAATGGTATAATGCCTTAATTGTATTTCGTTTCGGATGGTTTGTTCCACCTTTCCGGCGTCTTCACATTTCATATATACAATGGTGGTATATCCGTCCCCGTCAAGCTTCCATCGTTCCATCCAGTCATCGCTTACAATCAAAATTATATTATTATAGCTACCTCCCGTCATGCTCATAGGTCTTTCTTTTGTCTGCAGCAATACTTCAATTTCAATTTCAGTCCCCACTCCCTCAACTACAGAATCCCTAAACTTTCCGGTAATCACGTCACCTGGCTTATACTCTGCCATAATGCCATTGTTGCTGTAAATTTTGCCATTTTCTGTTTTAACCATCTCAAAATTTGCTATTAAAATCCCTTTATCTCTTGCTTCTTCCACAGATACCCCCAGTTTTTGACAATATCGTGCAAAACCTTCTTCTCCCAGAGTTCTCAGGGAAATGGTATATTCCTCCCCAATATCCCCCTCGTCACCATATTCTTCACGATATTTTTCCAAATATTCGGCTGTAAAAGGAATCTGCTGCACTTCCACGGCAATGTTGCGGAAACGGCAGACTTCCGCCTCCGTCACTCCCTCCAGCTCTGCAACCTTTAGCGCTTCTTCATAACAATCTTTATTATCCCATAAACTGGCTACTAACTGATACTCTTGGTTCTCATAATAAAAAGTAGATGCAAAAAACAGTAGTTGCGTAAATGTAGAAAGACCAATAAACGCCGCCACGCTTACAACAATGGACACAACGGTAGTACGATACTTCACTCTGGCACGTTTTAAGTTCTTATATGCTACCTTACCTCCAAGACCAAAGATTTGTTCCACCCACTTTGGACAATGTAGGGAGCGCCCATTCATTTTCACCGTATCATTTGCCCGAATAGCGCTGATTGGAGATATCCTGGCCGCCTTCCTGGCTGATTTTGCCGCCGAAAAGAATACAGTTATGGCTGACAATACTGCCCCAAAGAGAATCGCCGGCACCGACACGGCAAACACCAGCGTAATATCAACCGCATCCTCCACCAATCCCACAACAGCCTTCACCAAAATGGCTGTAGCCCCTACACCGCATATGACTCCCAACAAAATTCCGATTCCTCCCAGGAAAAATGCTTCATAATAGACTAATTTCCTCTGTTGGCTGGCTGTGGTTCCCACAGAAGAAAGCCTGCCATATAATTTCATTTTTTCAGTCAAAGAAATGGTAAAACTATTGCGAATACAGAACACACTGGTCAAAATAATAACCAACAACGCAAGAGCAGACATGGTATAAATCGTACTCATAATGTCTGACGAAAATATAAAAATTTCCCATTTAAGCAGCCAATAATTCTCTGTCACTGATTTCGCCACTGCCTGCAGTTGCTGCAGTTCCTCTTCTGTATAATCTATCAGCCCTTGATATTTATAATAGCGCTCATATAATTCTTCAGGCACTCCCAGAATCCCCGCCGTAACCTGAATCATATGCCGAAGTCCCCAATCCGTATAGGTTGCATATACCTCATATGTTCCTCCTGACACTTCCTCACCCATACAGGTAAATGCAGAATACCCTGGCGCCATTCTATCTTCCACCTTTTCACTGGGACGTTCCACAATGCCTACAATGGTATAGGTTTTCTCCATCGCAGGAACCAATGTTTCTTTTTCATAGGCATAACTGTAATTCTGGTTCAGTTTCTCTCCATCCATTACCCGACTTCCTATCTGAACTGTAATTACATCTCCAATCTCATACTCCACCAGCCCATTTGTCTGAATATGCCTTCCAATTACCAATTCTTTATCATTTTCCGGCATTCTTCCTTCCACAAGATGCAAAGATGTCGCTTGTATTCCTGCTTCATCTATTGCACTAATGTACATATAAGGTTTATCGGGATTTTGACTTTCTTCCAAAAACACATACCCCACTTCCTCCAAAATCCCCACCCTAACAAGGTTTTTATTATTTTTAAAATATTTTAAATTTTCTTCACTCACTCCTGAAAACAGATAATGAAAATCTCCGTTGGCTTCTTTCTCATAAGCAATCATGCTTGCACGAAAACTTACCACCATACATGCCACTGCCGTTATCAATGCTGTGGCAAGCAGAATTCCAATAATTGTAACCAATGTACGCTTCCGATTCTCTTTTAAAGAACGATAGCAGCATTTTTTTAACACATTCATATTTATTCTCCTATTTTAAGTCTCCGACGCCCTACTTTCTAATATTCATAATGGCTTGATACATATCCGTCCTCAATATATAGTATTCTATCTGCCTGTTTTGCCAATTCCAGATTGTGTGTTATCATAATTATGGTCTGTTTATATTCTCTGTTGGATATCCTCAAAAGCTCTGTCACCTCATTACTTGCACGAGTATCCAGATTTCCGGTGGGTTCATCTGCCAGCAAAATAGCCGGTCTTGTAATCAATGCCCTGCCAATGGCTACTCGCTGTTGCTGTCCTCCTGACAATTCGTTTGGAAGCGCGGACATCCTGTTTTCCAATCCCAACACTCCGGCAAGTTCCCATACCAACCCTTTATCAGGTTTCCTTCCATCTAACTCACAAGGCAAAGTCATATTTTCTTCCACAGTCAATACCGGAATCAAATTATAAAACTGATAGATCAATCCTACTTGTCTTCTGCGAAAAATTGCCAGGTTATCATCATTCATCTGATAAATATCATTATCTTCTATAAATACTTTTCCTGAAGAAGGACGATCAACTCCACCCAACATGTGCATCAATGTGGACTTTCCGCTGCCCGAACTTCCCACCACCGCTACATATTCTCCCTGTTCCACTGAAATGCTGGCATCATTAACCGCTATGATTTTATTCTCGCCCTTTCCATATTTTTTGAACAAATGCTCCGTCCGCAAAATTTCCATTCTCCACACCTTTCCTTTCTCTGCCCAAATGCGGGCTTTATAACTTTCTATACTTATCCGAACCTGTTCCCCATACTCCCATTCTGCCATCCCAATAGCACCTGAATTGTTTCTGATGAACTTAGTATAGAAAATGAAAATGACATTTCAGTGACATTTTAAAATTATATTTTATTTAACATGCGCATAAATCTGATTTTAAATATGGTTCCTTTCCCAATCTTTGAGTCTACGGATATTGTTCCCCCTTGTTTCTCAATAATCTCCTTCGCCAGAGACAAACCAATTCCTGTACTATCTTCCCTTGCGCCATTTCCATTGTAAAATCTTTGAAATAATTTTTCACGTTCTTCCTTTGTGATTCCTTTTCCATGATCACAAATCATAATCTGTGTATAAACATCATTTACTTCTCCAACTATTTCCACATTGCTCCCTGGGGAACTATGCTCAATAGCGTTTTTCACAATATTCATCATTGCTTCCACTGTCCATTTTTTATCTATATAAAGCCCTGCCGTATCCGGTATATCAGTAATAATCGCAATATCATTCCATTCTGCGGCAATTTCTACTTTTTTTATGCTCTCCTCCATTATGGTTCTGACTTTACAGAATTTGCGTTCAAATTCCACCACGCCAGCATCCACTCTGGACAATTTCAATATGGCTGAAATCAACCATGACATTTCAGAAAGCTGACGTGTCATTTCTGAAAGGAAACGCTGTTTGGTCAATATATCCATCTCCATGTTTTCACACAGGTTATTGGTCAGTATTGTTACGGAAGTGAGAGGCGTTTTTAACTGATGAGATATATCCGCCATAGAATTTGCCAATACCTGTCTCTGCTCCTGCGCTCTTTTGGCCTGCTCTTTTAAATATACCGTCAACTTATATATCTCATTTCGTAAACCGCTAAGTTCATCATCAGCATTATCTTTAATCTTTAAAATATAATTATTATAATTTAATGCTTCCATATAATTCTTCAATTCTGAAATCTTTTTCTGGCGTACCATAAAATATCGAAAAAACAAATAAAATATAACTGCAAAAATAACGGTAACAAAAATAGTTCCACCGAAATAAAGAAAGCGAATCCCTTTTTCCTGAATTTCAAAGGATTCGCTTCCACAGTTCTGATAAACACCATATTGAGCCAAAATGTCAGCTCCCATTTCAAAACTTTCTGTTGTATGTTGATTTAATACCTCAATTAGCTTATCCTCCTGTACTTCAGGATAATATGTTACAATATTGCCCAATACTGCCGTCAAAAACCTATTATATTCTCTTCTTATATAGTTCCCATAACATCCTAAAAATAAATTTACGCAAATGATACTACATAAAAAAATACTTCCCAACAATAGCGCAAACCTTTTAAGCTCGCGATTCCAAACAAATTCCATCTTATTTTCCTTTCTTCTCACTTTTTTTATCTTAGCTTTGCTGCCGAAAGCGCCAAAATTCTAATGATAATGTACTTCTCATATATTAAGGCGGTATCCCATACCACGTACTGTTTTGATAATCTGTCCTTCTGTATCCCCCAACTTTTCCCGTAATCGTTTCATTGTCACTGACAACGTGTTATCATTTACAAAATTTCCCGACATATCCCATATGTCAGCCAAAATTTCATCTCTGGTAAATAGTTTCCCTGGATGAGACATCATTGTATACAAAATTCTATATTCCAATTTAGTCAATACAGTTGTAGCTTCCCCTCTTTTGACCGTACAAGTATCCATATCAAGGATTATATCTTTACAGTATAGCTCTTTGCTCTCTTTCCCCCTTCGCCGAAGCGCTCCTTTGATACGGGATATTAATTCTCTATTCCGAAAAGGCTTTATTACATAATCTTCTGCTCCCAAATCCAATCCTTTTACTACATCATCTTCATCCTCCTTTGCAGTTAAAAATATCACAGGAATTTCTCCTTTTTGTTTTATTTTTCTGCACAAATCATACCCGTTTCCATCTGGAAGCGCTATATCCAATAATACAAGATCACATGTTTCTTTATTTAAAATGCCTTCAGCACGCATTATATTATTAGCTGTCAATACCTGATATCCTTCTTGCGTAAGTAAATATTCCAATCCCATTACAATTGCATCATTATCTTCCACCAGCAAAATAGTCATAATAATACTCCCATAAATTTTTATCTAAACAAAAAAAGAGTAGTATAACTACTCTCTTTAGAACTTGTACCTTCAAAACCGAACACTGAATCTATCTCGACCTTTCAACATCTTCCTATCCTCTTAACCTTCTTCTCTCGGTTAAGCTCTCGTCCTATTAGTAGGTGTCAGCTTAACACATTACTGTGCTTACACCTCACCCCTA
>JAAWCE010000099.1 GCA_022793065.1 Lachnospiraceae bacterium
ACGGAACAGATAGACCAGAAACATCAGGAAGATTTACAGAGGCTAAGAGGCTTTCGCCTGCTTGATGATGACTTCCTCACAAAGTGTTTTGAGGGAGATACGGCAAGCATAGAACTGGTATTGCAGATTGTTCTGGAAAAACCGGATTTAAAGGTGCTGGACGTCCGCACCCAGGTATTTGTGGAGAATTTGTTGAATCGTTCAGTAAGGTTTGATATTCTTGCTACTGACAGTACCGGTGCTAAAATAAATGTTGAAATCCAACGAGCCGATAAAGGAGCCGGGAGAAAAAGAGCAAGGTATAATTCCGGCATGATGGACGCGGCTCTTTTGGAGAAGGGTGATGATTTTGACAATCTTCCAGAAACATGGGTAGTATTCATCACGGAAAATGATGTGATAGGAAAAGGGCTGCCACGCTATCCGATTGAGCGCTGCTTTTTAGGAACCGGGGAAAGATTTGAGGATGGTTCCCATATACTGTATCTAAACGGTGCTTATCGTGGAGAATCCGCAATCGGAAAACTCATGCATGATTTTTCATGTACGAATGCGGCAGATATGTATTATACGACACTGGCAGACAGAGTTCGTTTTTTTAAGGAAAGTAAGGAGGGTATTTTAATCATGTGCAAAGTCATGGAGGATATGAGAAAAGAATCTTTACAAGAGGGTGTAAAAGAGGGCATAAAAGAAGGGGCAATAAATACTGCTAAAAGAATGTTGGCAGATGGAATGTTGACACTTGAAAAAATTGCGGAATATGCAGGACTCCCTCTTGACGAAGTAAAAAAATTGAAAGCAGAGCGGACAGCATAAAACAAAACCGTAGGCCGGGAATCTAAAAACAGGTTCCCGGCCTTATTTTTTTGCCTTGAAATGTAAATTTTCTGTGAACTTGATTAAAAAGTCCTTTACAAAACGTCACTGGGGAAACCTCTAAAAAATTGTTTTGACCCCAGTTATTTCCAGGGATAGTGTGTACTGCATATATATTCTTATTGTAATAAGTTTTTCCAGGTTCTTCAGGTTTTGTGTATACGGGATAAACCCTTACGCTTTTTACCTGGAAAGTTTCGATTGCTGGAATAACGATTGCCGGATTGATATCTCCTGAAATATCTGGTTTATCAAAAACAACATCGTTGGCAATATTTTCTGTTGAGGATACTTCCTGCTCTCTTGTACTTGCAAAAGCTGTACAGCAGAATACAGATGTCAATAACATAGTAAGAACTAACAATTTTATTCTTTTCAACATGGTTTCTGTCCGTCCTTTCATATAAAATACTCATTAATAGTATTTCCACTTCCCATTTGAAAACGAGAAGTGGAAGCAATAATTTATCTGTTTCCTAATTACTCTGAACATTCATGCGATAATGAAATAGATACCGCTCCAGTTCACTCATATAGATATCAGCATTTTGTTTAAATCCAGCATTTTTCAGATTAGAAGCCCAGTTTTCATAATACTGTTTAAAATCCATTGTTGTATTTACGTCTTGATGACTACCAAGTGCCATTAATGGTATTCCGCTGCTGGTTTTTACACTTTTATCACCTTGTTGTGCTAAATGGACACGTAATGCTGGCCTTTCCTGACTTTTGAAAACAATTCCGCTTTCTGGGTGTCCGTCTTGGCGTCATGGATAAAAGCCACCTGCTCCGGTGGCACGCCCTGGGCCATGAGCTTTTGCTTGATGTCGTCATACACATTGAAGGAGCCGTCCCCGTGGGGCGTGGAGAGGTCGCAGAACACCAGCTGCGCCCCCTTTTGGGAAGCGGTATCGTGCCAGACGTTTAACACGTTTTTCACGCAGGCGTTAACCTTGCTCTCCGGGTCGTCCGACAGTTCCGGGTAGGAGAGCCGCTGGTCTAAGGCCAGCTTCCGCCCGTCTGACGTGATCTTGAGCATATTGTCGTCCCTGGGTTCTACCAGGCGGTTCCTTACGTCCTCCGCCCGTTCCCCCAGCTCGGCCACTAACTCCTTCTGGAACTCACTGGGCTTGGTGACGATAGTCAGGTTTTCCGATTCCGGCACGGGGAGTTTCAGCATATCCGCCGTCTGGATATCCGCCGATTCCTTCCACATGGCCATTAATTCCGGCAGGTTGAAGAACTTGGCGAACCTGGTCTTTGCCCGGAAGCCTCCGCCCTCCGGGGCCAGCTCCAGGGCCGTCACCGTTTCCCCGAAAGCCGCCGCCCAGCTGTCAAAGTGTTCCAGGTCGGCGCTCCTTAACAGATCATACTGGAGATACCTCATCATGGTATAAAGTTCCACCATGGAATTGCTCACCGGGGTTCCCGTGGCGAATACCACCCCTTTACCTCCGGTAACGCTGTCCAGATACCGGCACTTGGCGAACATATCACTGGATTTCTGGGCTTCGGACTGGCCGATTCCCGCCACGTTCCGCATTTTCGTTGTGAGGAAAAGATTCTTAAACCCGTGGGCCTCGTCCACAAACAGCTTGTCCACCCCCAACTCCTCAAAGGTCACTACATCGTCTTTGCGGCTCTGGTCATTTAACTTTTGCAGCTTGGCCTCCAGGCTCTTGCGGGATTTTTCCAGCTGCTTAATGGTGTAACGTTCCCCGTTCTGCTCCTTGGCCTCGGCAATGCCGTCTAAGATCTGGTCAATCTGATCCCGCAGGATTTCCTTCTGGCGCTCCGGGGATAAAGGGATTTTTTCAAACTGGGTGTGGCCGATCACCACGGCGTCATAGTCCCCGGTGGCGATCCGGGAGCAGAACTTCTTCCGGTTCTGGGGTTCAAAATCCTTCTTGGTGGCAACCAACACATTGGCCCCAGGGTAGAGGCGCAGGAAATCAGCGCCCCATTGTTCCGTCAAATGGTTGGGAACCACCACCAGGTTTTTCCGG
>JAAWCE010000067.1 GCA_022793065.1 Lachnospiraceae bacterium
AATTGGTGACGCGTACGGGATTCGAACCCGTGAATGCATGCGTGAAAGGCATGTGAGTTAACCGTTTCTCCAACGCGCCGTTAAGCAATTCATTTCAGCGGAATTGCTCTAATATAATACCACTCAATCAGCCTTATGTCAATCAATTTCACGCACTTTTTCTACTTTTTACAAAAAAGCACCGTTATCAGTTTTTTTACTATAGCAATATCCCCAGATTGTTTATGCAAAATTAAAATAAGTCAACATTCCCACATAGATCCCATAAGCAAAGGAATACGGATCATCCCGCAGCTTTTGCGCATCACCGGCATTGCTTAGATACCCCAATTCCACCAGTACTGCCGGCATTTGCGTTGCCCTCAGCACATACAAGGAAGGATTGGTCCGCACAAAATTATCCTTCATATTCGCCTGCTCTACAATACCTGCAACGATATCCTCACCTAAATACCATGCGCCGGAGTTTCGTTGATAAACATATGCCTCACTGCCGTTGATGCTCGGATTCGTATTATAATTGCTGTGAATACTGATGAAATAATCAGCTCCCCAATAATTTGCCATATCCACACGTGAATGCAGTGAATCAGTTGTCGAAGTGCCGAGCACCTGCTGCGGAAACATTCGGCTCGTTCGAACAATGAAGCGCGGATCGCTGTCCAGTAAATCCGCCAGCATACTGCCGACCGTAAAATTTACTTGTTCCTCGCTTAAGCCATTGCCGCTCGCACCGCCGTTTATCGTTCCCGGATTATGTCCCTGATCTATAAAAATTTTAATTGCCATACTATCCCCTCTCAAGCTATTTTATGCTTCACCTCGAACAATGCAATGACAAAAGCCCTGACATCGAAAAAATATAGCTAATTCAATAAAAAAGCGCTATAATAACAATACGGCAAACAATCAAAACTGCATCATTGCCGTTTCACAAAGACAAAGGAGAATATATATGAAAAAGGTATTGTGTATTATGAGTGAACAATTTGAGGAGTTGGAAGCAGTAGGCACCATTGCCCTTTTGCGACGCGCAGGAATCGAAGTAAGCGTTTGTTCTCTGCATGACCATAAAGCGACCGGTCGCTTTCAAATCACCTTATCAGACCTCATGTGTATTGAGGAAGCAAGCATCAGCGAATACGACGCACTGTTTTTACCCGGCGGCCCTCACTACAAGGAGCTGCTTGAAAATAAAGCAGTTCAACAAATTATTCAAGTCTTCCACACACAAACAAAATATATCTGCGCGATTTGTGCAGCACCGACAATACTCGGGCATTTGGGTATATTAAAAAATCGTCAATATACTTGCTTCACCAGTATGAACGAAGATTTCGGCGGCACTTACATTGATAAGTACACTGCACTTGACGGCCACATCATTACCGGCAGAAGCGCTGCCGCAGTCATCGATTTTTCATTTGTGATTATCGAACAGCTGTTGGGAAAAGAAAAAGCAGAAGAAGTCAAAAATTCCATTTACTACTATCAATCATAGAAACAACACCGCTTTATTCCGAAAAAACAAAGATACCAAGACGGCTTCCCCCCCTTGTAAGCCGTCTTTTCCTATATGTATCTCATTAAGAGGTATCATTTTCAAAGATATCATTTTCAACATCAAACGAAAACTTCTGACCGCGAATTATTATCTTTACCCACGCCGATCCCTTGCATTATTTCGTTTATTTATGAATTTTCGTATTACATTTCACTGAACATGTGCTATAATAGCACCTAAAGGAAGTGGTGAAATGAAGAAACTGGGAATGGTTTTAGAAGGCGGCGGTATGCGTGGAGTATACACAGCCGGAGTTCTGGATTTCTTTATGGATCGTGATTTTTATCCCGACGGAATTGCCGGTGTATCTGCCGGAGCCTGTCATGCCGTCAGCTATATCTCGAAACAAAAAGGACGCAATTATCGTGTAAATACATCATATTTAAAGGGTAAGGAATATTTAAGCCTTCATTCTCTCATAAAAAACGGTTCTCTGTTCGGAATGGACTTTATATTTCATAAAATTCCGGAGGAGCTTGATCCGTTTGATTATGATGCCTATGGAAAAGCAAATATCGATTTTATCAGCGTATGTACAGATATGGAAAGCGGACAGCCGTATTATCACATCATAAAAGACCCAAAGCAGGATATCGATTATATTATGGCGTCAAGCAGTCTGCCGCTGTTATCACCGCCGGTCGAACGAAACGGCCGCAAGCTGATGGACGGCGGAGTCGCCGATTCAATTCCGATTGACTTTATGAGAAGGCGCGGATATGGAAAAAACATTGTCGTTTTAACACAATACGGCGGATATCGCAAGGGCAAGAACAATCTCATGCCAATCATTCGATATCAATATAAAAACTATCCTTTATTTGTCAAAGCGATGGAGGAGCGACATATCCATTACAACGAAACACTGGATGAACTCGCACGGCTGGAAAAAGAAGGCTCTGTCTTTATTATCAGACCGAGTAAGCCGGTCACGATTTCTCGTTTGGAAAAAAATTTGGATAAGCTGTATGCACTTTATCAGGAGGGCTATCAGGACGCGCAAAACCAATATACAAAAATGATGGAGTTTGTGAAGCAAGCGAGCCAATAAAACATAAATAAATGAAATACAAAATAAAAGAATGATATGCTGTCTCCTTGTGAAGGATCGACTTGAATCATTCTTTTTTATATTGGATAATACTCGATAATGCTTACTTCGCCTTATCTGCTTCCCCTTGTTCCTTTACCTGCTTAAGAATATTTTCCATTGTCGCTAAATCGATCCCGCCCGACAGATATCCGAAAACCGTTTGATCCTTATTAATCACGAAAACCGTCGGGAACGAATAAATTCCGTACTTCATAAACAGCTCTCCAGTGTCGTCAAACAATACCGGGAAAGTGATATTTTGTTCATCGATAAATTCCATGATACCCGAAGTATCTGTCTCCTGTCCGCCGTTTGGATATACAATCGTTACGACCGCAATTTCGTCACTGTCCTTATACTTATCATGCAGCGCTTGGATTGCCGCAATTTCATCACGACACACCCCGCACCATGTACCCCAAAAATTCATATACAGTATCTTGCCCTCGTAATCGGATAAAGAAACAAATCGCCCGTTTTGATCAGATAATGAGAAAGGAATCGCCGCCGCACTTTCTTCTGTTGAAGAATCCTGATCTTGATTGCCAGTACTATCTCCCAACACGCGAAATCCGCCGAAAGCCATCACTGTACCCATCACAATTAAAATAATCGCTCCGACCTTAACGATCACCTGCAGCCAAATATCATGCTTACGAAAAAACAAAGCTGCCTGCTTCGCAAAAAAGCTGATAAACAGAAACGGAAATGCAAACCCGATCGCATAGCACGATACAAGAAAGGTCGACTGCAGAAAATCACCGCTTCCCGACGCCATAATCAAAATCGACGCCAAGGCAGGACCGATACAAGGCGTCCATGAAAAGCTGAAGGTAAAGCCCATAATGAAAGCAAGCGCAAGATTCATTCTTCGCTGATTGAAATCAAATTGAATATGCAGCGTTCGCTCTAAAAACGGGATTTTAAAAACACCGAGCTGAATCAGTCCGAGCAGTATAATCAAAATACCGCCGATCCGCATAAACCAAACATCAGTACTTTGGAAAAACTGACGAATAGAGGTAATGGATATATTCAGCAACATCAATGCGACAAAAATACCCGCAATAAAGGTTAGGGTAAATAACAGACTTTTTTTACGCGAAGGCTTTTGTTCCTCCAAGGAACCGCTTAAATAACCTAGGTAAATCGGTAACAGCGGAATGACGCAAGGTGAAAAGAAGGATATAAAGCCTTCCGCAAGCGCAGTAAGAGTGCTGATATTTTCTATAACAGAGCTGTCTAACATAGGATACCTCTTTCATTTTGATTGTTTTCTAATTTATTATATCAAATTCAATTCATGATAGATAGCACGATTTTTACTTTCTGATTTTTTATTTTGATAAGATTAAAGGGAAATGTAGCAACGTCACTTTCAATGTTATTACATTTGCGCATTTGAATATAAAAATAGAATATTCTAATCAGATAATATAAAAACAGCCACAGAAAAGGGCATTTCTTTATTCAATGTCCTTTTCAATATCCTTTCACGGCATATAAATGCTGTAGCTTCCGATACAGCCGCAAAGAGGCTTTAACGTCTGTGATTCATTGATCGACTTACACATTGAAGCGGAAATGAAGTACATCTCCATCCTTTACCTCATATTCCTTGCCCTCCAAACGCAGCTTGCCCGCTTCCTTGACAGCCTGTTCGCTTTCCAAACGATCGATATCCTCAAAGGCATAACATTCGGCACGAATAAAGCCCTTCTCAAAGTCAGTATGTATGACTCCGGCACATTGCGGTGCTTTCATTCCCTTACGGAACGTCCATGCGCGGCATTCATCACTGCCCGCTGTTAAAAAAGTACATAAGTCTAAAATACGATATGCGGCTTTGATTACCTTATCAAGTCCGCTTTCCTGTATACCTAAATCATTCAAAAATTCCTGTTTTTCCGCTTTATCCAGCTCTGATAATTCTTCCTCGATTTTTGCACAAATCGGTATCGCAATATTATTTTCCGCTTGAGCAAATGTAAGCACCTTTTGAAAATAGCTGTTGTCACTCGGATTCGCAATCGATTCCTCAGACATATTGGCTACATAAATCATCGGCTTCATCGTCAACAAGGAAAAGGCTTTGATTAGTTCCGCTTCATCATCATTCATTTCTACACTGCGGGCCGCTTTCCCACTGCTGAGTGCTTCATGAAGGCGTTCCATCAGCGCCAATTCACTTAATGCGTCCTTATCCTTATTCGTTTTTGCCTTGCGCTCAATTTTACTGATGCGGTTTTCGATTGTCTGAATATCCGCCATAATCAATTCCAGATTGATAATTTCAATATCACGAAGCGGATCGACTGAGCCCTCTACATGAGTAATATCGGCATCATCAAAACAACGCACGACATGACAGATCGCATCTGTCAAACGAATATTGCTTAAAAACTGATTCCCCAGTCCTTCTCCCTTGGAAGCTCCCTTGACAAGTCCTGCAATATCGGTAAATTCAAACGTAGTATAAATAGTTTTTTTCGGCTGAAACAGCTGAACCAAACGATCGATACGCTCATCGGGAACCTCTACAACACCGACATTAGGTTGTATTGTCGCAAACGGGTAGTTCGCAGCCTCTACTTGGCTTTTTGTTATCGCATTAAACAGGGTCGATTTTCCTACATTCGGCAAACCGACAATCCCGGCAGTTAACGGCATGTTCATCATCCTTTCGTCTTTCATCAATCATTTTACCATGTTTTATCGGAATTGAAAATCATTGATTTCATTTACTCCCCGGTATACTTAGAGCCGTTCTATTTGAAAAGAGCTTTTTTATATTTGGAAATATTCTAATACCTCCATCCTATGCTTATTTTGTATTGGTTTATTATTTTAAGTATGTCATACATTCTCTTTAAGATAGAATTGATTTATGTTTTCTTATACCATTTTCTTTTATTAAACCGCTGTCTGCCAAACCACCTTACCGCATTAGTTCCTTCACCAAAATATGAATACGCTCCTCTTTCAGCCCAAGAATATCGGTAAAATCAGCAGCACTATACCACACATCAGATGCCGTTACAGCTTTATTGCTTGAATGTCTTATCTCGTACTGCTGAAATGCATTAAAAAATATAACCCTACTGATCCTCAACCGGCGCGTGCTCAATCACCTTTTTCAGTTTCTTTTCAAACTCGACCCGCGGAAACAGCACACTGGTGCCGCAGCCGAGACACTTGATGCGAATGTCAGCTCCCATGCGAATTACACGCCAATGCTTCGACTTATGGCATGGGTGCTCCTTTTTCATTTCTACAATATCATTCAGATTATAATCTTTATCAACCATTTTTGTTCTCCTTATCCCTGAGCGCTTTTTTGATGTGCAAAATAAGCATCCAATGTATTACTCATCAACATTGCGATAGTCATCGGCCCGATACCTTTCGGAACCGGGGTAATATAAGCAGCCTTCGATTCTGCCGATGCAAAATCAACATCACCGCACAGCTTGTTGTTTTCATCTCGATTCACACCGACATCGATCACAACTGCCCCCTCCTTGATCCAAGAGCCATCCACCATGCGCGGCTTTCCTACCGCAACGATCAATATATCAGCCATTTTCGTTATTTCCTTTATATTCGCCGTTTTAGAGTGCGTGATCGTAACAGTCGCATTTGCCGCAAGCAGCAGCTGTGCAATCGGCTTGCCAACGATATTCGATCTGCCGATTACGACCGCATGCTTACCGCTGAGCTCCTTCATCGAAATACGCTTGAGCACCTCCATAATGCCTTTAGGCGTACAAGGCAAAAAGGTCGGCTTGCCCATCATCATTCTGCCGATATTATACGGATGAAAGCCGTCAACGTCCTTTTCAGGAGAAATCGCATAAAGCACACGACTTTCATTGATATGCTCAGGCAACGGAAGCTGCACCAATATTCCGTCAACCGCAGCATCTTGATTCAGCTTATCAATCAAAGCTAACAGCTCACTCTCCTGTGTATCCTCACTCAGCTGAATTAATTCATTCTCCATGCCGATTTCATGACAAGCCCGCTCCTTTCCCTTCACATAGGAAAGCGAAGCCGCATGATTTCCGATCAATATTACAACTAAACGCGGAAGGCGTTCATTTCGCTTGTTCAGTTCGGCGATCTGCTGCTTTAAATCCGCTTTGATATCAGCAGCTATTTCACTGCCGTAAATTACTTCTGCCATATCGTTCCCTCCTGCCATTCTGCACTGTCTAATAAAATCGTAACCGGACCGTCGTTACAAAGCTCAATTTTCATATCCGCACCAAACACCCCTGTCTCTACAGGAATCCCATAGGATCTCAGCTGTTCGTTGAAATACTCATACAAGGGCTTTGCCTGTAAAGGTCTTGCAGCTTTTTCAAACCCGGGACGTCTGCCGCGACGACAATCCGCATACAGCGTAAACTGCGAAATCGACAAAATCGATCCCCCGATATCACGCAAAGAAAGATTCATCTTTCCCTTTTCATCCTCAAACACACGCAGCTCCGCCGCTTTCTTGGCTAATTTTTCAACTGTTTCCTCGCTGTCCTCCTGTGTGATTCCCACAAGCAATAAAAAGCCCTGTTTGATTTGAGCGTAAACATCACCGTCTATCGTAACACTCGCATGAGTTACTCGCTGCAATAATACTCTCATATATTCACATCCTATTCAAAATATTCTGTCTTATAATCACTCTATATAGTATACACGAATCATCACTGTTCTTCCAGTTTAAACCACAAGATTTACAATATCCGAAGCTATCTTAAAAGTATGCGCAGTTTCCCCTTTACGCTCACCCTGTTCACTTTACTGCCTCTCTCTTTCTCAACCCTTTAAAAAAAATTCAACGACTCTCTCCTAAAAAAACACCTCATTCAATTATATCACTGATCTGCATCAGAATACGTTATGGCTATTTTTATCAATAAAACATCGATTCAACCATGCTTCTGACGTATTAGATTAGCTATTTTAGCGTAAAAAATAAAAAAAATTAAAAAAACACAAAATTTTTCACTAAATTATGTTATACTATATATGCATGGTGATTGGATAAGCAAAAACCTGCCTGTTATGATTTCTCTTCCGCCTAGCAGAATCTCTAAACAAACAAAAAATCATAACAGGATCGTATTTCAGTTCTCCCTCAAAAACACACAATACTTTTGAAATACGATCATAAAAAACGATACCTTCCTAACCCGGTATCGTTTTTTTATTTTTATGCGCTCTGTTGATCGTTTCCTTCGTTTGCCGCCAGAGCCTTAAGCTGCGCGTCCTTTTTTCTTTTTCCGGCATAAAGCTTCAGTCCGCCGAAAATACCCGCTGCACTCGCAACCGTAACTACGATTGCTTTACCGATTTTACCTTTTTTCATCTTCTGCTGCCTCCTTTTTACGATTGATAATATTTTAGCACTAAAAACAAATAAATCATAGTATTATATCAAAAATGTAATTTATCTTTTAATAAAGTACAGTTTACAAGGGACTGCACAAGGTAACACCCTGACGATCATTTGGTTTACACGTGGCTTGTCCATTGAAAAACTATCTCAAGTATGACTTTTTGTCCGCCTGTACCGTAGATCCATAAGGCAGGAAATCGGCCCGAAAGACACATATTTCCTTGCTTTCGTATTTGTGATATAGTTAGAACACAAAGAACAATGAATCACGGTTTAACGGAGGAAAGGTATGCCTAGAATTGAATGGAAAGGTATAATAGATAATCCGGCAGATTATCAAAGAGGATACTTATCAGAAATGCGAAAAAACTAAATATGCCTAAAACATTGAATGAAATGATGATAAAAGCATTACCCTTTGTAATCCCATCAATATTAATTATTTTCATTTCCATGTTTTTGAAAACAACATATGCGAGACAGGTAGTAATCGATCCTGTTGCCGTTATTTTGGGGTTTATTTGCGGTGTCTTGGCATTACCGGTACACGAGCTCCTTCATGCAATTGTATATCCGTCCAAATCTGCTGTGGTTATAGGTTTTGTTCCAAAACAGTTTGCGGCAGTCGCATTGGCATCCTATCCACTCAGGCGAGGCAGATTTATTTTGATGTGCTTACTGCCATATCTGCTCGGAATTATACCAATCACGTTATTTTGCATATCTCCGTCAACAGCTACTGGAATGAACGGTTTCCTGTTTGGATTATCTATAATGGGATTAACAAGCCCGTATGTGGATAGCTACAATGTATATCAAGTATTAAGACAAACATCGAAAAGTGACAGCATACAATTTTACGGTGATGACCTCTATGTGATTTCTAAGTAATCATACGATTTTACATGTAATGATCACTCCCTCTTAAAAATTGTTTTCACAAAATCCGCTCAGGTATCCAAGGGTTCGGTCGTTTATGCCCTATAGGTCGAAGAAGGTGAACGAGATTTTTTTATATATGCCCCATCTGCTGATAAAACCGCTCCTTTGTTTACGGCAAAGTGATTTCTTTTACATAAGCCGTCGCAAACATACGGCGTATTTCATTTAAGTCATTTGTTTGTCCGAGCGCGACCATAAGCTTTGTGACACATGCCTCACTTGTCATATCATAGCCTTGAATCACCCCATGCTTCAATGCCTTTTGTCCTGTTTCATAAATCGTAAAATCACTGTTTTCATAGAGGCACTGCGAACATACAACAACACTGATGCCGTGATCGACAAGCTGCTCCAGCTTCGCAATCAAATCGCGGCGAATAAAGTTGATACCGCCGGCACCGAAAGCTTCTATGACAACGCCTTCATATTGATGATTTAATAAAATATCAAAGATTTCCGGATTCATGCCGGGAATCAACTTGATCAACATCACATTTTTACATAGCTGATCATGAAGGGCAAAAGGCAGGTCAGATTCGACGGCCGCATCCCAATCAAGATGCAGACCTCGAGCATCCACAATACCGACAGGCTGTGCATTTACACTCTCGAAGGCATCAAAGCCCATTGTCCTTACCTTGACACAGCGACTTCCAAGCATTATTTTACGATTAAAGGCAATATATACCCCCTTCAGCTCACTGCAGGCAGCGGTAAAGGCAACACGAATATTATTGATACCGTCACTTAATACATGAGTCAAAGGCATTTGTGCACCCGTAATCAATACAGGGATCGGCAGACCCGGCAGCATAAAGGACAATGCGCTTGCGGTATATGCCATCGTATCGGTACCATGACTCATTACAATGCCGTCATAAACACCCGCTGCCTCATAAATACGCTTCGCAATCGTCTGCCATTCCTCAGGCTGAATATTACTCGAATCAAGATTCAATAAATCCTCGCAATCAATCTCTAAATCCGCTCCCATATCACCGAGGTACGGCAACAGCTCCTCACTTGTCAGTGCCGGTATCAAGCCTTCGCTGCTTTCCTTACAGGCAATTGTTCCTCCCGTTGATAAAAATAAAATTCGCTTCATTACAAACTCCTTATTTCATTATTGTATATTGCATAACGCTAACATTTTACATGAGCGCCGTTAAGAATTCAACTGCTTTCATGATTATTTATCATTGATCGGCTTCAGCTCATAAACCAGCAATTCGCTCGGACACGCAAAACGAAACGGAAGCGTCGTAGTACCGATTCCGCATGTGACGGAAAGAATTGTTTGATTGATCGGATAAATACCGTGAGGATATAATCTGCCGCCCTTAGGAAGGAATAATTTCGTCAGATAAGGCAAACGTATTTGACCGCCGTGTGTATGTCCGCTCATTGTTACAGAAATTTGACTCATATCCAGTCGTTCAACAAAATCAGGCTCATGCAGAAGCAGTATTTGAGTCGGTGCCAATTTAGCTTGAGTAATGGTTTTATCCTCATAGCCTGCCAATACATCATCGATCCCGAAGAAGGCTATGCCCAACTGTTCAAATACAATTCGCTCATTACGTAATACAATGAAGCCGCCCTCCTTCATCATATCCGCATAGACGTGCTTTGCCCCTCCTCCGATATCATGATTGCCGTAAACCGCAAGCTTCGCATAGTTCGCATGTAATGCCTTCAGAAACGGGGGCAGCAGATAACGCAGTTCTTTCGCACATGCATAGTTATCCATTAAATCTCCGGTAAATACAATAAAATCCGGCTTACAGCGATTGATTCTGATAATCATTTTCAACATGCTTCTTTTTGAAAAATGCTTATGATAATGCGTATCACTGAAATGAACAATGCGAATCGCCTGTTTCACATCACTGTTGAGTGTATATTTTTTTATACGATACAGACTGGGCTCAAGGATAATCATATCAAATAACAATATCGTAAGTAGAATTCCTATCATGATCAATAACATTTCAATCCCCCTGATTTATTGTATGTATGCATTATTCAACGCTGCATTCAATTATTAGTTTAGCCGTTTTTTATTCAGTTATTTTATGAAATGCTTGATGACAGTTCAATACATACCTGTCTGTTTCGTTCTCTGCTCCTACGTTTCGTTTCTGTCCCTTGAGCCTTTCTTATCTTTCCCCTGCACTCTGGACAATACTTCGATATTGCGGAGCGGGGGACGTATTCAACGCCACACACTGTACAATTCTTAGGCTTTAATGCTGTCCACCGCTTTGTGGGTGTGATATGTAATTCACCGACAAAGCCGATGAATTTATAGTAAATCTTGATTTCCTGCTTCACTGTTCCGTCTGCCGATTTTTCACGCTCCGAAACAAGTATCTTGTCTATCAGTGCATTTATCACTGTTGCGTCCAGT
>JAAWCE010000043.1 GCA_022793065.1 Lachnospiraceae bacterium
CGCCCATCCAACGGTTTTTTTATATGCCGTTTCCGTTGGCGGCTGGAGGATTATAATAAATAATTAAAATTGAAACTTATGTTTATTCATGCTGTATCATGTATATTTCTACCAAAATATCTTCAACTTCACTACTAATTATTTTTTCATCCTGTGAGAATGTTCTTTTCTTCAAAAGCAATTCTTCATAGCGACATAAATCATGTGGAAAGTATTCACTATGGTATGGGCCTTTACTAAATGGATGCCGCTTACTATCTCTTACTTTTAGTAATTCTTCCAATAATCGAGGGTTATCCTCTGCATATAAAAAAGATTGATAATTATCCAAAATATAGTGAGGTCTTATTTCACGGTTTATTCTATATGCCTCCATCCCCCAAGACTCCCACATTTTTGCAGCAGTTTGTTCTTGAAAAAGTAGGGCCATCATTTTCATATTGAGCAAAGGCAGCAAATCTAATATACCTACTTTTCTTCCCCATGCGGGCAGTAGATAAGACTGTCTCTCGAATGTAAGAGCCTCTGCGTTAAGGAGATATTGTTCATATAAGTTGAGTTCTCCTGCCTCTCTCGCATCTCTAAGAAAAAATCTTATTTGGTTGCATTGAACAGCAGGAACTTGCACCTTTTTTAATTCTTCAATTAAAGCAAATTTCTTTTCTTTTAATATTCCCATTGTGATGTATAAACCTCCCAGTTTTACAAAATCACTTCAAGTTGTCCGCCATACCCCGCGCCGCCTTGTCTGCGCTTTTGGCTCACTCGCCACGGGTGGGGAAGTCGTGTTCTGAAAGAACCGCAAACCACTCGGCGGACAAAGGGAGCCATTCACGGCTTGCGTTTTGGCAATAGAATATTTCCTGCTCCGGCGAGTAGCGGCACTCGATCTCGTATTGAAGAAAAAGAAAATCCTTGTGGTGCATAATCAAAGAGCCGCGCACCCAATCCTCGCCAGTTAGTTTTTGGGTATTATCGCCGTTTAATACCTCCAGCAAAGCGGCAATCATAGCGGGGTCATCCACCTGGGACGAACTGCTATCCTCGTTTTCAAAAACAAGCGTGACGGAAGATACCATCTCCGCCGTGGGCGTTCCCAGCGTTACCCCATCTTGCATCCAAAGGCGGGTTTCCACACCGCCAGTATAAAATTTCCGGGGAGCGGTATATAAGAATGTCCGGGCCTCGTCACCTACTATCTCATAGATAGCAAGCCCGCCGCTCTTGTCCGCATCCTTGCCGCAAACGCCTATCTGTTCACCGATACCCTCCGCAGGCGTCCAGACATATTGATTGCCGTCACTGTAATAGTGGGCTTGTTCCTCCCAGCCGCCGCTCAAATCCCTTTGATACTGTATGCCGTCTATGTCGAGAATTTCAGGATAGTCCTCCCGTGTCTCCATCTGATAAACGGGAAAATCCTCCCCGGACTTGCATCCAGCCAACAGAACAGCCGTCAACACCAAAAGGGCCAGCAGAAAAGCCCCGCGCGTTTTTCCCTTGCTCATGTCATTATCCCTTTTCTTTTTCTCAGCCAAACGACCACACACCATACCATCCCATACAGTATCACATAGGCCCCCGCCAGCACAAGGGCGGTGATGTACTTTTGCCGAAGTCCGGCGGTGTAGCTTTCGGCGGTCTGGCCCGGCTCCACGGTGATATAGGAGCGGTCAGCGGGGACGGACAGCACCCGCCGCGCAACAGCACTCCCCGCGTCCACAATCTCCTGGCCCAGCTCGCGGGTGAGGGCCTGCTGGCTCCACTGATAGCCGCTCCCGCTGGTGTCCCGGTAGTAGACCATGTAGGCGGTTTTGGTGGGGTTCATGCGGCGGTCACGTCCGCTGGCCCCCGTGTTCTGCACTTGGACGGGCAACACTTGATAGGGCGAAAAGGTATAAACGCCTTTGTCCTCATAGCTGTTGGCGGGGAGGATAGCGGCCAGATACTTGATGGAGAGATAGCCCACCGCCGCCGCTAAAATCAGCAGCATCAGCCCCGCCACAAAGACGATTGATTTTAGTTTTGCCATACGCACCTCCGGGGACTGTCAGCCGCCCACTTCGGGACATTTTGTCCCAAAGAGCATCCACATCACAGCCAAAACACTAACTCCATTTTTCTGCCTCTGCCTTTAATAATACTTGTGAATTTTCGTCTTTTATTTCCTGCTGTGCAGTTTTGAGCAAAGCAAGACCTTCCTCTCGCCGTCCCGCCTCTCTTAACACTTGAATTTTACTGATAGTCAAAAAGTCTTTTGCAGGTATTTTTGAAACTGTGCATTTCTCTATTCCGGCCATCCTTGCACAAGCATCTAATTCGGACAAATATGCGTCTGCATCGTGAGTTGTCGTGTATGCAAAGCTGGCGTTACTAAATCGTTTGGCAAATTTATTTATTCTCACGCTTTTGTATATCCACCATGAAAAGAATACAATTACGAGTATGGAAATAGAAAAAACTATGGTTGTCAGTTTTCCAAAAACATCTCCCCAACTAATGTGTTTTGTCAATGAAAAGAAATAGCTAATCAGTATGACAGCCCACAACGCAATACTGATTATCCCTAAGATTTTTTTGTTTTTTCTGTCTTTCATTTTCAAACTCCCTATTGCAAAACTCATATTGATTACTTGCTTTCTGCAATTTTTAGATATAATCCAGTCAGTTTTTGAAATGTATAGTCAGATGAAATATAGCCTTCCGATGAAAAGCCAAAACCATTATAAGATACGCCGTCCATCAACCATTTACATTCCCGATTATATTGTTCTTCGTTTCCAGTGTTTTGCCATCCACAAGAAAATTGATGCAATACACCGTCCGCACCAGTAAAGGAAAATTGCTCTTTATTGCCCTCCAGAGTTTCCCAGCCAATATCTGAAAGTATTTGATAAAGCTGCTGAAAAGATATAGCGTAGGTAGTCGGAGCCGCGATCTGCGGGTAAAAGACCAGTTGCTTAGTTCCAGAACAAACGGCCAGTTCACCTATGTAAACTTTCCAATCGCCATCGTATTCTTCACTTTTGCGATATGCAAACGCCTGCGTTAATTCTTCTTCTGTAAACCAGTCTGTATGTAACTGAAAAAAAGAAACCCACACGGCTAATTCACAATCTAAATCTTTTTGTTTGTTGCGTATTATTTCTTCGGAATTGCCTATGCCAGTTAAATCAAGCACACCGGAGCCTAATGAAAATTCAAATCTCGCAGGGCTACAAAGTGGTGACTCAAAATAAATGTGATGCCATGCTCCAACATGAAACTCCTGAGCATCCATATATGCTTGAATATTGCACAGCTCGTCAAACGCTTTTTCCAGTTCCTCTCTGTTTGCATAGTAAACATTTAGAGAAAAAGTAGTTGGACTTTCATCAATGCGACATTCCGCAAATTGCACAGAATGACTTTTTTGATATTCTGAAAAATAATAGTCGCCATAAATCGCATAAAAGTTAGTGCGATTAGTATATACTGAATGTTCCATAACGTAACTGCACTCTGATTTGATATAAAACTTTAGTTCTGGATTGTTTTCCAAATAAGCCTCATATATTTCGTCATTACCATCAATCAAAGGGGTTGAAGATACCACCATTGGCGCATCTGTATAGTTTTCTTGAAACCACTGTATCAATTCACGTCGAGTTGCAGACCTTGCACATCCAGATAAAGCACATATCATCGTTATCACAATAGCCAGCATCAATAGGTTACAGATTTTCATTTTGGATTTCACCAATACGATTACCTCTTTGTCCACTTTAGAAAAACGAAAAGGCGCTCCCTGCCGCGCAGGTTTCTGCGGGCAAAAGAACGCCAGTCTTGACAGTATGAAATTGAGCATGACAAAACTGCGGGGCTATATAGTTATAGCACCGCTCTGCTTGCTTGCTTGCTTGCTTGCTTGCTTGCTTGCTTGCTTGCTTGCTTGCTTGCTTTAGGATGGCACAACTTCTCATGTTTGTCAAGCTCTCTTTCCGAAATTTTTGAAAAAATATACCAACGCAATTATAACAGAAAATCCCGCGCCATGCAAGGGGTGGAAACGGTCTAATTTTAGCGAATTTATAGGGAGCGCACAAACGGCAAGCAGGGCGAGTGTCAATACACTCGCCATTTTCGCCTTGCGAAAATGCTTGTTGGGGTTGCACCCCAAACCCGCCAAAAGCCTCTGGACACCGTGTCCAGAGGCTTCCCTGTCGGCGGCTCTGTCGCTATCGCTCCTGGGCCTTATTCTCCCGCTCACCGGGCAGGTCGAGGAGATGATCGACGTTAGCCTTGACCGCCACCACCTCCCGCATTTCCTGTTGCGCCGCCCGGTATTGAGCGTAGAGTTTTTTCTTCCGCTCCGCCAGCTCCCGGCGCTCCTTTTTCAGCGCGTCCATCCTGGGGAGCTTGGCCCCGTCCAAAATGTCATTGATCGCCGCCTTTGCCGCCCGATAGGAGGCCAGGGCCTCCTCATGCTCCGCCAGATACTTCTTGCTGTACCG
>JAAWCE010000106.1 GCA_022793065.1 Lachnospiraceae bacterium
CAAGTGAAAGAAATTATCATCGTAACAGAAAATCAGACCAGAAGAAGGAACAAATACTTAGCGACCTTCCTGAGTTTAAAAATGTCAAACTTATGTTCTGATTACCTTTTTGATTACCTTTTAAAATTTGCCGGAAGGAACAAAGCCACAAACCGTTGAAATTACAGGCTTTTTAGACAACAAAAAAATGGAAGCAAGGGGGCTCGAACCCCTGGCCTTTCGCGTGTGAGGCGAACGCTCATCCCGGCTGAGCTATGCTTCCATGTCTATTATTTTAACACTGTCCAGAAAAAATGCAAGAGGAAAATAAAAATTTTTGCATAAAATTTCAAAAGGATGTCAGAAATTTCATTGGAGTGTCATAAAAAGTCTTTTACCAAAATTTGTATAAAAATCTAAATTGAGATTGTGTTTTTGCCGATAATAATATAAAATAGTATAAAGTATTATGTATAAGAGAGATGGGGCTTCGACCATAGGACAGAATGGAGTTTAAGAGTTGGTAGAGAATTGTTTGGAAGGCGGAGTCTGAGCAGATGAGAAAATAACACGCAGCAAGATAGAATGGAGGTAGGATTATGAGTATTAATATTAAGGCAAAACCAGACATGTCTTTTATGTTCTCTAGTTTAGGAAGCGGCGCCGCCAATGTGGCGGGCAGTAATTTCCTGTCTGATTATGCAAGTATAAAGAACGGCAGTTATGCTAAGCTTATGAAAGCTTATTATGGCGGGCACGCAAGCAGTGCCGTAAAATCCGCTGCAAAGGGCAGCATGGAGAGGACGAAAGCGGCGGAGCAGACTAAGGAAGATAAAAAGGCATATTCAAAGGTACAGACTTCGGCAGACGGTTTGAAGGATGCAGCGGATGCGTTGCTTTCAACCGGCTCCAAATCCGTATTTGCGCAGAAGGATATTACGACTAAAGATGAAAACGGCAAGGAGATCACTGAGAAGGGCTATGATACGGAAGGCATATATAAGGCGGTAAGTAATTTTGTGACAAATTATAACGCAGTGATTCAGGCGACGGACGACGCGGATAATGATACCATTTCCAAACGTACAGGGAATATGATGAATGCTACTGCAAGCAACCTAAAGTCTTTGCTTGCAATAGGAATCAATATTAACAAGGATGGTACTTTGGATTTAGATAAGAGTACTTTTATGAAATCCGAAATGTCCACAGTGAAGAGTTTGTTTTCCGGCAATGGTTCTTATGGATATCGTGTTTCCGCACAGGCATCCTTAATCGGTTATGCAGCAAACCGTGAGGTGAATCAGGGGAAATTGTACAATACAAAGGGTACATACAGTACCAATTTCAGCAGCGGTAATCTGTTTAACTGTGGGTTCTGATATGTAACAATATGCGTAAGCTGCCAAATTGTAGTTCTTTTGAATGGAATAACATTTTGGCAGCTTAGTTTATGACAGCCGTACATGCGGGCGGATCATAGGTGACCGAATGAGACGATTCGTATTTTAGAAAAAAACAAAAGAAAAAATGAAAAAGGTATTGACTTTTTCCAAATAATAGTTTAAGATATATTTTGTTCGCAGGAATGGCGGAATTGGCAGACGCGCACGGTTCAGGTCCGTGTGGTAGCAATACCATGAGAGTTCAAGTCTCTTTTCCTGCATACTAAGGGAGAGTGTTAAGTAGTTGGCTTAACACTCTTTTTTTACCAGGTAAGAATTGTTGATTTTGGAGCGTAACATTTATGGTGAAAAAAGAGAACAGGGAGAAAGTACAGCATAAGGACTGGTATGAGTTGGACTTATCTGCTATTGTGTATCCGACGCTGCAGCGCAGAGATTATTCTTCCGTATATAGACTTTCTGTAGTATTAAAGGATGAGATAAAACCGGAAGTGCTTCAAAAAGCATTGGATATGACTTTGCCCAGATTTCCCACATATAAAGCGGCAATCCGGAAAGGATTGTTTTGGCGCTATCTGGAACCCAATGATCGTCCTGGTCCATTTGTACAGGAAGACGTAAGAAATCCGTGTCAGCCTATGTATTTTAAGGCAAATAACCGATATTTGGTGAGAGTTTACTATTTCAGAAACAGAATTTCGCTGGAGGCGCATCACAGTCTGGGGGACGGCACGGGCGGCATGTGTGTGTTGCTGACTATGACAGCTACTTATCTAAGGCTTTTGGGAGTGTCAGGGATACAAAACGGCGGTTTTGTATTAGATATCAATGAGAAACCGGCTGAGGAAGAGTTGGAGGACGCATATATTCGCTATGCAAATGCCAAAGTGTGCCCGCCCAGGCTGGAAGAGAAGACTTATCGGGTTCGCGGGACGGCGGAACCCTTTTATACTTTGAATATTATAGATGGTATTATGTCTGTGTCAGAAGTAATGGCAGTTGCAAAAGGATATCATGCCACCATAACAGAATATCTGAACGCGGTGCTTTTGTATGCGCTTTTAACCAAACAACAGGAAGAGAAGCGAGTTTCCCTTCGACCGGTGAAAATAGCTATGCCGGTGAATTTGCGGCGCTTTTTTCCTTCCATAACGTTGAGAAATTTTATTACCATGATTTATCCGGGAGTGGACCCAAGGCTGGGGGAATATACTTTTGAGGAAATTGTGGAACAGGTGCATAACTACATGAGATATCACTTAAATGAGAAACTGCTTCGCGGGGATATCACGACCAATGCGGCCACCCAGCGTAATCCATTCATTCGTATCGTGCCATTGTTTATTAAGGATTATGTGGTAAGGCTTTTTTATACGAAGATTCAGGATAGAAATTCTTCGGCGGGGCTGACCAATATGGGAGCTTTGAAGGTGCCGGAAGGAATGAAGTCCTATATCAAACGTTTTGATATTTATATGGGACAACCTTTTTCACGAAGGACAAATTGTGCGATTATCAGTTTTGGGGATATTCTGACGGTTAATTTTGCCAGCAGTATTATTGAAGCTGATGTGGAACGGTATTTTTTTCGGAAGCTGGTACGGGATGGAATTCATGTGAAAATAGAGAGTAATCGTTAGTTTTAGGTGCTTGTTAGTTCGGAAAGGGAAACTATGTCTTATTGTGTAAATTGTGGTGTGGAGCTGGACGGTTCCGCAAGAGAATGTCCTTTGTGCAATACGCCGGTACTGAATCCAAAAGAGTATGGGGGATATACAGCTATAAGAACCAGACTGTCACAGGCAGCCAATGAAAGCCAGGAGGGAAGACAGGAGGCAGAACCGCCTTTCCCTAAGGAAAAAGGACAAGTTGAGACAGTCAATCGAAAGGATTTGGGGATATTGTTATCCATGGTGGTTTTAGCTACGGCTGCTACCTGTGGTGTTTTAAATGCGCTTGTGTTTCGGGGCGTGCTTTGGTCGTTGACAGTCATTGGGGCTTGTGTGGTATTATGGGTAATTTTGATTCCGGCAGTGATATATAAGGGGCAGTCGGTCTATGTTTCATTACTGTATGATGGGGCGGCAACAGGAATTTATCTGTATATGCTCACATATCTTACAGGGAGCAAAGATTGGGTATGGGGGCTGGGAATTCCCATTACCATACTGGTAACATTGATTGCGGAATTGTTGACATTGTGTATTCGTAAGTTTCCCCGATCTTTTCTGACCGTAGCGCTGTATTTGTTTACGGCATTAGGGTTGTTGTGCATGGGATTGGAAATATTAATTGACCGCTATCTGGCAAAAGATATTGCTTTGAGTTGGTCTGCCGTAGTGCTGACGGTTTGTGTTATTTTGGACATTACCGTGATTACCATGCTTTCCCGCAGACATTTACGGGAAGAAGTCCGCAGACGACTGCATTTTTGAGGCAAGATAGGAATGGAGAACTGATTGATAGAATTCATATAAAAAGGATTATGACGGAAATGGCAATAGAGTTAGAAAAAGAGGCGAGAAGAAACAAAAGAAATCAGGGATTGATGCAGTTAGTGAGACGCGCCCATGGTTTGGTGGAAAATCCTGACATTGAGAAGCACAGGCAGTCTCAGAACTATTTGGGGGCCATTTTGAGCAATACAAGGGATATTGGTTATAGAGAAATTGATATTGACGGAATGTACGGTGAATGGGTCAGCGTCAACCGGGCACATATGAAAAAGTATGTGATTCTGCATTGTCATGGTGGCGGGTATTCTACAGGAAGTTGTCTGTATGCCCGAACATTGACATCCAAATTGGCGGCGTCAACTTCCATGGATGTGTTGTGTTTTGATTATCGCCTGGCGCCGGAACACCCCTATCCGGCGGCCACGGAAGACGCTATGAAAGCATGGAATTATCTGATGTTGTTCGGATATGGCGCAAGGGATGTAATTTTGACAGGGGATTCGGCGGGGGGAAATCTGGCGTTATCTTTGACGCTGCGGTTAAAGCAAGAGGGAAGGCTGCTGCCCAGAGGAATCGTTTTAATGTCTCCCTGGACGGACCTGACTTCGTCGGGAGATTCCTTCCAGGAGAAAGCGGAATTGGACCCGGTGCTGAATCGTCCTTATATTGAAAGAATGGTGGAGGCGTATGCAGGGGAACAAGACTTGAAAAATCCTTTCATTTCTCCCCTGTTTGGAGAATTGGACGGATTTCCGCCCACGTATATCCAAGTAGGGGAAAACGAGATTTTACTCAGCGACGCTACAAGGCTTCACCAGGCATTTGTGGACGCCAACGTATCGGTGAAAATGGAGGTGTACCCTGGTATGTGGCATGTGTTCCAAATGTCTCCCGTAAAGGCGGCAAGAGACGCTATGGACAAAAATGCGGAATTTATATATGATATTTGTCGTTAAATGAAGAAAATACTATGAACAGGGAACGAAAATTGTTATTATTTGGCAGGGTGCCGGATTGTAACAATTTTTTGTGATATAAAAAAGGAATTTGGCTTTGCGTGCAGAATAATAAAATTAGGAGAAAGGTTTTGCTTTTGACGTTTCGTCGGAAAAGAGGCATACATGACAATCAGAGAAAGCTTAGAACAATGGGAGAAGAACTATCTAAGTCCTTATGCAGCGCACAGTACAGATTCCAGAGGCAGGCCAAGGCCGGAAGAACAGTGTGATATCAGACCCGTGTTCCAGCGTGACAGGGATAGAATCATTCACTGCAGGGCCTTCCGCAGACTGAAGGATAAGACACAAGTATTTCTGTCTCCGGAGGGAGATCAGTACCGTACCAGGCTGACGCATACCCTGGAAGTATCTCAAAATGCACGTACCATTGCAAAGGCGCTGAAACTGAATGAAGAATTAGTGGAGGCTATAGCGCTGGGGCATGATTTGGGTCATACTCCCTTTGGCCATGCAGGAGAGAGGGCGTTAAACACAGTCTGTCCTCTGGGATTTGAGCATCATCAGCAGAGTGTGCGTACAGTGGACAGATTGGAGAAGAACGGACGGGGACTTAATCTGACCTATGAAGTCCGGGATGGTATTTTAAATCATCAGACCACGGGAACACCCCATACATTGGAAGGCAAGGTAGTACGGTTTTCGGATAAGATAGCGTATATTCACCATGACATGGATGACGCGGTGCGTGCGGGAATACTGAAGGAGAGCGACGTGCCCAGGGAGATTCGAGAGGTGATTGGCAGTACGTCAGGAAAGCGCCTGGATAATTTTATTCACGATATTGTGACTGCCAGTATGGGGCAAAATGATATACGGATGTCGGAGCCTGTGGCGGAGGCAATGAAGCAGTTGCGGCAGTTTATGTCTGATAATGTGTATCATAATCCTTTGGCAAAAAGTGAAGAGGGTAAGGCGGTACAATTGATGGAAACCCTGTATCAGCATTTTATGAAACATACGGACGAACTGCCTGCAGAGTTTTTATTACTTTTGTCCGAGGGGGATGCCAAAGAACAGGTAATATGTGATTATGTGGCGTCCATGACTGATCGGTTTGCCATTGCCATGTATGAGAGGATTTACATACCAAAGTGCTGGTCCATATAAATCAGAACGCAGTTATCTGGTGGGGGAACTGTAGTAAAGTGTTTCCACCGCTTTCCATTGTTTGTATGGCAGTATGAAACGGACAGGTCAGGGTATATTAGAATAAGATGAAGGAGTATCAATGTATTATCCGGAAGAACTTGTGGAAGAAGTGAGGTCAAAAAGTGATATTGTGGAAGCGGTGTCAAGGTATGTGAAACTGCAGAAGAAAGGCGGCAGCCATTGGGGACTGTGCCCTTTCCACAATGAGAAGACACCTTCTTTCTCCGTCAGCGCCAGTAAGCAAATTTATCATTGCTTTGGCTGCGGTGCGGGGGGAGATGTGTTTGGTTTCCTGATGAATTATGAGAATTACACGTTTCCGGAAGCGATGAAGGAATTGGCAGACCGAGCGGGCGTGCAGCTTCCCGACATTCAGGAAGGGGAAGAAGGGCGTGTGCGGGAGAAAAGAAGAGCAAGGCTTTTGGAGGTCAACAAGGAAGCGGCGAAATTCTTCTATTATCAGCTTCGCAGCCCTATAGGGGAAATCGGGTATGAATATTTAAAAAAGAGAGAATTATCCAAAGAAACCATGCATAGATTTGGCTTGGGGTATGCGGGGAAAAACGGGGAGGAGCTGGTAAGGTATCTGCAGGAAAAGGGATTTGAAGACGAGGTGATTAAGGAGGCCGGGCTGGCCGGTTATTCTGAGAAATATGGGCTTAGAAGTCAATTCTGGAACAGGGTGATGTTCCCTATCCAGGATAAAAATAATCGGGTCATCGGTTTTGGCGGCAGGGTTATGGGAGAAGGAGAACCAAAGTATTTGAATTCTCCCGAAACCCCCATCTTTGACAAAAGGCGGAATCTGTACGGACTGAATTTTGCCAGAACGTCCAGGAGCGGCAATATGATTCTGTGTGAAGGCTATATGGATGTGATTGCCATGCATCAGGCCGGATTTACCCAGGCGATTGCTTCGTTGGGGACGGCATTTACGGAAGAACAGGCCGGATTGCTGCGCAAATACACAAACAGCGTATATCTGGCGTATGACAGTGACGGCGCCGGGGTGAAGGCAGCCCTTCGCAGTATCGGTATTTTGCGGGAAGCAGGTCTGTCCGGTAAGGTTATTGATATGAGACCTTATAAGGACCCGGACGAATTTATGAAGGCACTGGGGCGGGAGGCGTTTGAAGAGCGCATCCGGAAGGCGGAAAGCAGTTTTTTCTTTGAGCTGAGAATATTGGAAGAACAGTTTAACCTGAGTGACCCGGAGGAAAAAACCAAATTTCACAGGGAGATAGCCAAAAAACTGTGCAGTTTTTCAGAGTCCATGGAGCGGGAAAATTATCTTAAGGCGGCGGCAGACAAATATTTTATCAACGAGAACAGTCTGAAAGGGCTGGTGGAAAGATATGCGGCCCAGACCGGCCTGACAAGGCCTTTGGAGCGTCCCAGACAGGGCGTGCGGAAGAAAGACCCGAAAGAAAGTATAAAGCGTGACCAGCGGCTTTTGCTGAAATGGATTTCGGATGAACCGGCCGTGCATCAGAAAATTAAACAGTACATTTCTGCCGAAGACTTTACGGAAGAACCTTATCGACAGGTGGCGGACCGACTGTTTGGGGATTTGGAACAGGGGAAATATAATCTGGCCGCAATCGTCGGGATGTTTGAAGATGAGGAAGAACACCGTCTGGCGGCGGAGATATTCAGCGAGGATCTGCCCAGCCTGGAGACAGTGAAGGAACGGGAAAAGGCATTTCATGACGTGCTGGTTCGGGTGAAAGAAAACAGTTATGAATATTTTGCCAATCAGTTGACTGAGAGTGCCGATGCGCTGAAACGGGTGGTTGATGGCAAGAGAGAGTTGGAACTATTGAAGAAAACGCATATTTCCCTGGAATCAGGTAAAGCTATTGATAATTTATAAAGAATCAAACATTATTCATAATGAAAGATCATTGGATTTTCAACAGAGGGAAAGCTTCCCAAGGAAGGATGGATTTATTACGATGGATGAAAACACACGGGCAAGGTTTGACGAGAAGATAAAAGAGCTTCTGGCCTTTGCAAAAAAGAAGAAAAACATATTGGAATACCAGGAAATCTGTGATTTTTTTGCGGACATGCCTTTGGAAGAGGAACAGTTCGAGAAGATTTTAGAGGTGCTGGAACAGCATAATGTGGATGTGTTCCGAATTACGGATGATGATGTGGACCCGGACCCGGATGAACTTCTTCTGGCGGAAGAGGAAGATGTGGATGTGGAGAATCTGGATTTATCCATCCCTGACGGTATCAGCATTGAAGACCCTGTGCGTATGTATTTGAAGGAGATCGGCAAAGTGCCGCTGCTTTCCGCAGACGAGGAGATTGAGCTTGCGAAGAGAATGGAGATTGGGGATCAAAATGCCAAAAAGAGGCTGGCAGAGGCCAATCTGCGTCTGGTTGTAAGCATTGCAAAGCGGTATGTAGGACGGGGGATGCTGTTTCTTGATTTGATTCAGGAGGGAAATCTGGGGTTAATTAAAGCCGTGGAAAAATTTGATTACCGTAAGGGTTATAAGTTTTCCACATACGCTACCTGGTGGATTCGTCAGGCGATTACCAGAGCCATCGCAGATCAGGCAAGAACTATCAGGATACCGGTTCATATGGTGGAGACCATCAACAAACTGATTCGGGTCAGCAGGCAGTTGCTGCAGGAGCTTGGCCGCGAACCGACCCCCGAAGAGATAGCGGAAGAAATGAAGATGCCTGTGGACCGTGTGCGGGAAATTATGAAAATCAGCCAGGAGCCTGTCTCTATGGAGACGCCCATTGGCGAAGAGGAAGACAGTCATCTGGGGGATTTTATCGAGGATGATAATGTGCCCGCGCCGGCGGATGCGGCAGCGTTTACCTTGCTCAAAGAACAACTGGTGGAGGTTCTCAGTACATTGACCGAGCGGGAACAGAAAGTGCTGCGTCTTCGGTTTGGACTGGACGACGGTCGTGCGCGGACGCTGGAAGAGGTGGGTAAGGAATTCAGCGTTACCAGAGAGAGAATTCGTCAGATAGAGGCCAAAGCGCTTCGTAAGCTGCGCCACCCCAGCCGCAGCAGAAAGCTAAAGGATTATTTGGATTGAAAAGAATTGACTTGTCCCAGAGACTGAAAATGCTTGCGAATATGGTGACGCCCGGTTACGGATTGGTGGATGTGGGGTGTGACCATGGATATTTGTCCATATATCTTGTGCGGGAAGGCGTATGTCCTGGGGCAATTGCCATGGATGTGCGAAAAGGGCCGCTGTCCGGTGCAGAGGAGCATATAAGGGAATTTAGGCTGGGGGATTACATAGAGGTCAGGCTGTCGGACGGGCTGGAAGCGTATGTGGATGGAGAGGCAAAGAGTCTGGTATGCGCCGGTATGGGCGGCAGACTGATGGAGAAAATTCTGACGGACAATATGGATAAAGCGAAAGGGCTGCAGGAGCTGATCTTGCAGCCCCAGTCGGAACTAAGGGAGTTTCGCGCTTTTTTAAGGGAAGCAGGATTTCGGGTGATATGTGAAGACGCTGTCTGTGAAGAGGGAAAATATTATTTTGCAATGAAAGCGGTTCCCGTGGCTGCGGGCAAGGGTAGTGGCGTCAGAAATGCGGAAGCAGCCCATGAAAGAAAGATTTATGATATGTACGGAGAATTGCTGTTAAAGAAACGGCATCCCGTACTGCAGGAATTTTTGATACAACGCCTGAGACAGTTGGAACAGCTTGAAACAGACCTGAGTACGCAAACTTCGGAAAAGGCGGGACGGCGAAAGGCGGAATTGGAAAGAGAAGCGGCAGAAGTCAGGGAGGCATTATTATTTTACCGGGAAGATAAGGGAGATTTCAAGAAGGGCAGGATGGACATGGTAACGGTAACAATACACGGGAAACAAAAAGAAGTGCAGCAGGGAACCACTTTGGAAGAGCTTGCAGCGGAGTATCAGCAGGAATATGATAGTATGATTGCAGCGGCGGCTGTAAATGGCAAGATAAGAGAGTTATTTAAGAAAGTCGTAAAGGACTGTACGGTGGATTTCTTTACGTTGAGAGATGATGTGGGGCATAAAACCTATATGCGTGCCGCGACCATGCTGTTTTTGAAGAGTGTGTATGATTTGTTTGGCGCGGAAGCCGCCCAGAGATGTTATGTTGAATTTTCTATTGGGAGAGGAATTTATATCAGTACGTATGAGCAGATTCCTTCCACGATGGAACATGCCATAGAGATAAAAGGCAGAATGTGGGAGCTGGTGGAGAAAAAGGTGCTGTTTAAAAAGCGGACCTATCGTCTGGAAGACGCTATGGAGCTTTTTCGGTCGAAGGGTATGGCGGATAAGGCAAAGTTGTTCCGCTATCGCAGAAGTTCCACGGTTAATATATACGAAATGGAAGGATATTATGATTATTATTACGGATATATGCTTCCGGATGCAGGATATGTAAAATGGTTTGATGTGATTCCATATGAAAAAGGATTTATGCTATTGCTTCCTTCCAAAGAAAATCCGCTGGAAGTGGAATCGTTTACAGAACGGAAAAAGCTGTTTGAAACTATGGTAAATGCCAGCCATTGGGGAAGCGTTGCCGGTATTGAGACGGTGGGGGACCTGAATGACCAGATATGCGGAGGCTCCATGAGCGATTTGATATTAGTTCAGGAAGCGGAGCAGGAGAGAAAGATTGGGGAAATTGCGAAGGAAATCGCAGACAGGGGCAATGTGAAATTTGTCATGATTGCGGGGCCTTCCTCATCGGGGAAAACCAGCTTTTCTCATAGATTGTCCATACAGCTTCGGACCCTGGGAAAGACCCCTCATCCGATTGCGTTGGATAATTATTTCGTTGACAGGGAACTGACGCCTAAGGATGAAAAAGGGGATTATAATTTTGAATGTCTGGGAGCCATTGATGTAAAACTTTTTAACGATGATATGATGAAACTGCTTGCCGGAGAGAGGGTGGAACTGCCTTCTTTCAATTTTAAGATTGGCAAAAGAGAGTATAAGGGCGATTATATGCAGTTGGGAGAGAGCGATATTCTGGTCATTGAGGGTATCCATGGATTGAATGAGAAAATGTCCTATGCGCTGCCTGAAGAAAGTAAATTCAAAATTTATATCAGCGCCCTTACTACGTTGAATGTTGACCGGCATAACAGAATCTCCACCACGGATGGCAGACTGCTCCGCAGACTTGTGCGGGATGCCCGCACAAGGGGCTCCAGCGCCCAGAGAACAATTCAAATGTGGTCCTCAGTGCGCAGGGGAGAGGAAGAGAATATTTTTCCCTTCCAGGAGGGAGCGGATGCAATGTTTAATTCCGCATTGATTTATGAACTTGCGGTGCTGAAACCTTTTGCAGAGCCGTTACTATTCCAAATACCCAAAGACGCGCCGGAATATTATGAAGCCAAACGGCTGTTGAAATTTCTGGATTATTTTTTGAGTGTTCCAAGCGAGAGTCTGCCGAATAATTCCCTGTGCAGAGAATTCGTGGGGGGAAGCTGTTTTAATGTATAACCGAAAGCAATTCTTATGTGTGCGCCGCCCGGTCTTAGCCTTAGTTGGTCTTATGGTGGTTAAACGGGCAGCAGAATTGATATTTTCAGGCAGTCATTTTCCAATGCTGCGCTGATTTGACCATCCATTTTTTGAATCAATTCTTTTACGATAAACAGGCCCAGCCCGGAGGAACCTTTCCTTCGGGCCGGATCGGCTTTATAGAATCTGTCAAATATCTGCTCCGGGTCAGGAAGGCTGTCAGGCGCTAAGGAGTTCTGGAAAATCAAAATGTTACCCTGTTGAAGAATCGTAATATTTCCGGTGCCGTGGAGCAGCGCGTTCTGAATTAGGTTCAGGAAGACGCGCCGCAGTGCTTCCTCGTCGGCCTGGACAGAAAAGTCTTCTGATGCAAAGAGAACTTTCGGTTCCAGATTTGCATCTTCAAATTTTGTATAAAAGCTCAGAAGACAGTCTCCCAGCAGTGGAAGCACTTGCAGTTTTTCGATAGAAAGAGAATAGTCTTCCACGGTAAGTTTAGTATACAAAAACATTTCTTCCAGCATGTCTTTCAGCTCCGTGAGCCTTTTTTGGGCTGCGGCAAGATAGTGATTTTTCTTCGTCTCATTTTCACATTCTTCGGCAAGCTGTATATATCCTGTGGCGCCTGTGAGCGGAGTGCGGATATCATGAGCAAGACTGGTGATATTCTGCTTTAATTGTTTCTCAGCCTTTTCATAGCGCATATGAGCCCTGTCCCTGGCAGCCAGAACCTGGTTTAAGTTCCGGCAGAGGGCCAGCAATGGTTTCTGGCGGCTATTTGTGGAAAGTTCCATATGGCTGCCGCGATGGATTTCCGCAAGTTGTGCAGAGAGATTGTGAATATCCATGCGGAGTCGGACATAAAAGATACCGAAACAGAGACAGAGCAGCACAAGCAGAAGATTCATTTTGTCATTCCTTTCATGAATGTATGGGTTATGTGTTTTCTTAGAGTTTAAATATCTTTTTTGCTTAAAACTATGGAAGCAATTATGGTATAAAGAACCAGAAATGCCAATCCAATCCCGAAGATTCTCAAGTCCCCGATTCCGGAATAAGAAGATGGTCCGTAAGTCATGTTAAAGTAAAGCGTATAAGTTACCCACTGGTCTAAATGGAACAGGCTTGAGAGAGCGGAGAGGACGGTTACCAGAAGGCCGCTGCTGAAGATTATCGCTGCTAAAATACTTATGGCCCCATTGCGGGTGAAGATACAGATTGCGATAATCAAAGAGGAAAACGCTGTGGTAATAACCCAGGCCCAGCCAAGGTAAAACAGAACATCAAGCCAATTGGTGAAAGGTACCATATGAAACAGTGCGTTTGTCAGGAAACAAAAGCCAAAAGAAATCATAGTAAAGAAGAAATTTACAATGCCCATGGTCAGTAGTTTACTTACCACATAACGCCAGCGGTTTCTGTGGGAGGACATAATATTTTTGATAAAGCCGCTTTGAAAATCCGCACATACGAAGAGAGAGGTGATGATACAGATGATACAGGGATAGAATCCGCCGTCCATGCTCATATTGCGGTACATTTCCAGAAGATCCATTCCTTCCAGAAGGTTGCTTTCATCTTCCAGTTCTTCCATAAGCAGTTCGGTTTCAATCATTCCTGAATTGACAGCCGATTGTCGGCCTTCCGGCGTTCCCAACAGCCATATCATCCAACAGCCCAGTACCGTGATAGAAAGCATTATTGCCAAACAAATATAAACAGATAAACTTCTTTTGATTCTATATAAATCCATGCGCAGTAAATTAAACATTTTCATTCCCTCCTTGTGATGCAGTGTGAGTCTGGCCGTCCATGCGTGCCAGGAAGTATTCTTCTAAATCCATATGGTGAAAACCCGATGAATAAATCTGTATGTGGTTTTCTGCCAATAACTGATGCAGCCATGTGCCGTCGGACAAATCATAAATGCGCAGTGTTCTGTTATCGTACACTTCGGTGCGGACGCCGGGAGTGTGTTCCGTAATTAAGGGCAGGGCATGGGATATATTGTCTACCTCCAACTGAAAATAGGATTTGCATTTTTGCTCCAAACTCTCCCGGCTAATCTGTTCCACCAGTACGCCGTCTTTTATGATTCCGTAGTGTGTGGATATTTTGCTCAATTCTCCTAAGATATGAGAGCTGATAATCAGTGTCTTACCCTCTTCGTTTAATTTTAACAAAAGCTGTCGAATTTCGCGAATTCCTTCCGGGTCCAGACCATTAATGGGTTCATCCAGGATCAGAAGGTCTGGATTACCCAAAAGGGCAATGGCGATGCCCAGGCGTTGCTTCATTCCCATAGAGAAGAATTTGGTCTTTTTATTTCCCGTGTTAGAGAGACCGGTGAGAGAGAGAATTTTGTCCACGCTGTTCTCTTGTGACTGCCCTTGTAAACCGCTGTCGGCCAGACCAAGGCATTTGGCTTTCATGATCATATTTTGTCTTGCTGTCATATTGGGATATAAACCCGCGGATTCAATTAGACATCCTACTCTTTTTGCAACATAGGGGTCAACGACCGATTTGTCATAGATCCGTATTTCTCCCGATGTGGGTTTTGCCAGACCACAGAGCATTTTCAATGTGGTTGATTTTCCGGCGCCGTTTCTTCCGATAAATCCATAGATGGCACCCTCCCGGACTTTCATGTCCAAATGGTTTACCGCAGGCGTTTTGTTGTACTCTTTGGTGAGGGATATGGTTTCCACCGCATATTTCTGAAGACTTTTCTTTTCGTTCATTGGTTGGTATCTCCTTTCTTACTGTTCTGTTCTTATCTTTCTTTCAAGTGATTACATTTATGATATTAAGGCATGAAGGTTTAAAAATCGCTCAGAAAAGTTAAAGAAAGGTTAAAGTTTTATTTTGTCTACTGCTTATCCAGCATTTTATTATATTTTTGCAGAGATTTCAAGGTATTTGTGGGCTGTTCTCCGTGGTGTCAGTCAAAAAGTGAAACTGCATAAATTGTTCCATAAACATATATAAATAAGAAATTATGAGATGAAGGAAGAAATTCGGAAATTTATAGGTTTTTCTGAGAGATAATGTAAAAGTAACAAGACTTATATCGTATTACGTTTCTTCTTAAGAGTTGAAGACGAAACTTGCGGCGGTTTGGAGTTGCAGTATCAAACATTTCTCTTTTATAATAAGAAAGAACGAATTTAGACAATATATATAAAAATTCGGAATGTTGATAGGAGGTAGTTTGATGGAACAACTGAATCTGACAGCTACAAAGGACAATGAGAAGATATATAAAATACTTGGAGATTTGATGAATGGGGATAAAGAATTTCAGATTATGATTACGGTCCCATCCGGAAAGGGAACGGTGTCGCACAATACGATACAAGAGAAACCAAAAGCTGTGGTGTCCCGTGATTTGGAGCAGGATGTGACAAATATGATTCACGAGATTGGCGTTCCGGCACATATCAAGGGATATCAGTATTTGAGAGAGGCAATTATGATGTCGGTGGATGATCCGGGGATGGTGAGTTCCATTACGAAGATACTGTATCCAACCATAGCAAAGAGATTCCAGACCACACCTAGTCGTGTGGAACGCGCCATTCGACATGCCATTGAGGTTGCATGGAGCAGAGGAAGGATGGAAACGTTGGACGCACTGTTCGGATATACCATTGATACGGGAAAAGGGAAACCTACCAATTCAGAATTTATTGCCCTGATTGCTGACAGAATACGGTTATCTTATCGCTCTTAATTTATTTATAATAAATTTTTACCAAAAGAAATACTTTCCACTGAGCGTATAATGTTGTATAATAGAGACAAGTATATATAAGGTTGAGTGGAGGTTACCATGAAGAGAATTTTATTTGCAGCATCAGAAGGAGTGCCATTTGTCAAAACAGGCGGTTTGGCCGATGTAGTGGGGTCCCTGCCAAAGTGTATTGCCAAAGAATTTTTCGATGTAAGAGTTATTCTTCCCAAATACACCTGTATGAAACAGGAAATGAAGGATAAAATGAGATATGTATCCCACTTTTACATGGATTTTAACTGGAAGAGTGTGTATGTGGGAATCCTGGAAGCGGAAGAGGACGGCGTACATTATTATTTTGTAGATAATGAATATTATTTCAGCGGGCCAAAGCCTTACACGGATGATCCCAGATGGGAGATTGAGAGATATGCCTATTTCTGCAAGGCGGTGCTTTCCGTATTGCCGGTGATCGATTTTCGGCCGGATGTGATACATTGTCATGACTGGCAGACAGGATTGATTCCGGTATATCTGAAAGAGCGTTTCAGAGAGGGAGATTTCTTCCGGGGGATAAAATCTGTTATTACCATCCATAATCTGAAGTTCCAGGGAAAATGGGACACTAAGACTGTCAAAAATATCACTGGTTTGCCGGACTACTTTTTTACATCCGACAAATTGGAAGCTTATAAGGACGCCAATCTGTTAAAGGGCGGAATTGTCTATGCGGATGCCGTGACAACGGTGAGCAGTACTTATGCGGAAGAGATTAAGACTCCTTTTTATGGAGAAGGGCTGGATGGTCTGCTTCGGGCCAGAAGCAGAGATTTGCGGGGAATAGTCAACGGGATTGATTACAAAGAGTTCAATCCGGAGACGGATTCTAATATTGTGGCCCCTTACAGTGCGGTGACGTTCCGAAAGGAGAAGGCGAAGAATAAGCATGCGCTGCAGCAGGAGCTGGGGCTGCGTCAGGATGATAAGAAAATGATGATAGGGATTGTGTCAAGGCTTACGGACCAAAAAGGGCTTGACCTGATCGCTTATATTATGAATGAACTCTGCCAGGATGATATTCAGTTGGTGGTATTGGGCACCGGTGAAGAGCGCTATGAAAATATGTTCCGCCATTTTGACTGGAAGTACAGCGATAAGGTATCTGCAAATATTTATTATTCTGACCCATTGTCACATAAAATTTATGCGTCCTGTGATGCGTTTTTAATGCCGTCCCTTTTTGAGCCTTGCGGTTTGAGTCAGTTGATGGCGCTGCGCTATGGAACCATCCCCATTGTGCGCGAGACAGGCGGTTTGAAGGATACGGTTGTGCCTTATAACGAATTTGAAAGTTCCGGCACCGGTTTCAGTTTTTCCAATTACAATGCCCATGAAATGTTAAATACAATCCGTTATGCAGAACAGGTATACTATGATAAGAAACGTGAATGGAATAAGCTGGTTGACAGAGCTATGGCGGCTGATTTTTCATGGCATGTATCCGCAGCAAAATATCAGGAGATGTATGATTGGCTGATAGGATGAAAATGGTGGGAACTGAGGGCAGGAAAAATGGCTTCATAATGCAGGCGGGGATTTTGGCTGCGGCCGGAATCATCAGCCGGATTATAGGGCTCCTTTACAGGGGCCCTTTGCATAATGTGATAGGTGCGTTGGGTTGGGGATATTATGGTTCGGCTTATAATTATTACACCATTATCCTATTGATATCTTCGTACAGTATTCCTTCTGCAATATCAAAGGTGATAGCGCAGAAGCTGGCTGTAAAAGAATACCGCAATGCTCACAGAATTTTCAAATGTGCGCTGGGATATGTGCTGGCGGTGGGCGGCGTGGCAAGTTTATTTCTGTTTTTTGGAGCGGGTATTTTTGTAGAAGGCGCGGCAGTTACGGTATTAAAGACTTTTGCTCCGACAATTTTTATTTATGGTATTCTGGGGGTATTGAGAGGATATTTTCAAGCCCATAGAAGTATGGTACAGACATCCATCTCACAGATATTGGAACAGATTGCGAATGCGGTGGTCAGCGTGGGCGCGGCTTATCTGTTGATTCGGATTAATATGGGTGGAATGGAATTGCCGGCAGAGGAAGCAGGATTGATTAAGCGTGCAACTTATGGCGCCGTGGGCAGTGCATTGGGCACGGGTGCGGGCGTTTTGGCAGCGCTGTTGTTTATGCTCGGCGTATATGGATTAAACCGTGGAATGATTTACAAAAGGATGAAGCATGATAGGCATACCTCGGTGGATTCTTATCAAGATATTCTGAAAGTGGTTACAATGGTGGTAATGCCTTATATCATAAGTACGGCGGTATATAATTTAAGCAGTGCAGTCAATAACAGTGTGTATATGAAAGCTTTTTTGGAGCGGCGGAATTTGAGCGAGATGGAACTGAGTTCCAGGTGGGGGGTATTTGTTGGGCAGGCACAGACCATATCCAATATTCCCATTGCTTTTGCGACGGCTATGGGAGCCGCAATGATACCTACGGTAGCGCAGAGTATTGCTTCTAACGATTTGGATGGAACAAAGGAGAAAATTGCTACGGCCGTAAAAATGATTATGATGATCTCCATTCCCTGTGCAATGGGGCTTTTTGTGTTGGCAAGGCCGGTGACGGGTTTGCTGTTTCATAATACAGAGGCAGACGAGGATTTGGCCACTAAGCTGTTGATGGCCCTTTCATTGTCGGTGATATTTTATGCACTGTCCACATTGAGCAATCATATTTTGCAGGGGATGGGAAAGGTAAATATCCCCATTATAAACGCGGGCATTGCATTGGTGATTCAGACGGCGGTGGGCGTTTGGATGGTAGGTTTTACAGGGCTGGATTTGTATGCCATTGCCATTGCAAATACCATATATTCAGGCATTATGTGTGTGCTGAATCAAATTGCGGTGTATAGAGTTTTGGGGTATCGGCAGGAAATGCTTACTACATTTGTGGTGCCTATATTGGCGTCAGCGCTTATGGGAGCTTTGGCATGGGCGGTATATGAAGGGATGCTGATGCTCACATCTTCTCCTAGAATTTCGGTGATCATTGCAATCCTTTTGGCGATGTGTATCTATTTTGCACTGCTTCTATTGTTCAGAGGGGTTACGGAGGAAGAATTGCGGGGATTTCCCAAGGGGCATCTTCTGGTGAAAGTAGCAAAAAGGTGCAGACTGATGAAATAAATTGTGAAGAGATTTATTTTAAGATAGTGGTAAAGGTTCTTTCCGAGATAATAGATTTCAGAGTACATGTGATATGATAATCATAGGTTGTTTTTGCACTCCATATAAAAATCTAAAATTTCGGAAAGAACCCATAGGTTATAATCATCCCAAAAGCGTTATTTCTCAGTTTCCGCCAGAGGGATACCGGAGATGTCGCTGTCAATGGCCATGGAGAAATTGGTATAGTAGACTACAAAACCAGGTTTCCCCCCATTTGGCTTTTTGACATGTTTTTTTTGTACATAGTCTATTTCTACCTTTTCTTGTTCCCGGCCTTTGGAGTAATAGGCTGCCAGGCGGGCGGCTTCTTCAAAAGTGCGGTCGGGCAGTTCTTCCGCATTTTCCGATTTTACGATAACATGAGAGCCCGGTATTTGCTTTGCATGGAACCACCAGTCATTTCCCTGGGCAAATTTAAAGGTCAATTCGTCGTTCTGGTAATTATTTTTTCCCACATACATATGAAAACCATCGCTGCTGATATAATGGAAAGGTTTGCTTGTGATTTTTTGTTTTTTTCCATAGCTTTTTTTGCGGATATAGCCGCTTTCGGTCAATTCGTCTTTAATCTGTGCCAGGTCTTCTTCGTAAAGCGCGATATCAAGCGCAGTCTGGACAGATTCCAAATGGTCGATTTCTTCCTTTACTTCTCTGGTCAGTTCTGATAATGCTTCGTAAGTGCGTTTTAATTTTCTGTATTTATCAAAATATAATTTGGCGTTATCTGTTGCAGTTAAGGTAGGGTCAAGAGGAATGGTTATGGTTTCATTGGTATAATAATTTAAAGCTTCCAGTGATTTTGCGCCAGGTTGTGCGTCGTAGCCATAGGTGTTTAACAATTCTCCGTAAATTCTATATTGATCCCGTTTTTCCGTATCTTTGATCTGGCGCAGCTGCAAGTCGTATTTTTTGATATCCCTTTCCAAAGCGGTTTGTACAATACGACGTAAATCCGATGATTTCTGTCGGATACGTGTGAGCGTGTTTTTTCTGGCATAATAGTGTTCCAACAAGGAGGACATGGAATCGTATGCAACAGTAACGTCTCCGGATACGGCAGCGGGGGAAGTAACACTTTCTCTTCCATAACCATACATGGTCAGAGGGAACGCACAGAATTCCACCGGATTGCCGTTGGTATATGCAATATTAGGGGTAAAATGTTCCTCTTGAACTGCAGTTACCATGCGGTCAAAAACCTTGTAAAGATTTTGGTAGTCTTTTGCGGTAAATGCTGCGGTGGGTCTGTCCCCGTCCACGCCGCCTTCATAGCATAGCTCCTGAGCCAGAATGGGAGAGATGCCTGTGAAGCTGGCATAAATGGCTTTATAGGCAGGCTGGGGTTTTGCGGAAAGGGCGGCGCAGAAGCTTTCGTAATCTGTATGCAGCGCGTCCAGTTTATTCTGTGTATTGGCTATGAAATAAGGTTTGCCGGGCAAAACTTCACGGACGGAACTGACAGCGGCGGATACACGCTTAATACTGTCTATTATCACATTCTCCTCGTCACAGAATATAATATTGCTGTGTTTGCCCATGATTTCAATAATGAGGGTTTTATGGCACAAATCCCCCATCTCATTTAAATGTTCGATTCCTATGTGCACAATGCGTTCTAATCCGGGCTGGAAAATCTCCGTAATGCGTCCGTTTTGTAAATGTTTTCGCAGAAGCATACAGAAATTGGGCGCCGTCATGGGGCTGGGTTTATTGGTTTCTGTCAGGTAGATCAGAGGCAGGGATGCCTCAGCGGAGATTAGAAGTCGTTTTTGTCCTGTGGACTGCCGTATGGTGAGTAAAAGTTCGTCTTCTTCCGGCTGGGCAATTTTGTATAATCTTCCGCCGATTAATTCTTTCTTTAATTCTGAAACAATATTGGCTATGGTAACACCGTCGAATGCCATGGTTGGTCCTCCTATTTAAAGTCGCTGCGCGACAGCCCTAAAGGGTGAGGTTCTTTCGGCGCACACACAGGAGAGACAAATTTCATTCGTAAGTAACCTCATGAAATTTGCTCTCGTGCGCCTTTACAACCTCACCTGTCCAGCTTTACATTTTTAATAAATGAATTGACATTTCTTAGCTGGACTGTATAAAGTCGCTGCGCGACAGCCCTAAAGGTTGAGGTTCTTTCGGCACACACACAGGAGAGACAAATTTCATTCGTAAGTAACCTCATGAAATTTGCTCTCGTGCGCCTTCACGATCTCAGGATTAACATTTCTTAGCTGGACTGTATAAAGTCGCTGCGCGACAGCACAAATTGCCATAAACGGCAATTAAGTGAAGTGCATATATCATTTATTATTGTATGATTACTATAACTTTCTTTACGAGGTATGTCAACTCCCTTAGGACAGGAGTTAAGTTATGGCGCTGAACAGGTATAAAAAGCGATAAACGTTGATGGGACAAAGGAATAAATTTCTTGACGCTTTCGTGAACTTATTCTATAATAAAGAGAAGTGTGCAATAAGAAAGGTGCAGTATAGGGCTTTTGGCCCGGATTGGAGTACTTATGATTAAAAGTATGACCGGTTTCGGCAGGTGTGAGGCTGGCTGGGACAGTGGGAAGTTCACGGTGGAAATCAAAGCGGTCAATCATCGGTATCTGGATATTAATGTAAAGATGCCAAAATCGCTTTATTTCTTTGAATATGCCGTCCGCAATGAATTAAAAAATTATATTTCACGCGGAAAGGTAGATGTTTATGTAACTTATGAGGATATTTCAGAGAAAACTTCCCATGTGCACTACAATAAGGAGTTGGCGGCAGAATATTTGAAATATTTTCGTCAGATGTCGGAAGATTTTTCGTTGGATAACGATATGAGCGTATCCAGATTGGCCAGATTCCAGGAAGTGTTTACCATGGAGGATTCGGGCACGGATGAAGAAGAGCTTTGGAATGAGCTGCGGAAAGCCTTAAACGGTGCTGTAAAAATGTTTGTGGATGCCAGAATCGAGGAAGGGGAGCACTTGAAGCTCGATTTGGTGGAAAAGCTGGATGGAATGTTGGAAAAGATTGACTTTATTGCGGAGCGTTCTCCCCAGATAGTGACGGATTACCGTGGTAAACTGGAAGAGAGGGTTCGGGAGCTTTTGACAGATGCAGCGGTGGACGAGGGGAGACTGCTTACTGAGGTAATTGTTTTTGCCGATAAGGTGTGCGTGGACGAGGAAATCGTAAGATTGCGCAGCCATATAGAAACGACGAAAAATACCCTGTCGGAAGGGGGCGCTGTGGGCAGAAAACTTGATTTTATTGCACAGGAGTTGAATCGGGAAGCGAATACCATTCTGTCCAAAATCAGCGATTTGGAATGTTCTAATTGCGCCATTGATTTAAAAACGGATATAGAGAAAGTGCGTGAGCAGATTCAAAACATAGAGTAAAAATAATAAAATACGGATACAAAATATGACGGGAGGCTGCGGATGCTGATTCATATTGGTTTTGGCAATATTGTAAATACATCTAAAATTATCGCAATTGTCAGCCCTGAATCCGCACCGATTAAGCGTCTGGTGCAGAATGCAAAGGAAAAGGGTTCTGCAATTGACGCGACCCAGGGGCGGAAAACCAAGTCAGTGCTTGTGATGGAGAACAGCCAGGTGGTGCTGTCGGCGCTTTTGCCGGAGACCATAGCCGGGCGTGTGCAGGCAGTCGTAGAAGGTTCGGAAGAAGAACCGGCGGAAGGAGAGGTGGAATAGTGTTATGGACCAAAAAGGAATCTTAATAGTTATTTCAGGTTTTTCCGGCGCTGGAAAGGGTACACTGGTAAGGAAGCTTATGGAAGTGCACAATGAATATGTTTTGTCAGTTTCCATGACAACAAGAGCGCCCAGGGTGGGAGAGCGGGAAGGAGTGGAATATTTTTTCACGGAGCGGGAACAGTTTGAAGAGACAATCAGGCAAAACGGATTAATTGAATATGCCTCATACTGCGGTAATTATTACGGCACACCCAGGAAGTATGTGGAAGAGCAGTTGACGGCGGGAAAAAATGTGATTTTGGAGATTGAGATTCAAGGCGCTTTAAAAATTAAGGCCCAGTTTCCAGAAAGTCTTCTTATCTTTCTAACGCCTCCTAGCGGGGAAGAGTTAAAGCGAAGGCTGGAGGGCCGGGGAACGGAGAGCGCAGAAGTCATTGCAAGACGTCTGGCGCGAGCCGTAGAAGAGTCAGAAGGCGTGGAGTCATACGATTATATTGTAGTAAATGATGTTTTGGAGGAATGTGTGGAGGAAGTCCACAATTTAGTGGGGGCTGCACGCAGGGCGCCGGTAAGACAAAGAGCGTTTATTAAAGAAATCAGAGAAGAACTGCAGAAGTTCTCGAAAGGAGCAGATTAGAATGTTACATCCATCTTATTCCGATTTAATGAAAGTAGTGAACAGTGAAGTTGAACCAGGTGAGGCGCCAGTGGTAAACAGTCGTTATTCTATTGTGATGGCAACGTCTAAGAGGGCAAGGCAGATTATCGGCGGCAGCAAGGCGATGGTAGAGGGAAGAGATAAAAAGCCCTTATCCGTTGCGGTGGAAGAGTTAAACCAGGGGAAAATTAAAATTTTAAGCGAAGAAGACGAATAGCAGTGATGAATATTTTATTTGTATCTTTGGGGTGTGATAAAAATTTAACGGATACGGAAATGATGCTGGGCTTACTTCAAAAGAAAGGGTTTACTTTTACTGATGAACCGGAGGCGGCGGATATTGCAGTGGTAAATACATGCTGCTTTATTGGGGATGCAAAAGAAGAGAGTATCAATACATTGCTGGAATTGGCCAATCTGCGGAAGACGGGGAAATTGAAGGCTTTGATTGCAGCAGGATGCCTGGCACAGCGCTATGGGGAAGAAATTCAGGAAGAAATTCCGGAAGTGGACGTGTTGGTGGGCACCATGGCCATTGAAGAGATTGTGACGGCTGTGGAAGGGGCACTGAACGGAAAAACAAGGCATCCATACCAACAAAATCATTTTCGAGATTTGGAAGTTCCGCCGCCTGTGTGCAGGGAGAGAGTACTGACCACCGGCGGTCATTTTGCTTATCTTAAAATTGCCGAGGGATGTGATAAGCACTGTACTTACTGTATTATACCCAAAGTCAGGGGGAGTTACAGAAGTATTCCTATGGAAGCGTTGACAGCGCAAGCGGAAAAACTGGCCGAACAGGGAGTGAAAGAACTGATACTGGTAGCGCAGGAAACTACATTGTACGGCGTTGATTTGTATGGGGAGAAAAGTCTGCCCCAGTTGTTGACAAAATTGGCAAAGATAGATGGACTGTGTTGGATTCGGCTTTTATATTGCTATCCGGAGGAAATTACGGACGAATTGCTTCAGGTGATGTGGGAAGAACCCAAAGTGTGCCATTATCTGGATATTCCCATTCAGCATGCTTCTGATCAGGTGTTGAAACGAATGGGCAGGCGTACTACACAGGAGGAGTTAAGGCAGAAAATTGGCAGAATCAGGGAAGTGATTCCGGATGTCTGTCTGAGGACTGCGCTGATCAGCGGATTTCCGGGAGAAACCCAGGAAGATTTTGAGGAATTGTATCGCTTTGTCAATGAGATGGAATTTGACCGTCTGGGAGTGTTTGCTTATTCTCAGGAAGAAGATACGCCGGCCGCTGTCATGCCGGAACAGATTGAGGATGAGGTAAAGGAAGTCAGACGGGCGGAGCTGATGGAGCTGCAGCAGGCCATTGCTTTTGAGAAGACAGAAGAAGCCGTGGGACAGGTTTTATATGCTATGGTGGAAGGTAAAGCAGCGGATGAAGATGTATATGTGGCAAGGACATACAGAGATGCGCCGGAAGTGGACGGATACCTGTTTATCAATACCACTGCCGTACTGATGACAGGGGATTTTGTGAAAGTGCTTGTGACAGATTCAAATGAATATGATTTGATTGGTGAACTGGCGGATGGTTCACAATCTTGCATGGATTAGAAATTAGAGGTGTTTGAATGAGAAAGATGAATTTGCCCAACAAGCTGACAATATTTCGTATGATTCTAATTGTACCTTTTGTACTTCTGTTACTGGGCGTGAGTAACGAATGGGGATGGTTTCGGTGGATTTTTGGCGGTATCACAGGTTATGTGAATTACATTGCGCTTGCGATTTTTATCATAGCAAGTCTTACGGATCTGATTGACGGCAAGATTGCAAGAAAATACAATCTTGTTACGAATTTTGGCAAGTTTATGGACCCTTTGGCGGATAAGCTGTTGGTAAGCGCCGCTTTGATCGCGTTGGTGGATTTAAAGCGTATTCCGGCGTGGATTGTGATTGTCATTATCAGCAGGGAATTTATTATCAGTGGATTTCGGCTGATTGCATCGGATAATCATGTGGTCATTGCCGCCAGTTATTGGGGCAAATTTAAGACGACCTTTCAAATGGTGATGGTTTGTCTGATGATTGTAGATATTCCTCAACTGCGTCTGCTGACGGATGTGGTCATGTGGATTGCGTTGCTGCTGACGGTGGTGTCGTTAATAGATTATCTTAGAAAAAATCGGGATGTGATGGCAGAACAAAAGTAAAGAAGTATTGCCGAACTAAATTGTTGTCAATTGTTTGTAACCTGCTAAAGTGACGAGATGTGTTTGTACACCCGTTCATAAGGCAGGCAGAGGGGTATGAGAATGACGGTTGAGTTAATATGTGTGGGTACGGAAATCTTGCTGGGGAGCATTGTGAATACAAATGCGGCGTATTTGGCGGAACAGTGTGCGGGGCTGGGGCTTTCCTGCTATTTTCAGACTGTGGTGGGAGATAACGAGGAACGTTTGACCCAGGTGCTGCAGATGGGAATGGAGCGGTCGGATATTATAATTCTTTCAGGGGGACTTGGGCCTACGGAAGATGATTTGACCAAAGAGGTCGCAGCCAAAGTCTGCGGCAAAGAGTTGCAGCTCCACAAACCCAGTAAAAAGGCCATTGAGAAGTTTTTTGCTCACAGGGGGATGGAACCCACGGACAATAACTGGAAGCAGGCAATGCTTCCCAAAGATGCTATTGTAATGGAGAATCACAACGGGACGGCGCCGGGAGTGATTATAGAGACAAAACTGTGCAAACTGATTTTGCTTCCGGGGCCGCCGAATGAGTTGAGACCTATGTTTGAGGAGAGTGTGGCGCCTTATCTGGAACAGTTGACCAACCAGGTTATTTGCTCTAAAACCGTGAAAATCTGTGGGGTGGGAGAGAGTAAGGCCGAAACTATGGTAAAGGATTTAATTGACATACAGGAGAATCCAACCATTGCCACATATGCAAAAACGGGTGAAGTACATATTCGCGTAACAGCCAATGGGGAAGACAAAAAGGCTGCGTTGAAGTTGATAAAGCCAGTGGTAAAGGAACTGAAATCCAGATTTGGCAATGATATTTACAGTACGGAGGAAACGTGTACTTTAGAGAAAGCGGTTGCCGATTTACTGATTGCCAATGGGTTGACGGTGACTTTGGCAGAATCTTGCACCGGGGGTCTGCTTTCCGCAAGGCTTGTGAATGTGCCTGGGATTTCCGATGTGTATAAAATGGGAGTGGTTACGTATTCAAATAAGGCGAAGAGAAGGCTTTTGGGAGTAAAAAAAGGCACTTTACAGAAGTATGGCGCCGTGAGTGTGCAGACGGCGGAAGAGATGGCCAAAGGGGCGGCGGTATCCTTTAAAGCAGACGTGGCGGTAGCGGTTACCGGTATTGCAGGACCGGACGGAGGGACGGAAGAAAAGCCGGTTGGACTTGTGTATATTGCATGCTGCGTCAAAGGAAGGACGGTGGTAAAAGAATGTCGTTTTTCCGGAAACAGGGATAAAGTGAGAGAGGCAGCTGTTTCTGCTGCGCTGACCTTGCTGCGGCGTTGTATATTGGAATATTATAGTGAAGTTACGTTTGGGAAATAGTGGAAAAAAGATGCCGTTGGGGCATCTTTTTTGTGCGTTATTTGCTGTAACCAATAAAAGTTCATAGGAAAATGATTGAAAAAGTGATTGACGTAATATCATATCATCTGCTACAATGAAAAAAGAGATTCATTTTTTGTACAGAACAAAATCATATACTTACATTTCTGACGCCTGTTTGTTCTATCAGTAAATCGTTGTTTTCAAATGTTGGCCCCCTTTGAGATTATTTTTTGTTGTATAACAGAAATCTTATTTTTATTGTCGGTGGAAAAGAGAATTTATTTTGTTCTTATTCTGTGTTATAGTAAATAGAAATAAAGTTTGAAGATTTTGTTTGTCATGTTTGAAAATTATATTGAGAGAGTTTTATGGTACATAAAAAGTATTATAGTTTATCTTGAAATAAGGGAACACCTTTTGAAACAAAACATAGTAACATGTTGGTTAGGGAAGCAAAAAATTGCTTGACAATTACGAACAGATGTTTTAAACTAATAAAAAGAACATTTGTTCCTTGATAAAAAGGAGATAAGAATATGGAAAGAGAAGAAAAATTAAAGGCATTGGACGCAGCAATCAGCCATCTTGAAAAGCAGTATGGAAAGGGAGCGGTAATGAAGTTGGGTGATCCTTCTTCTCAAATGAGCGTGGAAACTTTTCCCACAGGTGCGTTAAGTCTTGATATTGCGCTGGGGCTGGGAGGAATTCCCAAAGGAAGAATTGTGGAAATTTATGGTCCTGAATCCAGCGGTAAAACCACGGTTACGCTGCATATGATTGCGGAGGTACAGAAACGGGGAGGTATTGCAGGATTTATTGATGCGGAGCATGCCTTAGACCCTGTGTATGCTAAGAATATTGGGGTGGACATTGACAACCTTTATATTTCCCAACCGGACAATGGAGAACAGGCGTTAGAAATTACGGAGACGATGGTTCGCTCTGGCGCCGTTGATATTGTGGTAGTGGACTCTGTGGCGGCATTGGTTCCCAAAGCAGAGATTGACGGGGACATGGGAGACAGCCATGTGGGACTGCAGGCGCGTTTGATGTCCCAGGCGCTGAGAAAATTGACTGCGGTAATCAGTAAGTCTAACTGTACAGTTATATTTATCAACCAGCTTCGTGAAAAAGTTGGAGTAATGTTTGGTAATCCTGAGACTACCACCGGAGGCCGTGCATTGAAGTTTTATTCTTCCGTGCGATTGGATGTGAGAAGAATCGAATCTTTAAAACAAGGGGGAGAGGTAATCGGGAATCGTACTCGTGTGAAAGTAGTAAAAAATAAAATCGCACCGCCGTTTAAAGAGGCTGAGTTTGACATAATGTTTGGCGAGGGCATTTCAAGAGTGGGAGATATTCTGGATTTGGCGGCAGGACTGGATGTGGTTGTGAAATCTGGCGCATGGTATGCGTATGACGGAAGTAAAATTGGTCAGGGGCGGGAAAATGCAAAGCAGTATTTAAAGGATAACCCGGAGATTTGTAAGGCTATCAGTGATAAAGTACGGGAGCATTACGGGTTTGATAAAGCCGTAGACGCTGTGGGCGGAGGAAATGGGGCGGACAGCTCCGACACGGCAGTAAAAGCAAAAGACAGCGCTAAGACAGGTACGAGGGCCGGCAGTAAAGGCAAAGCATCGTCTAAGGAGAGTACGAAAACGGAAGCTGCTGAAAATACGGAAGCGAAACCGGAGGCAGAAGCGGGTGCGGATACATCTGCTCCGGCTGGAGAAAACGTATAATTAGATTTGATGTTTTGGACGGAAGGGTATTGTGTACCGTGGAAAGGGGTTCAGAAGAACTGCTGCAGAATCATATGGAAAGTTAAAGATAGGAAGGTAACGGCGGGCGGTGACAACAGCATAGTTTAAATATGCTTTAGGGGGTTTTAATAATTATTTTCACCGTCTGCACTTCTGTTTGTTTGATTATAAACTTCCACAAATTATGATGTACATTTGACAGAAAGCATACTTTCATCAATCGTCTGGCAGAATAAATGGCAATCATTATTATTCGTAGGATAATATGGGTAGTTTACAAGGTTGTATTAAAACAGAGGCGCAGCAGAAGGAAGGATAAGTGGTATTTTTATAAGGAAATTTTGCAATTATGAAAGTGACAAGAATAGAAGAAGTGACAAAGTCTCGTGTGAGAATATTTCTGGAAGAAGAAATTGATTTCGTATTATATAAGGGAGAGTTGCGCGCATTTCAAATTTTTGAGGGTGAAGAAATAGCACAGGAAAGTTATGACAGGATTATGGAAGAAATATTGCCGAAACGTGCAAAACTCCGTGCTATGAATTTGTTAAAGAACAGAGAATATACGGTGAAACAGTTGCGGGATAAGCTGTTGATGGGCGGTTATCCTGAGAAAATTGTGGAAGAGGCGTTGGCTTATGTGGGCAGTTTTCACTATACGGATGATTTGCGGTATGCGGTTGCTTTTATTTCTAATCATGAGAATAACAGAAGCCGTAGACGAATAGAACAGGATCTTGCAGCAAAAGGTATCGCCAGGGATATTATGGAAAAAGCATGGATAGAATGGGAAGAACAGGGCGGGAGTCAGAATGAGCATGAAATGATTCGCAAGCTTTTGGAAAAAAAACATTTTATCCCAGAAGAGGCGGATCAGAGAGAGAAGCAAAGAATGTATGGTTTTTTGGTAAGAAAAGGATTTTCTGGTGAACAGGCGCGAAAAGCCGTATTGGCGGACAATTACGGATAATTAGGCTTCAAAGGCAAACATGTATGTTATTTTACTTGTGAATAGGGCTTGACATAATGTGGATTTAAGTTTAGAATTTAAGTGTTGTAAATTGCTTGTTAGAATGTTTTCGGTTTTCAGAAAGAGATGAGAGCTAATATAGCTCTCAAGAATTCTTGATGAAAATGTGTACATACATTCTATATGGACTGTGGACAGGCCGCTGTCAACAGTTAAATGTACAATGAAAATAAAATAAGGAGGTGCTCCTGTAGATGCTTGAGATTGTGATATCTGTTATTGTATCTGTGGCAGTGACGGCAGTTGTGACTTTTTTGGCAGTCTCCAATTATCATAAGAAGACAACGGAAACAACGATTGGAAACGCACAGGACAAGGCAAGAGAAATTATTGATGACGCTCTTAAGACTGCAGAGACCAAAAAGCGTGAATCGCTCCTTGAAGTAAAGGAAGAATCTATTCGTGCCAAAAATGAATTAGATAAGGAAATCAAGGAACGCAGAGCGGAGGTGCAGCGCTCTGAACGCAGGGTTCAGCAGAAGGAAGAGAACATTGATAAGAAAACCGAAGCCATCGAAAGGCGTGAAGCTGGTTTGGCAGCCAAAGAGGAAGCTCTTAACAAAGTGAAAGTTGAGGTTTCTAAGCTAAATGAGCAGCGAGTGCAGGAATTGGAACGAATTTCCGGTTTAACCTCTGAACAGGCAAAAGACTACTTATTGAAAATTGTTGAAGATGAAGTGAAGCATGAAACGGCCGTGATAATCAAAGAAATGGAGAGTCGCGCCAAAGAAGAAGCAGACAAAAAGGCGAAGGAGTATGTGGTATCAGCAATTCAGAGATGTGCAGCAGACCATGTTTCTGAAACTACAATTTCCGTGGTACAACTTCCCAATGATGAGATGAAGGGGAGAATTATCGGAAGGGAAGGTAGAAATATTCGTACGCTGGAGACCATGACCGGTATTGACTTAATCATTGATGATACACCGGAAGCGGTTATTCTGTCTGGTTTTGACCCTATTCGCCGGGAAGTGGCTAGAATTGCGTTGGAGAAGTTAATTGTGGACGGGCGTATTCATCCGGCCAGAATTGAAGAAATGGTGGAGAAAGCGCAAAAAGAAGTAGAAGTTATGATAAAGGAAGAGGGAGAAGCCGCTACGCTGGAAGTTGGCGTACATGGTATTCATCCTGAGCTTATCAGATTGTTGGGTAAGATGAAATTTAGAACCAGTTATGGGCAGAATGCTTTGAAACATTCCATTGAAGTAGCACAGTTATCGGGATTGTTGGCTGCGGAATTGGGATTGGATGTCAGGCTTGCGAAACGCGCCGGTTTACTTCATGACATTGGAAAGTCTGTAGATCATGAGATGGAGGGATCGCATATTCAGCTTGGCGTTGAACTTTGTAAAAAATATAAAGAAAATGCAACAGTTATTAATGCTGTTGAATCACATCATGGTGACGTAGAGCCAACTTCTTTGATTGCATGTATTGTACAAGCTGCTGATACAATATCTGCTGCACGACCGGGAGCTAGAAGGGAAACATTGGAGACATATACTAGCAGGTTAAATCAATTAGAAGAAATAACAAACAATTTCAAAGGTGTAGATAAATCTTTTGCTATTCAGGCAGGTCGGGAAGTTCGTGTAATGGTGGTGCCGGAACAGATTACAGATGCCGATATGGTTTTATTGGCACGAGATATTTCTAAGCAGATTGAAGCTGAATTGGAATATCCTGGACAGATTAAGGTTAATGTAATTCGTGAAAGCCGCGTTATTGATTACGCGAAGTGATATTGAAAATATAATTTATAGTCATGATAAGAAGACGCCGTGTTTTGTACACGGCGTTTTTTGCGTTTGATGCTTGACGCACAATTATTTTTGCGTTATGCTGTAAAAGTATGATGATCAGCACATGTAGTTTAATTGATTTATAAAAGTTGGAAAATGCTGAAATAAAAATTGATTTATGAGAAAAGGAGAAGATGATGTTAAAAAAAATTTCTACGGACAAAGCGCCGGCGGCTATAGGACCTTATTCCCAGGGGATCATTGCAAATGGGATGCTTTTTGCCTCAGGACAAATTCCAATTAATCCGGCAACAGGTAATATTGAGGGAAATGATATTATGTCTCAGGCTGAATTGGTAATGAAAAATATTGGAGCGCTGCTTGCGGAAGCTGGGACGGATTACACTAAGGTTGTCAAAACAACTTGTTTTCTGGCAGATATGGGAGATTTTGCCTCATTCAATGAAGTCTATGCAAAATATTTTACGGAGAAGCCGGCTAGAAGTTGTGTGGCGGTGAAGACATTGCCAAAAAATGTACTCTGTGAAGTTGAAGTAATTGCGGTTGTTTAAGGGCAGAATTCTTTGTATGCCCATACATATTTTTCAGAATTTGGTACATGCTATTTCTAACAAGGATGAGAAGTTGAAAGTAATCCTTGAATGATGAAAGGTGAGTGGATCAAATGATGGATTATGTAAACGCCTTTTGGGTAGGAGGATTGATTTGCGCTCTTGTGCAGATTTTAATGGAAAAAACTAAAATGATGCCTGGTCGTATTATGGTCTTATTGGTGGTTACAGGCGCAATCATCGGTGTGTTTGGATTGTATGAACCATTTCAGGAGTTTGCAGGGGCGGGTGCCAGTGTGCCGCTGCTGGGATTTGGAAACGTGCTCATGAAGGGTGTGAAAGAGGCTGTGGACGAGAAAGGATTGCTGGGATTATTTGCCGGAGGGTTCAAGGCCGGAGCAGTGGGAACCTCCGCAGCCTTGATTTTTGGATATCTGGCAAGTTTGATATTTAAATCTAAGATGAAGAGATGACAAATCTAAAATGCAAAAGGTGTAAGTGTTAAATTCTGGGAAAGTGAAGAAATCGTGGTTTAGATGGGATGTAAAAAGCGGGGAATTGGGACGAGAAATCAGAGTTCTTCATATTGAATTCCCTTTCCGTCAAGATATTTCCGCATGGCTTGATCCCATATTACGTCCGGCTCTTTGGATAAAAGAAAAGTGTGGTAGGCTGTACCTGTAGTAATTACTGCTTTGGAGCCGTCATAGCGAATATTTAATGCCAAAGTCTTTACTTGTGATGCTTCCACATCACATTGGGCATGTTCCAGTAAAGCAGTTGCCTTCTCAGGTTTGAGATGTAATACAAATCGAAAGAATAGGGGTGTGCGTTTACCTTTGATCAGGTCAAAGCACAGCCCTTTTAGTTCACTCCATGGACGGAATTCATAAGTGATTTCCATGGATGTTCCGTCTGTATCTTTATAAAATTCCTGGTTGACATGTCCGTCTATGGAAAATGTGCAGGCAGTGCTGATGACAGCTTCTTCTAAAAGAAAAGGTTCAAAAGTATCTGCCACCAGAAAGTGGTTCATAAATTGTTTCATAGAAGTAATCTGTAAAGCTATCATAAATTTTCCCATCCGTTTCCGTAGTTGATATTACAAAGATATTTTTATTATAGCAGTTAATTTTAGGTGTGTAAAGCTTTGATGTTCATTGTCTCTTTTAAGAAAAGTGCAGTACGTTAGAATACTGACTATTTCAGTAAATCAGCTTGAGTTGGTTCTGTGTTGATGCTATAATGATATAAAAAGTCAGAACATATAAGGAGCAAATAAAATGTATATTGAAAAATATTGGGGTAATTACATTGGTGGGACGGACGACAGCTTAACTCTGTTGGATTATTTAATGGATAAGCAGAAAGCTGAAATCTCTTTGAGCGAAATATTTGCAGATACGGGTTTGGATCAACTGAATTGGGATTTCCATGTCTCTCCTAACCTGGGGTACACTGATTCAGAGGGTATGGAACATGACTTTTATTATGCGATTGACCTGATAACCGATCTGGCGGCTTTGCTGTTGGAGTGTTCTTTGAATGGCAGTGTGTCTTTGGGGGAGCTATTGGAGGATGAGAATAAAAAGACTGTGCGTATTACTTTTACCGCAGAAGAAAAAAACGCTATGAATAAGGCATTGACTCATTTTATAAAAGAGCCGCTGACTTATGATCTTCATGAGATGGTTCCTGATGAGGATATGCTGGAAATGGCAGAGGAATGTGAAAATCTGCGTAAGGAATTGTGCAAATAATATTTTATCCATGAGTTTAGTTCTTACTTTACGAATGAAAGTGTAAGATAATTGCATTTTGTTTGATTTTGTATATGATAATTTAATCTAATAGTGCATAAAAACGTTTGACAGAGTTGTTGGGGTAGTGATTTTTTAATATATGAATAAAACGGGAGCTTTTTTTGTATATTTTTTAGTAAATAATGCTATATTATATATATTGAGTATTGACAGGTTGGTAGGCATATTGCTACAATTAAAATGATTATTGTATAAAAAGGTAGTTTTGCGCAGTGTTAGAGTGTGCGTATTGATCGTATAAATAAATATACGGCATAAACTACATGCGGGACAATTCATGGTCCATGCAAATTATAAACAGGAGGTGTATTTCATGAAGCATTGGACAAGGCATGCATCCATTTTTGGCAGAACGACAGCGTTGACTTTATGCGCTGCAATGCTGGCAGGTAACATTTGGGGGGGGCAGCAGGTTGTTGCAGCCGAATTGGATGGGGTAGCCATAGGTTCAGAAACAGACATGAATTCCCTTTCGACGCAGGAGCTGACGCCAGTACAGCTCAGTAATGCGGTAGCAGGAACAGACTTTGTACAGTTTGATTTCACTGAAGCGGAAGTGGGGGATTCAAAAGACCAGGAGATTCTTGGTTACAATGTGTACCGTGCAGAAGGGGAGGGAGGGTATGAGCTCCATGATACTTATGTGCTGCCGGGAAAAGATATTAAAGATGGAAAGGAAGCAGTTCTTTCTGATAAAATTACGGTAAAGACTGCCGTTCAGACCAGTCAAACGCCCCAGTTTGAAGTGCCTGATTTGGTTGAAGGTATGCCCATTCCACAGGGAGGAACGGTTGCGGATTTACTTCCTGGGACATTAGAGGTAGTGGACGTGTCTGGTGAGACGAAGACAGTGGCCGCTATTTGGACGGATGTTTCTAATGTTGATATCAGCAAACCAGGTAGTTATACAGTAACTGTAACATTGGAGGGGTGGAGTGACCCGCTGACTAAAACAGTCAAGGTTGTACCGAATGAGATTAAGAGTTATACATCTCCGGAGGATGTTGTTGTCGTTCAAGGACAAACATTAGAAGGAAAGCTGCCTGAGAAAGTGAAAGTATCCTATACCAATACGACTACGGGTGAACTGGCGGTGACATGGGATATTTCAAAGGTAGATACTGGTAAAGTTGGTACATATACCGTAACAGGTACTTTGGCGACTACATTGGGTGGATTGGAGAGTGCGCCCACGATAACGATTAAAGTTGTGGCAACGGATGCTAAGCCGGATAGAATTGAAACATTAGCAGATATTACGGTTAAATTTGGGGAAAAGATTATATTGCCTGAGAATGTCAACGTAATATATTCCGATGGCACAAAGATAGAAAATGGTGTTACATGGGAAACATTCAATCCAGACAAAGCAGGAACATATACTGTAAATGGCACATTGACGCCGGCAATTGAAGGTTTTGAAGAAAAACCTCAGATAAGAGTGATTGTTACTACTGAACCGGTTGGATATGAGGAACTGGAAACAGTTCAGGTAAATAAAGGAGAAAAACCTGTTCTGCCCACGGAAGTTACAGTGAAGTTTACTGACGGCACTACAAAGAAATTAACGGTGACTTGGCCGGAAGTGGATACATCATTGGTGGGTACAACGGTCGTAACCGCAGATGCACTGTCAGAATCATTTGGAGAGGACTTTAAATTACCTGAAATTACGATTAGAGTAATTGACCCTCAAGGGGAGAAAGAGCCTCTTGATTTTACGAATCTGGCACCTGTTTCTGTGGATTTTGGCACTAGCAAGGCAGATGTGAAAACCATGCTGAAAGAAAAAGTTCCGACGGTTACGCTGAATTATTCCGATGGTTCTAAGGAGCAGGTGGCTGTAAGTTGGGATGCGGCAGTGGATGCGGATACCTTTAGTACTAGTACAAAAGGTACGTACACATACACGTTAAATGGCGCATTGACGGATGCCATAGAGGGGTTTTCCTTGCAGCCGTCCCTTGTTGTCAATATCATTGTAAATCCTGTACGTATTGAAGCTTTAGAAGCTATTGAAGTCCCTATGGGTACGGCATTTAATGATATTGATCAGCTGCCTTCTGAAGTTACCATAGTATATGCGGATGATTCAACACAGAAAGCAGCAGTAACATGGAAAGAGGGAAATTATGATTCTGAAACAGAAGGTGAGTATGAGCTAACAGGTGATTTAGCAACACCCATTGATGGTTTTGCAGAAATCCCTAGTATAAAAGTAAAAGTAGTTGATTTCATTGTTTCTGTTGAAGAGGTTGCTGTGGAAGCAGGGGTTGGTGCCACTGCAGATGAAGTTATGCCTAAAGAAGTAAGCGCTACATGGAAGAGCGGCAAAACCACGAAAGTAGCCGTTGACTGGTCAGAGGGACTGGGAGAGGTGGATTTTGACGTGGTGGGTACCTATACTGCCACAGGTAAGGTAGTAGGGTATGACGGAGAGGTAACGGCGGCTGTTACTGTGATTTATCCTGTGGTTTACCAGTTTGATTTTGGTACGGAAGGCTCAGCGGTTGCAGAAGGTTGGACTGGCGTTAAGGTCAATAATGCTAAAGCAACAAAGCCATTAGCTGATTTAGGCAGTGTATATTCCGTTGCTCAGGGGTATGGCTTTGCAATAGATAACAAAATGGATGGAAGGGTGGATGCGGGATTTGTTTATGATGGAAATGCCTCCATCCCTCAGAATGTATATAATGACTGTGCATTAGTTGGGGTGGTAGATTTCCCAGTTAATCTGAAAAATGGCAAATATTATGTAGAAATTATCAGTACTACAGTAAGTCTGGGCACAGATAAAAATTATAATAATAGAGTTTCGGCTGATGTAGAAGGTACAAGGTTAGAAGTCTCAAGTTCTTCACAGGGAGCAAGATATGAGGTAGGGGGAACAGAGGTAACTGTGGCCGATAATCAGTTGAATATTATGTTCCAGAATACTGCTTCATCACGTGTTGCCGGTATTATTATTCGGAAAATGGGCGAAACGGATAATACAAAGGATGAAGTTGGAAACTATCCGGTAGAGGTAGTGAAGGGTAAGAGTTTAAGTACTGTATTACCGAATACGGTATCCGTTTTTGCAAAAGGCAGTGATGGAAAACCTCAGCAGGTAGCCGTAACATGGGATATCGACTCAGTAAATACCAATACATTAGGTGACATTGAAGTAACAGGAACACTGCAAAATCCTCCGGCCGGTATTTCAGCGGAACCGAAGATTACAGTTCATGTAGTGGACTATGCTGAATCAGTAAAACCTGTGTATGTAGAAGTAGAAAAGGATGCTGATGCGGAGTCAGTGAAAAATTCATTGCCTGAAATGGTAGATGTTGTCTATGCAAGCGGAGAGATCAAACAATTGGCAGTGACCTGGGGAGAAGTAGATTCTTCTGCGGTTGGGAATGTTGAAGTGTCAGGTACATTAACAGTTGACAATGCAGATGAAAACAGAAATAATGTGCAGGCAAAAGCATCCGTATCTGTAGCATATAAGGCTGTTGGACGTTACGATTTTGGTACTGTACCCGCAGATGGTTGGACGACTGTACAGGATAGTGATAATGAATACACAGCGGACAGGAAATATGGATTTACGCAGAGCACGTCTATTATACTGGGAAGTGATACGTTTACCTTTGCAGGATTGCTTCCTGAATCTGTATATCAGGATTATGCAGTAATTGCAAATGCTACTTTTCAGGTTGATGTTCCCAATGGACGTTACTATGTTGAACTGAGTGCCAGCACCGGGAATACGGCAAAAGCAACAATCCAGGGAACAGAGGTTTCTGTTACGGCGGATGCAGACAAGTATGCTGTCAATGGTTGTGAAGCGCTTGTTGAAAATGGACATTTGAGTATTACATTCACAGAGGAAGCCAAAGTAAATTCTATAGTGGTAAGAGAAATAGAACAATTAGACTTAAGTGCGACGCCTGTGAAATTTGTAGAACCTGAGGCGGTTGAAGTATTTATCAATGGTACGCCTGAATTACCTGGAACAATACTTTTGGAGTATAGTGATAATACACAGCGGGAAGTGGAAGTTTCGTGGAACACCGTGGAAACATCTGCAATCGGTATAACGACAGTAAAAGGCAGTTTAAAGGCACCTATTGACGGTTTTACACTAGAACCGGAGATTAAGGTGGCCGTGGGATATGGATTTGATTTTGGCGCAAGTACCGTACAGGATGGATGGATACAAATAAAGACAGCATCAGACGATTATGAAACAAATGGGAAATATGGTTTTACCAGTGCAACAAAAACACTAGGATATAGTGATAAGAGCTATAATCTGGATGGATCAGATGCACTAGATAATGTGTATAAGGATTGTGTACTTGGCTGGAATGCAACAGAGACTTTTGAGTATGCAGTGAAGGTTCCAAATGGTTCTTATAATGTAACAGTATATACTTATAATGGATCCGGGCAGCAATACAACCTTTTTACGATTGAAGGTGTTGCGGTTGGTGATATAAGGCATGGCAACACTGATTTGGCTAGAGAAGTGCGAAATGTTACAGTGGAAGTAACAGACGGTGAGTTAAATGTAACTTGTAAGTCAAGCAAGTCTAATACTCCAGCAATTTATTTCAGCGGTTTAACCGTTGTACCAGCGGCTGAAAATTCTGCAACGATAGCTTCGGCAATATCAGCGCTCCAATTGGCAGCTATGAATTGTGAATCTCAAGAAAATGAGATTCAGCTTTTGGAAGACACTGTTACTACAGCTACTTTTGTAGAGATTGAAACAGGATACCGATACACAGACACAAAAGATGTAAAGCCTGATACAACATATAGTTATAAAGTAGCTGCAGTGGTGAAAGAAACATCAGCAGTGGTGGATAAAACTGCACTTCAGAAAGCAGTGGAAGAAGCAGAAGCTTTGACAGACAACCAAGAACTTTATACGGAGGAAAGCTGGGCTGTATTTGCAGAGAAATTGCAAAATGCTAAGGCAGTGTTGATGAAAGAGGATGCTACAGCAGAAGAGGTAGAGGCTGCAAGGACAGAACTTGTGGACGCGCAGAATGCGTTGACTGAGATACCGGAAGAGACAGAGGAGCCTACGACACCGCCGGAAGAAACAGAGGAACCTACAACACCGCCGGAGGAAACAGAGGAGCCTACGACACCGCCGGAAGAAACAGAGGAACCTACGACACCACCGGAAGAAACAGAGGAGCCTACAACACCACCGGAAGAAACAGAGGAACCTACGACACCGCCGGAGGAAACAGAGGAGCCTACAACACCACCGGAAGAAACAGAGGAACCTACGACACCGCCGGAGGAAACAGAGGAGCCTACAACGCCACCGGAAGAGAGTGAGAATCCGACAACTCCCCCTGTTCCTGATTCTAGTACGCCTCCTACTTCAGATATAAACGACGAAAAAGTAAACGATGCCGTACAGGAACTGGATAAGGTGAAGGAAGAAACGGAGCCCGAAAAAGTATTTGAATCAGTAAAACAGATATTCAGTAACTTAAAAGATAGTGTTTTGGGTACAGCCAATGAGAAGAAAGAAAAGATTGCTGAGGCAGTAGTTAAATCACTTCAAAGTCTGAAAGAATTAGAAGAAAGGCTGATTGCAGGGAATGACGGAGAGAGGAAGGTTCAGGTAGATGATGAGAAGGTTGAACCGGTTGTGGAGATACAAAACACAGAATTTAACGTGATCCCTGGACAAGAAGGAAAGATTCTCATAGAAGATGATAATACCAAGGAAAAACCTGTGAACTTGAATGTTGGTACTGTAAAGGTATTCAGTTTTACATTGTTGGTAAGGGAATCTTCCGAAAGCGAATGGGTTAGACAACCGAGTAAGGAATTTGATGTTCCAATGTATATTACCATGGACGTTCCAGATGGAATTGATACCTCTAAAGGGGTTGAAATTTTCCATATTGCAGATGGAAGTAATGATTGGGAAGCGCAAGGGGATGGAATTTTAAGTGAGAACGGCAGAAAGGTGTCATTTGTTGCAAGTGGATTCAGTTCTTATGCGATTGCAGCTAAGGCAGAGGCTGCCACACCGGAAGCGACGTCTGAGCCTGATACTGGTGATGATGCCGAATCAAATAATGATGAAGAGGTCTCCAATGCGCCTACAAGTCCTAAAACTTATGATAGCAGTGGTGATGTAGGTAAAATTATGATGATCATACTGTTCATGGCGGTTGCTGCAGTTCTTATTTCAGGAATTGCAGTATACAGAAAACCTAAAAGAGATAAGTAAGTATAATAAATAGTTTTTCAGCACCGGGATAGTGCAATGAGCCTTTGTTGGTAAGACTTTTTTCCCAACAAAGGCTCTTATAGGGTAAATTGTATAATTCTGTAAATCAGGAAGGCTATTTTGTAGAAAAGTTGGAAATTGGGAGTAAAAGGAAGAATAAACCAATATATTGTGGGAGAAGGTAGAATGGGTATATTTGACAGACAGAAAGAGAAGCAGAAAAAATCGGAATGGATAACAGCAGTCAGACCGGAGTCTAAAGTTTATGCAGGCAGGATTATGGTAGGGCTTGCAAGTGGGGAGAGAACGATTCTTCCCAAAAATCCGTGGAAAGATTATGAAACAGGGGAAAATGCTCCCCAGGAGTGTTATATGCTCTTGATGAGAAATGATGAGCGTGGTTATTATGTAATTGGACATGGGAATTATGATTCCACCATAAAAAAATTGGAAGAATACACACTGGATTCCGATGAAACATCTATTTTGGTCAGGGAGTTGACGCTGGAAGAATTGAAAAGTTTGGTGGAAGTGGAAAGTAAGAGAGATAATTATTTTAAATATGTGGGAGAACTTTCAGATCAACTTAGGAATGAAATAGAATTTACTTTCCGAAAGGCAATACAGGTGTTCCGAATTACTAATCCTGAGGATGGAAGGGCCATAGCAACGCAAGTTATGGAAATTGTTGACGATATTTTGGAAACAGGAAAGTTCCCGGAAGCATATGACGATATGGTGGATATTGCCGTGGCTTTAGGGGTGCTGTTCGGGCAGGCACTCTGTGTTGGATATGGTTGGTCTTGGAAGAGATTTGGAGAAAGTGAAAGTGACAGCGTATATGGTGTTGTCTCTCCGGAAGAAAATTTCTGCAATGCGTCATTGCTTTATTTGAACAAAATACTCAGTGGACAGAATATTGGTTTGGATGGCAATAATGACAATACGGTATTACTTTTGTATAATATGCTTGAAAATATTGATCAGAAGCCTGAAGACAAAAAATATGTTCCGCTTGCATAATGTGTAAATTATTTTGGAATTATTTTAGAATGAAGAGTAAGCAAGATAACAAACTCATTTTATATAGTCATAAAAACACCGTCTATCATAAGGCGGTGTTTTTATGTGCAGGCCCGCATGTGGAAGTTTGCCGTTAATGCGGCATGCGGGCCGCACAAAGAGTGGTGAGCAAGCTTGATTCACAATTCTTTTATTCAGGAAAATGACACCTGGTATTTTTATAGTGGAATTAGGGAAATTTAAATCATAGAAAGGAGAAATGACTTATGTTATTACCGAGTGTTTTTGGAGAAAATTTATTTGAGAATTTTATAGAAGGTTTTGCATTTCCTGACGTGGAGAAAGCATTGTATGGAAAACATGGAAAGAACCTGATGAAGACAGATGTAAAGGAGACGGAGACAGGGTATGTAGTTGACATTGATTTGGCTGGATTTCAGAAAGATGAAATTAAAATGCAATTAGATCATGGGTATCTGACAGTGAGTGCATCCAAAGGGCTTGAAAAGGAAGAGAAGGACCAGAAGGGCAATTATGTAAGGAGGGAGCGCTATGGGGGAAGTATGAGTCGGCGCTTTTATGTGGGTGAACATGTGACGGAAGCAGATATTCATCCTAAATATGAGAATGGAATCCTGACTTTTGGTCTTCCTAAGGAAGAGAAAAAAGCAGTGGAAGAGAAGAGGCGTTATATTGCCATTGAAGGCTGAGGTTTCTAAACGCCGCAAAGTGTTTTTATGGCTACAAACAGGTGCCCCGCAGGTATCATCTTGCGGGGCATTTTTCTTGCGGATCCATACTTATTAAGTGGAATGTGCAGATGACAGGATTGATTTTTCAAATATGTCTTAGTAAAAAATTATAACAGAGTACAAAGTGCCATTGTGAGATAAAATCTGAAGTTATCCATGATAAAAATTCATAATGGACAATCAAGGAATAATATAGTGCTATGTGGGAATCAGGAGGAGTGGGGATGGAAATTAAAGAAATTGAGAAATTGAAGGATGTGGATGTCCGCACAGTGGATGTAAGTGAATTGACAGACATAGATGAGATAGAAATTAATTCAGAGCTATCGAAAGACGAACGCTGTCTGGATTTTGCCAGGAAAGTGAAAAATCCGTTCTGCTTTATCTGTAATGGTATGATAGTAAAGATTTCTTATGCCAACACGGAGGAGAGTCTTGAGAATAAGTTGTTAAAATTATGTTTTGAGATGGAGAAGGAGCAAATATGACTGGAACATAACTATTTGAGGTGACGATATGGATATAAATGAAAATTCATTTATTTATAATGCTGACATTTATCTGCGCCTTTCCAAAGAAGACGGAGATAAGGAAGAGAGTGACAGCATTGTCAATCAAAAAGAACTTATCATAACATTCCTGAAAAACAGAGAAGATATCAGAGTACATGCTATTATGGTGGACGATGGCTATTCAGGGGTTACTTTCGAGCGTCCGGCGTTTCAGCAGATGTTGGAAGATATTAAAAGTGGAAAAGTAAACTGTGTGGTGACGAAGGATTTGTCACGTTTTGGGAGAAACCATATTGAGGTAGGAAAGTATATTGAGAAGATATTTCCATATTTGGGGGTCCGATTTATTGCAGTCAATGACGGATATGACAGCATGGAAGGAGACAGGCAGGCCAATCATATTATAGTTCCGTTTAAAAATTTAATAAATGATGCCTATTGTCGAGACATCAGCATTAAAATCAGAAGCAGTTTGGAAGTAAAGCGAAAAAGAGGAGATTTTGTGGGGCCATTTGCCCCATACGGTTATAAGAAGTCCATAATAAATAAGAATAAACTGGAAGTGGATGAAGAAGCGGCAGAGGTGGTGCGTTTCATATTCCAAATGTATCAACAGGGGAACAGTACCTATAAAATTGCAGAGAAACTGAATTTGAAAGACATTCTTACACCAATGGATTATAAAAGCGAAAATGGAAGTGCATATTACACAGGCTTTAAAAGAAACCAGAAGAGTCAGTGGACGCAAGTACATATTTTAAGAATACTAAGGAGCCCGGTTTATATGGGGACGCTGGTACAAGGAAAGGCTACCACACCAAACTATAAAGTCAGAAAAAAAGTACAAAAACATCCGAATCAGTGGAATAGAGTGGAAAATACTCATGAGGCGATTATTGCTTCTACAGATTTCTTAAATGTCCAGAAACTGCTGCGGATGGATACTCGAACCGGTATAGACAGAGATAAAGTATATTGTCTTTCCGGAGTGGTAAAGTGTGGTGACTGCGGGGCAAATATGGTTAGGAAAACGGTGCCGTCGGGACGAAAGAAATTTGTATATTATGTATGTGGAACGCATAAAAATAACAAAAGTGTCTGCAGTTCTCATAGTATCAATGCGGCGGGATTAGAGGAATGTGTGCGGAAACTGATTCATTATCAAATCAAAAATGTCATGGATGTGGAAGATATGATAAGTAAACTGGAGAAAATGCAATATCCAAGCAAGACAACAATAAATAGAAACACACAGTTGATAAAAAAGAAAGAACAAATACAAAAATACAACCATATGCGTATGGATTTATATGAAGATTATAAGGATGGATTGATAACAAAAGAAGAATACATGGAATTAAAAGAAAACTATGAGAAAAGGATTGGGGCGGCAAAACGGGCATTGACAGCATTAGAGGAAGAGATTAGCCTCTTGGCTTTAGGCCGTGGACAGACAGATGAACGGATTCATATATTAAAAAAATATGGAAATTTGGAGAGTTTGTCCAGAGAAATTGTGATTTCGCTGATTGAACAGATATGCGTATATGAAAAAGGAGAGGGTGAGAAGTATCCTCGGATTGAGGTGTGGCTTAAATATATGGATGAAAATGTGGGATGCTGCGAAATAAGTCGGATACCGGAGGAAGGAAGTCATGGCCAGAACCAGTAGAAAACAGGAAAAATCCTTGCCCTGCGATAGTATACCGGCCATAAAAGTTGCTTTGTATGTCCGTCTGTCAAATGAAGACAATGGGGGAAAGGGCAAAGATAGTATCAATAATCAGTGTGAATTTTTACAAAAGTTTGCTGAATGTTTTGAAAATACAGAGATCATTGATGTATATGTGGACAATGGACGGACGGGTACCGATTTTGAGAGGCCGGAGTGGGAACGGCTGATGAAGGACATCAGGGAACAAAAGATAAATTGTATTCTTGTGAAAGATCTGTCCAGATTTGCACGTAATTACATAGAAGCAGGAGATTATCTGGAAAAGATCTTTCCTTTTCTAGGCGTTAGGTTTATAGCGGTGAACGATCAGTATGACAGTGCCAATGAGTTGTTCCATGAAAGGGATTTGATAACGGAATTTAAAAATCTTGCCAATGATTATTATTCTAAAGACATATCAAAAAAAATATTGTCAGCTTTTGAAGCAAAAAAGCGTCAGGGAAAGTATATTGGTAACAAAGCTCCTTATGGATATGAGTTGAAAAGTAATAAACTTGTGGTGGACGAATGGGCGGCCAGGGTTGTAAGAAAGATTTTTGCATGGAAGATGCAAGGGGTGAGTTCTTATGAAATAGCAATGAGATTGAATCAGGAAAATGAACCTTCACCCAGCAGGTATGCCAAAGAGAAGGGTATAAAGAAATATAGGAACAGTAAGGATGTTTTATGGCAGCAACAGGCAGTCAACCGGATATTATATAACCGGGTTTATATTGGAGATTTGGTACAGGGGAGATACAACAAGTCCATATATTCTAAAGAAACATTTGAAAAAAAAGATATGAATACATGGAAAATTGCAGAAGGAACTCATGAAGCGATAATTGACAGGAAACTATTTTGTCAGATACAAGAAATAAAAGAAAAAAACAGAAGAATATGGAAAGCCAGGCAAGGGAAGCCAGGTTATGGGAATGTGTTAGAGGGAATTCTGGTGTGTGGAATTTGCCATCGTGCAATGAAGAGGAGTAAAGAAATAAGAAATGGGAAGATAAGGTATTATTTTTATTGTAGATATATATATGATCACGCACAGTCTAAGTGTAATACTTCTGGTGTTGCAGATTATAAAATTTTTGATACAGTATTAAAACAAATTCAATTGCAGATAAAATTGGCAGTCCAGCCAGAAACAATGATTTCACAAAAAAAGGAAAACAATGATTTCACATCTGAGTATCAAGTAATAAAACAGGAATGGAATCAGGTGAAAAGAGAACTGGACAGGCAAGTTTATTTAAAAACAAGAATATATGAAAAAATGAAACAAGGGATTCTGACGCAGGAGGAATATTTGATTGAAAAGAAAAAATATATGGAAATAATTTCCGGACTTGAAACTCAATTGAAGCAAAAAGAAAAAGAGATAAAAGATTCAGGACAATGTGCAGTTGAGCAAAACAGGTGGCTGAAACTATTTCGGCAATTTAGTGAGGCAACGGAACTCACGAGAGAAATGGCAGTGGGGCTGCTTGAAAGAGTGGAGGTATTCGGGGATAAGAGAATTCATATTCAATTCCGTTTTAAAGGCGAGTATGAGTATCTGACATCCATATCAGATGAAAGGGGGAATCCTGTGTTTGGCTGAGAAAGTTCTTGTGGAGTATCTAAGGCTTTCCATTGAGGACGGAGATATTGTTTCAAACAATGAAAAGTTGGAAAGTGACAGTATTTCCCATCAAAGAGAGTTAATAGCGGAGTATCGGGAGAAGAAGAAATTATTTCCGGGTGTACAAGCTATGGAAATAGTGGATGACGGCTATAGTGGGACAAACTTTGAAAGACCAGGAGTCCATCGTTTATTGTCTATGGCCAGAAGCAGGGAGATAGATTGTATTATTGTGAAAGATATTTCCAGGTTCGGAAGAAATTACCTGGAGGTAGGGGATTACCTGGAGCAGATTTTTCCTTTTTTGGGAATTCGGTTTATTTCTGTCAATGATGATTACGATAGTGATGATTATTTGGGAACCACTGGAGGGATAGAAGTTGCTTTTAGAAGTCTTTTGTATGATATGTACAGTAGGGATTTGTCGGTGAAGATGTGTTCCGCATTGGAAGTCAGGAGGAAGAGAGGGGATTATATTGGTCCCAGGCCGCCGTTTGGATATTGCTTTTCAGAAAATAAAAGGGAATTGATCGTTGATAAGGTGGCGTCGCAGTATGTAAAGAGAATTTTTGAGCTGGCATGTATGGGGTATACGACCGGAAAAATAGCAGTCAAATTGAATGAAGAAAATATACCTACGCCTGGAAGATATAAGAATCAATATAAAAAGGTGTATCATATGCTGGACGGAAAGGGATACTGGGACCGAAAGATGGTGTTAAAAATATTGGAAAACAAAGTTTATCTTGGGACGGCAGTAGGTGCAAAATATAAAGTTACAAAAATTGGGGGTAAACAATTTATACGGAATCCTGATAAAGACAGGATTTATGTTCCGGGGATACATGAGGCCATTGTTACGGAGGATGTGTTCCTGGATGCCTTGCGTGTTATACAAAACAGAGGGGAGCAAAAAGGCAAACGTCATTATTTTAACAGAGAGGGCGTACTGATGGGGAAACTTAAATGCGGGAAATGTGGGAAAAATTTGGTACGCATTACCTGTACAACAGAGCCTTGTTACATTTGCGAGCGAGCAAAATATGATAAAAGTAAAGGCTGTTTTGACGGGCAGGTAAAGGAACGAATAATAGAAAAGGAGATCTTAGCATGTATTCGTCAGAAAATTCGGCAAGAAAGCAGGCAGCAAGGTCAGGCAGCCGGATTGGATAACTGTAATATGAGTAAAATTAAGAAGGAGATTTCTTTGGTGGAAGCGAAAAAGAAGGCATTAAAGGCAGAAAAACAGTTTTTGTATCAACGATATAAAGGGGGACAAGTGGAGCGAAGCTTTTATCTGAGTAAAATAGAACAACTGCGGGAGGCAGAAAACAGGTTGCTTGAGCAGGCATTACAGGCGGAGCACAAGAAAAAAGTGTATGGGCCGCAGACAGAGAAAGAACAGGAAAATGATGAGATGGAAAGGCTCACAAGAGAGTTGGTGGAGCAGTATGTTCAAGCGGTATATGTCAACGACAAAATGAAAGTTGATGTTATTTGGATTGAAAATGTGTAAAATAAAAAGTATTAGTCTTTCTCTGACAGCACCTTATGGAGAGAAAGTGAAAGCATATCTGCGCGCAGGGGCAAGACCGCTGCGGGGGGAGAATGAATATCCTAACAGTCGGGTAGGAGGGAATGTTATTATAGTGTCAAGTTAGAGGAAAGCCCAAAGAATTCAGGGGTTCCGCTGATTTCGTCCAAGAGAAAAACTGCCGTGAAAATGACAAAACAGGGTTAAATTTATTAATTTAGGACCCTGTGACAGGGAAATCAGGCAACTTGACACTATAATAACATAACCTCCCAAATTGCCGGCAGATGTAAGTGAGGATGATATCCTGCGGTGGCTTTCGCTGTTTAAGGCGGAAACAGAAGAATTGGAGAAGATGAAAGAGAGGAAGGTGCCAGTTATGGGTCAGGCGATGAATGTTTATTATACGATTACAGCTTCGTCAGAGTTTCGTGAAAAGGAAAGACTACGTGCGAAAGCAAGGCATGATAAGGCACAGGCGTTATATAACGTAAGGAAGGAAAGAGATATTGATATGTCGGTGACAGACCAGATTGAGGATGTGGGGCAGTTTATCACAGCGAATAAAAGTGAGAAATATTAAAAAAAGGGCAGAGAGATTGTGTATGGTGTGTCATAGGACAATGGGAAGGTGAAATACAATACATCAAAGAAAGGTTGCCGGGAAATAACTTTTTGGCACAGGCGGAAAGGAAAGGCGGAAATGAAACTCACAAAGGAAGCTCTTGCGGAAATGGCGGCAGTGGATATCAGAACGGTGGATATATCGGAATTGACAGATTTGCGGGAGATAGAAATTGACACTTCGCAGCCGGTGGAGAAAAAACTGGAAGCGTTTGCCAGGCAGACCAATAATGTCTATGTAAACCGGATTGGGGACTATGTGGTAAAAGTCAGATTTCAGGAAAGCGGAGCGACCATAGATGACAAGATGGCTGAGTACTTGCGAAGGCTGTCTGAGGTTTACATATAGAAAATAAAGGAAATATGCGAAAATATGCCGAAAAGGGCTTGATGAAAAAACATTTATGTTGAGCTGATGGCAGGACAAATCAGTGGAACTCCTGGCTTTGGATGTTGCGGAAGCCGTCGGCTTTTACTAACAATAAAGTCAGGGGTGAAACAATGAAAGAAAAATCTATCAATCACAAAAAACATTTCTATGCCGCCATGTATCTGCGTCTTTCCAGGGAGGACAATGATGTGAGCGTTTCCTGTGATGGAAGCGTGGAGGGAAGGAGCGGTGTATTCAGGGCCGAAAGTAACAGCATAAGCAGTCAAAGGGAATTGATCCGAACCTATATCCGGGAACAGGAGGATATGGAACTCTTTGACTGTTACGCAGATGACAATTATTCCGGCAGCAATTTCAACAGACCAGAATTTAAAAGAATGATAAGCGATATTGAAGCGGGCAGAGTGAACTGTGTCATTGTGAAAGACCTGTCCCGTTTTGGGCGTGATTATATAGAAACCGGGAGGTATCTGGACAGGATATTCCCGGCACTTGGGGTGCGCTTTATTGCCTTAACCGACCGATATGACAGCTTTTCGGCAGACGCAGGGGAGAGGAACATTGTGCTGCCGGTAAAGAATTTTATTAACGACAGCTATTGCAGGGATATTTCCATCAAGGTCAAAAGCCAGCTTGCGGTGAAACGCAGGAGCGGGGAGTGTCTTGCACCCTTTGCGGTATACGGTTATCGGAAATCTCAGGAAGAAAAGAATAAGCTTCTGGTTGATGATTACGCTGCTGGGATTGTCCGCAGGATTTTTGCCTGGAAAATTCAGGGAATGGCAGTTTCCGCCATTGCGAGGAAGCTGAATGAACTTCATATCCTGTCACCAAAGGAATATAAGAAGTCTCTGAACTTGAATTACCGGGGCGGTTTTTTCGGCGGGAATAGCCCAGGTTGGAGCAGTCCAGCGGTAAAGCGGATATTGACCAATGAGGTCTATTTGGGCCATATGGTACAGGGAAAGACGGAACGGATCAACTACAAAGTAAAGAAAAACATAGAGAAGCCCAAAGAGGAATGGATCAGGGTGGAAAATGTTCACACTCCGGTGATATCCCAGGATGATTTCCGGATTGTGCAAAACCTGTTACAGGCAGACGGGCGTGTGAGACCGGAGAAAAAGGAAGTCAGTCCGTTTATGGGGCTGTTGTTCTGTGGGGATTGCGGGGAACAGATGATAAGGCGTGTCAACCGTTATAAAGGAACGGAAAAGGTATATTATATCTGTTCCACAAAAAACCGTGGGGAAGGATGCAGCCGCCACAGTATGGAGGAAGGGGTATTAAAGGGACTTGTGGGGGATGTGGTCCGTCGATACGCTAATGACTTTATGGAACAGGAGAAACTTTTTTCACGGGCCAGGGAGCAGCAGGTCAATTTGGAGGCAGTTGTAAGTTACAGTCAAGAAATTGCGCGTCTGAAAAAGGAGCGGGATAGATATGATAACCTATGTCTGGGACTGCATGAGGATTTGAGAAAAGGTGTCATTACAAAAGAAGAATTTGAGCGGCTGCATAGTGAATTCCGGCGGAAAGCGGATTCCTTGCTGGAAGCGGAGGAAAAGCAGGAGAAACTTGTGCGGGAAATGTTGCGGTCAGGAGTACTCAGCGCAAGACGTCTTGCGTCTTTTCAGACATCTTTGGAGTTAAAAGAGATAGACCGCCATACCCTTGCCAGCATGGTGAAAAAAATAAGGGTATACGAAGGGAAAAGGGTGGAGATTGTGTTCTATTTTCAAGACCGCTATAAGGCTATGGCAGATGTAAACCAGCATTTTACAGTTGAAGAAAATGTGGGGAGTACTCTGAGGAAAATTAGAGGGGAACTGGCTGGAAGTGCGGAGAGGGTGGGGGCGAGAAAAAGAGTAGACGTAGTTGAAAAAGTGGAGGCATTAGAGGAAACAAAAAGAGTAGAAATGGCTGAGAATGTAGAGGCATTAGGATTAACCTCATCCAGAACGGAAGGGGATGTCTGATATGGCAAGAACATCAAAACGCATCCATGTTTCCCAAAATGACATAGCCATACAAGGAGACAGACAGGTGAAGCAGCAGGGGGTGAAGTCTTATAAAGCGGGGATTTACGCCAGGCTTTCCTCAGACCAAACTCTGAAAAAAAGGGAATTCCCGGAGGGCCCAAATAACAGTCTTGAGACACAGATTGAGATTGCGGAGAAATATGTGGAGGATTGGAACCGACAGCATAAGGATAGGATTGAGGTGGTTGGCCGCTATAGGGATCTGGGAAAAACCGGAACCAATTTTGACCGGGACGCTTTTCAAAGACTGATGCAGGATATACGGCTGGGGGACATTAACTGTGTGATTGTAAAAGACTTGTCCAGATTTGGCAGGAATTACCTGGAAGCTGGAAATTACATAGAAAAGATATTCCCTTTTCTGGGGGTCAGGTTCATTGCGGTTGCGGACGGATTTGACACAGGGGTTGAGGGCAGCCATACAGGACAGATAGCGTCAGAGATAAAAAATCTGGTAAACGATATGTACGCGAAAGACTTCTCCGCTAAGGCCAAACTGTCCTTGAAACAGCGTAGGGAGGAAGGTTCTTATGTGGGAGGCCCGCCGCCCTATGGGTATGAGGCATATATGGAGGGGCGGCTTAGGAAGCTGCGCCCGGACAGGAATACAGCGGAGATTGTCCGCATGATTTACCGGAAATTCGTGGAAACGGAAAACTGTAAGGCGGTGGCCGATTACCTGAACACCAGAAGGATTCAGCCGCCGGCAATCTATAAGAAAAGCGGGGAGGCATACTGTCCGCCAGGAGCGCCTTATCATGGGTGGAACAGGGGCAGCATTCAGCGCATTATTACAAATGACATTTATTCCGGAAAGCTGGTGCAGGGCAAAAGCGCCATCACTGCGAAAAAGGAACAAAACAGGGTATGGAAGCCGGAAAAAGAATGGGTAAGGATAGAAGACGCCCATGAGCCTCTTATAGATGCTTCTTTGCATGAACAGGTTGTCCAGGTTCAGGAAAAAATAAAGGAGCGGACACTTAGCCATAATCACCATACGGAAGATTGTCCCATAGAGGAAAATATATTTGATAAAGTGTTATACTGCGGTGTATGCGGTAAGAAAATGACAAGGCACAGTTATGTTAAGGAAGGTATGGACGGAAGAAAGCGGCGCATGGATGGTTATTTCTGTTCGGTTGGCGGCAGCAGTAAAACGGATCGCTGTCCAAACGCTAACAGGATCTCTAAAATAGCGTTGGAAAATGTTTTATTTTCTCTGTTTGAAACAGAATTTTCTACACATCTGAAAAAGCAGAAAGACTATGTGGAATGGGGACATGTGTTCATTCAGCAAAAGACACGGGAACTATATTTGAAACTGCGGCAGATAGAAAAGCAAAACCAAGCGCTTTCAGAGGAAGAGGGCCGAAAGTACATGGAATATCGTTCTGAAAAAATGACCCAGGAGGAATATGTAAAATATCGCTTATGGAAAGATGAGCGTTTGGAGGAATTGGCAAAACAGAAAGCGCAATATGAAAAGAGGACAAAGAACCTGGAACGGCAGGGAGAAAACTACCTGAAGGCTATCCGCTCCCTTGTAAGGTTAAAAAACAAAGAAACATTGACAAAAGATTTGATGGAGACATTCATTGACAAAATATATATTTACCCTGGGAAGAGAGTGGAAGTGATATTCACATACAGCGAAAGGGTGGACTAATATGGAAGGGAAGAAAAAAACAGCCATATACCTACGGATTTCTGTAGAAGATACTGACCCTGAAAGAAGTGGAGGAGGGCAAGAGGAAAGTGTCAGCATTACCAGCCAGAGGAAGTATCTTTTAGAATATATTAAGAA
>JAAWCE010000111.1 GCA_022793065.1 Lachnospiraceae bacterium
CGGCGCCGTCCAAATGAAAAATCAGAAATGCTTTGATGCAAAACTACATTTTTTCATTAGGACTAAATTCGGCGGAAACCCTTGATTTCTCAATGGATTTTTCAACCTGTCATTATAATAACTCAAAGCCCCGCCGGCGTACACGCCCAGCCCAGCCCCATCACATTAGCTATGATATTTGTCGCTATGTATTCCCCAGCCGGATGTCCGGCGGGAATCCTCGGAAACATAAATTTCAAAAAAGGAGAAATGCCTCTTGTAAGCTTCTCAATGAGCCCTGCCTTACTGGCTATCTCCATTAATCCCATCCACAATGCTACCACTCCGGCCATGGTAATACACAGAGAAATCGCCTCTCCTGCACTGTCCAGCGCCGCGTCCGTCACAGCACTCATATTCCCTGTCATTGCCCCATAAACTACTGCCAACAGAATCATAACCGCCCAAATTACATTTAACATTTCTTATTTCCTGCCTCAATATGGTTACTCTATCTTATGTATCAATTCTCCAGGCCATTCCACACAATCTGTTTCAGCTCGGCCTTTTATCCACAACACACTCCATCAATCCCCTTTTTTGTACCGAAACACCGTCAAAAACAACAATGCAGCCGGAAAAATAGAAACGGCTGCATATCAAACAATTATTTCTTATTGATTCACTTCAATTTTTCACCACAGAAAGGACAGAATATCATACCCTCTTCCATTTCCTTATTACATTGGGGGCAGTGTGCCGCTTCTGCTTCCTGCTGTATTTTCTCCAATGCCCCGTCCATTCCCTGCGTATCTTCCCATAGTTTCTCATCCTCTTCCGTCAGTACTTCCAACGCGGAACCGCACTTGGGACAAAACTCAACCTTTCTGTCAACCTCCGACCCACAGCTATCGCATCGACGGACACCTTTCACACGCAGCAGTTTCTCCTGAAGACCGGCTATTTCCACCTGTATTGCGTCCAATTGTTCCAGTTGGACGGTTACATCCATGGACTTCCAATCCTCCCGTTTCTCACATACCATCTTCCCGATTTCCACATAAAGTTTCTCGGCCACACTCTTCTGCGTATTAATCTGCCCGTTCAAACGGCTTACTTCTGCCATTATCTTAGCCTTTTCAGCCACATCTTTCCCTTTGGCTGCCAATGTCCCGCCCACTTTTTCTAAAAATGCCATAATTGACCCCTTTCATTTTCCATTGTATTACCATTCTATGTATGGCTCCATTACTTTAAACCTTTTCCACAACTGTTTCTGCTTCAGCCATAGCCCCACTTTTTTCTTCATTTCATTGCAGCACTAAGGAAACTCATTTTATCTTAGTTGGTGCTGGTATCCTCCAAAATATTCAAAGTCAAAAAAGCACTGCCCCATTTTAGGAGACAGTGCTTTCCATTCTGATGAAATTCTGTTTTCTTGCCGTAAAGAAATACTTCCTTACTACAGTGTTCCCTGGGTAAACAATTGCTTTACATGTGCAACCTCTTCATCCGTTGCCTTGCTTGCCGGAACATAATAAGATTTTTCCCTGGCAATATTATACAATTCCTCCTGAGATTGCTCACAGGCATTACGGAACTGTTTTAAAGTCTGCTTTAACTCTTTATTTTCTGACTGCGCAATCATCTCAGCATAACGAATCAACTCACCGTTGATTCCTGCCAGAGTGTCCGCAACCATGGTTTTTTCCTGTAATTGCATATTCTACCTCCTTGTACTTCATCTTGCTATTTTAAAATCTGCCAGAAAGCCCTCCGGATCTATTTTCTTATGCCTAATTGTAATTACCGTACATCCCCATCCGGCGTCGGCTTTGGCGGATTCCTATAGTTCCATAAATCGCACCATTACTCTGTTGGCATAAAAATTTTATCCTGACATTTACTTCATTACTGCAAAAATTTCATAAGCTGCTGCTTATTCTCCATAGCACATTTTGCGCCTTTTTCAAAAAACTGCTTTACCTGAGAATCCGTAGCCGCTTTTGCATACTCTTGCATCTTGCAATGAGTGGTGTCATATCCGCCGATTAAATGCCGCAAATTCTGCAAATCAAGTTCAGAAATACTAGTCATATCCATAACCTCCTTTATTTTTAGTACGAGGTTATTGTTCTCCTTTATAAAGTAAAATATGCTTTTGTATTGACAGGATGATTTCACCATTTTTTGTACTATGTTAATTTCATCAAATTATATAAAATTAGCAAATACGGATACTGTAATCACTGTCAGAATTCCGGCTACCACAATAGAAAGGCTGCTCATAGCACCTTCCACTTCCCCCAGCTCCATAGCCTTTGTGGTTCCCAACGCATGCGCCGCCGTACCGATTGCGAGCCCCTTTGCCACTGGTTCCTGTATCCGGAATAGTCTGCAGATACCTTCTGCCGCCATATTCCCCATAATGCCTGTAATACAAATAGCAATTATAGTAATATTTACCATTCCTCCCATTTTCTCTGTGATTCCAATTCCAATGGCAGTTGTTATAGACTTAGGCAATAAAGATACATATTGCTCATGGGTCAGCCCAAATGCCAAAGCCATCACAAAAATACTGCCCATGGCCATCAGCACACCCGATGCAATACCACCAAAAACAGCCAACGGATACCTTTTAATATATCGTAACTGTCTGTAGAGTGGAATGGCCAGACTCACCGTTGCCGGCGTCAAAAAATATTGAATATATTTTGCCCCGTTATAGTAAGAATCATAATCAATATCTAAAATCATCAAAATCCCAATGATTATAATTACGGACAATAGCAAAGGATTTGCAATTGCCAATTTGGTCTTTTTTTGAACCGCCAAACCAATTTGGTAGCACAGTAAACTGATTACCATTCCAAAAAATACGGACTGCATCAAAGCTTCTCTTATGATTTCCATTCTCTCTCCCTAACTTTTTCTTTTCCTTTTCGTGTTGGCCTCCGGCACAGACGCTGCCGAGGGATTCTTTTGGCTCCTTCTCATAATTCCCTGAGATACTCTGCCTGTAACTGTCATAACCAAAACCGTTGACGCCACAGATATTACTGTAATAGGAATCAAAAGCTGACTCAATACTTGAAAACTTGTCATAATACTCACTGTGGGCGGAATAAACAATACTGGCATAATCTCCACCAGAAAATCCGCAGCGCCTTCCACCTTTTCCAGTGGAATGATCCCCGACATTAGCCCAATCAACATAAGAACCAACCCGTAAACGCTGGCAGCCACCGGAAGGGGAATCAAATATTCCATCAATTCCGCCATAAAAGAAATACTGAAAATTACAGCTATCTGTTTCACAAATTTCATACTACACCTCCCAGTATTACATTTTTCACTCAACACCTATATTTGATGCTTCACTACACCATATTCATCGTCAAGTCGAAAATAGGGGCACTCTCTACGAGTTCCGGACAGGAACCCATACATCTCATCCTGATCCAGATTTACCATACAGCAATAACATTCATACGCCTCATCATATATATAATTAACACATCTATCACAAATATCCTCAGTCAATTTTTTCCTCCCATTCCACTTTCCTCTATTATGTTACAACTAATTTTCCATTTCCATCCTCTCTTTTACTTTCTCAGAAGATATTGCAAATACCAGTTGAACAGCACTTCCCTCTTTATTGTTGTCCGCCGCCATGAAGGTACGCATATATCTCCCTTTTTCCAACGCCTCTGTCTTTTGCCACTTGTTTCATTGCCGTCTTGCTGTCCATCCCCTGCCGTTCATAATAATCCATATGCTCTTCTATATCCATAGCCTCCCATGCCGCAATCTCTTCCTGCCGCAATGCTTTCCGACTTTTTCCCTCGATCACCAAAACATATTCGCCCTTAGGTTCTTTCTCTTTGTAAAATGCCAATGCCCGCTCCAAATCCATTGGCATAATGGTTTCAAACTTTTTCGTCAATTCCCTGCACAGCGTAATTTTCCGATTTCCCAGATGTTGATATAACTCCTCCAATGTCCCCGTCAAATGATGCGGTGCCTCATACAAAATCATTGTGCGAAGTTCCGCCGACAATTCCTCCAGCACTGCTCTTCTTTCTTTTTTTTCTGCCGGAAGAAATCCCTCAAAACAAAACCTTCTGGAGGACAAACCCGACAGCGACAATGCCGTAATACAGGCTGCGGCGCCTGGCAAACTGGTCACTGGCACCTTGTTTTCGTGACACATCCGCACCAACACCTCTCCAGGGTCCGAAATAGCCGGAGTTCCCGCATCGGTAATTAATGCAATATTCTTTCCTGCCTGCAGTTGTACAATGAAACGCTCCGCCTTTTCCACCTTATTGTATTCATGGTAGCTTGTCATGGGCGTATGAATGTCAAAATGATTTAACAGCTTTATACTATTTCGAGTATCCTCTGCGGCAATTAAGTCAACTGTCCTCAGTGTTTCCACCACTCTCGGCGTCATATCCTGCAAATTTCCAATGGGGGTGGCACACAAATATAAAATCCCTGCCATAATCTGTCCCTTTCTGCTTTCCTTTTTGTCTTACCATTACACATTCAAATGACAAATGATTTCATTCTCCGATTTCTATCCCCAACCATTGCTATCCATTACTTTCAGTAACCATATATGTCATAAATTTCCGGCATATACACCCCTGGTTCCCGATACACAATTAAGGGCTTCTCCACGGTCATCCTGGATTTTCCTCCTCGAACAGCCTCCAGCAAAACCATATTAGGTTCTTTATCCACATAAGGATACACAAGCTGCATACGCTTTGGTTCCAGCTTATATCGTACCAGTGTGGTCATAATTTCAGCCAGGCGAAAAGGTCTGTGTACCAGAAAGAAATGCCCTCCCGGCTTCAAAAGTTTCGCTGTCTGTTCCGCCACATCTTCAAAAGTACAACATAACTCATGCCGCGCAATGGCTTTGGGAGCCTCAGGATTGACAATTCCATGACTGCCAATCATATAAGGAGGATTGCATGTAATACAATCAAAAGAAGCAGACGGAAAAATAAGGTCTGCTTCTTTTATATCTCCGGTAACAATATCTATTCTCTCGGTCAATCCGTTTAATGCTACGCTCCTGGCCGCCATATCCGCGCTTTCAGGCTGAATTTCCAAACCGGTCAAATGCGAACAATGATATTTTGCCTCCATAAGAATTGGAATAATGCCCGTACCCGTACCCAGATCCAAAAGCCTGTCCTCTTCTCTGGCATGGGCAAAACCAGTAAGCAATACCGCATCCATTCCAAAACAAAATTTCCCCGGATTTTGGATAATGTGATAGCCATTTCTCTGAAGCTCATCCAGGCGCTCATTCTGATTCAGTTTGATTGTCATTTCTTCCCGACTGTCCTTCCCGTCTTCCTCTTGCATGATATCTGTTCCTATTTTCATGTCGGTTTCTTCCGCCCTGATAGCCATATTGCTCCTGGCGCCTGTGATAATTGCCGTTTTGATGGTATCTGCCATCCTGACGCCCGTTTCCATTTACATAGCTTCTGTTATCCTGACGTTCATTTCCCTTCGTGTGGTTTCGATTGTCCTGAAATTCATTTCCTTTGGTATAACTTCTATGATCCTGGCGCTCATTCCCTTTTGCATGTTTTTTATCGTCCTGAGATTCATTTCCCCTTGAATGGTTTCTATCATCCTGATGTTGATTTCCCCTTCCATGGGTTCTATGATCCTGATGCTCATTTCCCCTGCCATGAGTTCTATGGTCCTGAGTCTCATTTTCCTCGATAGGATTTCTGTCGTCTTCGTATTCACTTCCCTTCATATGCCTTCCGCTGTCCGGGACACTTTCCGTATCGGCATATTCCTTGCTTTGAAAGGAGCTTTCCGCACTTACTTCAACTCCATACAAAGATTTGTCTGCATTGGCATCCTCCCTGTCTCCTTGCATACCTTCTGTATTTGCATTATCATTCCCGCCCAAATCATTTTGCTCATTGTTATGATCCCTGTCTTTATGGGCATCTTTCCCGTCCTGATGATTACGATTTTGTCTATATTTGCCGCTCTGACGTTGGGAACCGGTTTCTCCGCCATCAAATGGCTGATCATTTTCCCTCTGCCTGTTATCCTGATGCCCGTCCTGAAACTTTCTTCTATCATGCCGTCCTCTATTGTCTTGATGCTGTGCGGCGGCGGCTTCCGCTCCACGGCTTTCCAGCTCTTCTTTCTCTAATCGTTCCAGCTCTTCCAATTCTTCTTTGGTAAGCTCCATTTTTTCCTTCTTACTGCGTTTATGCCGAAACTGTAACTGCTCCACGGCATATTCTTTTATTTCCTTTTCATCCCCCACATTCACAATCACTTTTACAAGCTGCCGAAGCACATTAACACTTTGAACTTCACCTTTCAGTCCGTCCCCCGTAGTGACATAATCCCCTATGTTCGGAAGCCGCCTGTTTAATTCTTCATAAGTCTCTTCCTCATTTTTCAGGCAACACATAAGCCTGCCGCATACCCCTGAAATTTTGGCTGGATTTAAAGATAGATTTTGCTCTTTCGCCATCTTAATCGAAACAGGCACAAAATCTGACAAATAACTATGACAGCACAAAGGCCGCCCGCATATGCCAATTCCTCCTACAATCTTTGTCTCATCCCTGACTCCAATCTGCCGCAACTCTATCCTGGTCTTAAATACACTTGCCAAATCCTTTACCAATTCCCTGAAGTCAATACGCCCATCCGCCGTAAAATAAAATAATACTTTATTATTATCAAAGGTATATTCCGCATCTATCAGCTTCATTTCCAGCCCATGTTCCTGAATCTTTTCCAGGCAAATCTTAAAAGCTTCCTTTTCTTTTTCTTTATTGGTTGCCTCCTGTTCCCTGTCCCGTTCATTTGCAATGCGCAGAACGGGCTTCAAAGGTTGAACTACCTTCTCGTCATCCACTTCCGTAATTCCTGAAACCACGGTTCCAAACTCTATTCCTCTGGCTGTCTCCACAATAACATGGTCATTTTTATTTATATCAAACTCCAACGGATCAAAAAAATAAATTTTGCCCGCTGTGCGAAATCTCACTCCAATTACTCTAATCATCTATCTACCTCACAGTATCATCGCCAAACTATCATTGTACTTCTATAGCTGCTATTCTAACATATCTCCCCGTAAAAAACCATAGTTAATAATGGAATATGCCGCCTCTCTAACTATTCTCCTGAATTGTCAGCATCAAAAGTTCCATCACGAGGTCAAAATTTACATTGGCGTCCAACCGCTTTTTCGCAGTATCCAATGCTCTGATAATCTTTTCTATCCCCTCATAGCTGCTGCGTTCTGCCGCCCTGCGCAATGCCTGTATCTCATCCCGAAACACCAGATGATTTACATCATTGGTGGCCTTAAACAATAGCGCGTCCCGATACCATATGGCGCATATATCCAGGTAATCATTGATCTCCAGTTTATACTCCGAAGCTTTTTTTACTGCGGCAATAATTTCATTTAATTCCATATCTTGTATGTATTTTAGCAGCGCCAGCGCATCCGACTTAATATTCTCAAACTCTTCACTGGAAGCCAGCGCTTTTGCTTTTCCAATATTTCCCCTGGCAAATGCTGCGCATACTTCCGCTTTATAGTCCGGCACCTGAAGCTGTCTGCATAAATAATCCCTTACCACTGCGTCCGGCACTGGTTTCATATGCAGCGTCACACACCGGCTCAGTATGGTGGGCAGCAAAGTATTGACATTGGAAGTGAGCAATATAATTACCGCGTAAGATGGCGGTTCTTCCAATGTCTTCAGCAAAGCGTTTTGTGCCTGTACTGTCATTTTTTCAGCCTCAGGAATGAAATACACCTTCCGGGCACTGCTGTACGGCTTTAACGCCACATCCCCATTTACCTGCTTTCTAATATCATCCACACTGATTGAATTGGGTTTCTCGTGAACCACCTTAATTATATCCGGATGATTGTCCGACAATGCCTGCTTACAGGAATGACATTCCTGACATGGTTCCGCTTCCCCCTTTTCGCACTGCAGCGCCATAGCAAATACTTTGGCTATAAATTCCTTTCCGGAAGATTTTTCTCCATTGATAAGATACGCATGGGACACCTTGCCTGTGGATAGTGCATTCCGAAAATGCTCTTTTATCTGTTCCTGCCCGATAATATCCTGAAATCTCGCCATAATAAATCCTTTTATCCTTTCTAGTGAAACACTGTCACGTAAAAATATCCAACAACAGCCCGCGGATTTCTCCAATTTTACTCAATATGGCAATGTGATCCTGCTCATCTTTCATCAATTCCTGCGCCAGTTGATCCAGATTCTCATCAATCAATCGAATGATTCCATACACCCTATGCCGTCCTCTTCTGTCCAGAAAATTTTCTCTGGAAAAAGCATGGGACCGCGTTACCACCTCATTTAAAAATTGCTTTACCAACCCACGATAACGACGCATATCCTTTACATCACGACGTTTGGCCAATCTGTCGCCTTGCATGGTAATTTCTTCCATCAGCGACTGCAGCCTGGCCTGCAACTCTGATTCTTCTATATGGCTGGCAAGCATAAATTTGAAGCTGCCATCAGTCTGCTGCACCGGCTGCGTCTGCTCTACCTGTGCCGGCTCTGGCTGACTCACCTGACCTATCTTAATCGCCATCTATCTGCCCCCTTATGTAATCATGAATCTCCTTTAGACATTTCTCCAAATGGATGTTGATAAAGCTTCTACAAACTCCCGCCCCCATAACTTTTTCCAGCGCAAAATCTTCGCTGTCCGCCAGAAATCGTCGGCATAATTCATCATATTTAGGCTGTTCCTGCATACGCTCTCTATCCAGAGCCCGCTGAAGCCGAATACCGTCATCCACCTCCAGAAGTACCGGAAGCACTCTTCCCACGCCAAAATAATCCCGAAGTTTCAGATAGGATTCCAATGTTCCGATGACAAGATAATTCATCCCCTCTTCTATCCGGCCATCATCCACAGTAAAGTAACGCCATGGCCCCAGTATGGTATGATATAACCTTTCTTCAATTATTTTACCCTCTGTTCTGAACTTCTTATATCCGGCTTCATTGGTAAAATAATATTCCACGCCTTCCCGTTCTCCATCCCTGATTGGGCGGGTGGTATAGGGCACAATGGTTTTAAGCCCTAACGCCTGATCCTCCAGCAATCTCTTATACACGGAATCCTTGCCCACGGCACTTTTTCCCATAAGACACACAATCTTACCCATATACTTCACCCGTACTCCTTATAGTCAATGGAACATTCAGAATTCTTGTATTGTTACACAGTCACCACATGCAGCATATTGGTAGTTCCCGCAATCCCCAAAGGCACCCCTGCCGTAATCACTACAATGTCGCCTTCCTTTACATACCCTGCCTTCTTTGCCTCAGCCACTGCACTTCCAAATAATTCCTCAGTCTCATCCTCTTGTTTCAGCCGCAAAGGCGTTACGCCCCACAACAAATTCATCTGTCTATAGACCTCTTCCCTGACAGTACAACCGATAATGGGACATTTAGGTTTAAACCTGGCAATGGCTTCCGCAGTAAACCCTGACATGGTAACTGTAATAATTGCCGCAGCATTCAAATCCATAGCCGCCGTGCAGGTGGCATATGCAATGGCAGTGGTAATATCCCCTTCTTTGCCATGAGTATTCCTTAACATTCTGGAACGATAATCAATATCTTTTTCGGCACATTCTGCTATTTTCGCCATTGTTCTGACTGCTTCTACCGGATATTTTCCCGCCGCACTTTCTCCTGACAACATAATTCCCGTAGTGCCATCATAAATAGCATTGGCAATATCCGTTGTCTCCGCACGGGTAGGCCTGGGATTTTTTATCATTGATTCCAACATCTGCGTTGCAGTAATGACATGCTTTCCCTGTGCATTGGCAAGCTTAATCATCTTTTTCTGTAAAATGGGCACTTCCTCCAATGGAATTTCAACTCCCATATCTCCCCTTGCCACCATAATACCATCGGATACTGCCAAAATCTCTTCCAAATTTTGAATTCCCTGCATATTCTCAATCTTGGCAATAATTTTCATACTGCTCTTATGTTCCTTTAAAATCTTACGCACCTCAAGGATATCCTCTTTGCACCTGACAAATGAAGCAGCCAGCAAATCATATCCCAATTCAATTCCAAACAGAATATCCGCTCTGTCCACCTCACTGATATATGGCATGGATAAAACAGCTCCCGGCACATTAACGCCTTTATGGTTAGAAACAAAACCTCCATTTACCACCTGACAGAAAATCTCTTCTCCCCGGATTTCTTTCACAGTCATCTCAATCAACCCATCATCGATCAAAATCGTAGTGCCAGGTTCAATATCATTTTTCAGTTCCTTATAGGAAATGGCTGCCTTTTGATTTGTTCCCAAAATTTCTTCCGTGGTCAAAATGAACTCCTGCCCCGGAACCAATTCCGCCTTTCCTCCCTCAAAATTGCGCAAACGAATTTCCGGCCCTTTGGTATCCAACAACGTAGCTACAGAAAGCCCCAATTCATCCCTTGCTTGAAGCACTTTCTCAAACTTCCCTTTTTGCTCTTCATGTGTGCCGTGGGAAAAATTAAATCTGGCCACGTTCATCCCCGCAAGCATCATTTCACGCAAAGTTGCTACATTCTCGCTTGCCGGACCAATTGTACATATAATCTTCGTTTTTCTCATTTTAATATATCCTCACTTTCTAGTATTACCTTATCCTTAACTGCACACTTTACAGGTCTGTTATCATTCCCTGGTCTATTGACCATATTCTACAGTGTGCTGCATTATCTTTCATAATGCTGCAAATAAACTCATTCCAATTTATTGTGTGACATCTGACGGGGTAGTTAGTATTTTTAAATATACATTCCTTTCCGTAATCTTTACATCATCTTTCTTTATGATTCCTTGTACCGTCAATCCCTGTCTTACACTTTCCAAAATATCGTCACATATCTTTTTTGTAATAAATTCCCCAGGCACTACAAGCGGAATTCCCGGAGGATATAAATTGATAAACTCACCTGCAAACTTCCCCGGCCCCTCCGCCAAACTCACCTGCTCTATATGGCCATCCCACGCGCTTGTCAAAGGAATTCCTTGGGATGAAACAATTTTCCCCTCCCAGGCAGCTTCTTCCATCCAAAGTATACCTTTTTTCCTCTTCCCGCCTGTCCGGACATCACTCATTGATATTTGGCTGTCAAGTTCTAATAGTGCTTTCGTCATTCGTATATATGCCTCTTCCCCATCATTAACAGTAAACATGGCAAGCACAAAAGTACCCGATGCCATTTCCACCTGCAAGCCATACCTCTCCAACAGGATATCATAAAGTTGTTTTCCGGTAAACTCCGTATTTTTTACCGAAATGATAAGCTTTCCCACATCCTGTTTTGTTCCCTCTTGAGGAAGAAATTTTAAATTTTTACATGCCTTCAAATCTTCCATCATTTTACCATACAATCTATGGAATTTCCGAAAGCTCTCGTTCCCTCTTTGTTCCACATATTGCAGCGCATTGTCAATACTTGCCATCAATAGATAGGATGGACTGCTGGATTGATAAATATGCAGAAACCGCTTCAAAAGTCCCCTGTTTATCAAAGGACCGTTTACATGAAGCAACGCTGTCTGTGTCAATGCCGGAAGCGTCTTATGCACGCTATGCACTACCAGGTCTGCTCCCAGTTGACAACTATTCAAATGAACGCCCTCTGCCAACCCTAAATGCGCCCCATGGGCTTCATCCACAATCAATGGAATCCCTTTTTTATGAACAATTTCCGCTATGGCGCCCACGTCCGAAATACGCCCTTCATACGTAGGAGATACCATCAGTACCGCATTTATGTCCGATTCCTTTTCGAGCGCTTCCTCAATCTGTTCTGGGGCAACAACGTCAAAGATATCATATTCCGGCAGCCAGGGCGGATAGAGATATGTGACTTTTAAATTTCGCAAATACACTCCCTGGTATGCCGACTTATGACAATTTCGGGCCATCAAAAGGTGTCCTCCCTCATGCACTGCGCTGCTGATGGCACTTAAAATTCCACAGGTACTCCCATTGACCAGATAGAAACTCTCATCTGCGCCATAAAGAAACGACGCTCTTTTCTGTAATTCCAGAAGCACCCCTTCCGGCTGATGAAGATTATCAAATCCTTCTATTTCTGTAATGTCAATTTTGTACAATGCCTCCGGCAGATTACCCCACTTTCGCCGCTTATGTCCCGGCATATGATATGGATAGACATCCTTAGAAGCATAGTGTTCCAGTTTTTCAAATAAATGTTCCAATTTTGTCCTCCACTCGCTATATCATCATTTGAGCTTTTCAATAATAATACCATGTCCTTTACGCATGTGTAACGTTTCTAACAGTGAACACCACTTATCTGCCATTGTGACAATCCACGCCTCCCTGTAACGGGGCGGCACCATGGTTAGCGGCCACATATGTCTTTTGATAATATTTTTCTCCCGCTCTGTCAGCACATATTCTCTTGCGGCATTTCTCAGCGCCACTCCAGGATGATAAAACCCATGCAGCCTGTGAGGTTTTTCTTTGTCCGGAATATGCCAGTCGTAGAGAAAATAATCATGAAGCAAAGCCCCCCTAATCAATTCCTTGCGGCTGCAGGGAATATGCAATACGTCAGTAAGCGCCACACTGCACCTTGCCACCGTCATCACATGTGTATTCACAGTCACATTTCCATGCTGAAGGTACTCTTTCATCTTACGGAAATTGGAGGATTGCAAAATATCAGAAGCTTCTGTTTCAATCTCTTTTTGTATCTCACGGAAACGCTCCATCTTTTTCCTCCATTTTCTTGCCTGCCGCTCCGAGCGCCTTGTAAGTGTTCTTTTCATAATACTCCCCCATTCTTGCTTAGCCCGCGAATTTGGGCGCAAGCACAAATTTGCCTGTGAAAAATATATTTTTCACCGTATCCTCTTCCCTTTATTTTTCTTACCCTTCTATTTCTTCCTGATCTTCTACCTGCTCTTCTTCTCCATCTTCATAACTTTCTTCCTCTTCTTCCGAATTTTCTGGCTCATCTTCCACGTCTTCATCCCAGTTCTCCTCACCGATAATATCATTTTCCCCGACGTTATCATCCACTCCTTCATTCTGATTTGCAAGTGGATCCACCTCATAATAATAACAGATTACAGGGAATCCTGCAAAGACAGCTTTATATATCTGTGCAGCTTTATCCAAAGGAAGGTTAATACATCCATGAGAACCATTGGTTATATAAATATCCCCGCCAAACTCATTTCTCCATGTTGCATCGTGCATACCATAATTTCCATAATAAGGCATCCAATAATTAACCGGCGTCCTATAATCTTCCCCTCGAAGTATTGCATTCGTAGTCTTATATGCCACTCCAAATACCCCTTCCGGAGTTACATTCCCTGGTTTTGAAGTCATATCGCCAGACACAAAATCTGTCTCTAAAACAATAGCGCCATTTTGATACAAATATAAGTGCTGGTGGGTCAAGTCTGCTTCCACATAAGAATTGCCAATATCACTGCTTCCTTTTTTTTGTGCCACACTGCTATATTTAGGTTCCTTCTGCACAGCAGCTCCCTCATAAATGAGTTGAATCAATTCTTCTGTCTCAGCTTCCGTATCAGTCTTCCACCCATAATAGCCGCTTGGCAGCATTAACTCCACACCCAAAGCCGTTGTAAAGCTTCTTTTTTTACCATAAGTATCATATGCCGCCGCCTGTTTTTTAACAAATTGTCTCACAGCTTCCACATCCAGCACAGGAATATTTCTTTCCAGAGATACCCAATCTTTTAAAATATTAAAATCTAATTTTACCTCTGTTCCATTCCAATCATATGTAACACAAGTTGACAACCACTTATTCGCTGTCTCTACTGCCCCTGTCAATACCTCATTATCCGCCCGCACAGATGCTTCCTCATAACAGTTTAGTGCTTCAATATCCAATAACACTTCCTGATTTCTGACAGCATCCCCAATCAATTCAATCACCACATCCACATCAAACTCGGTTCCAATGGTTTCATCAACTACTTCATAGCGATTCCATGTCTCCTGATACTGGCTGATATACGCATCTTCTGGCTTTTGCATATTTTCTTTTTGACAGGCATCCCAGGATTTTACTATATTTTCCAATAATTCTTCATTAAAATTTATACTCTGTTCAAAGGTATATGTCATCTTCTGATTACTATATTTTTGAAACCACTTATAAGCCTCCTGTTGTTCTAAAAATGACAAAACCGCTTCCCTTGTGCCTGCAAATTTAAGCTGAATATCTTCCGGTAAAATTTTTCCCAATACTACTTTTGTATTTCCCTCCTTATAGTCACGCCCGGTTACATCCAGCACATATTGTTCCATGCGGGTATCCAGCATTGTAATAACCGTCTCCGCCTCCAAATCACTACAATCCACACCGTTAATATAGGTATTGGGCAAAAAATGTACTTGGTAAAACATTACTCCTTTGTAATATATCACAGCCAAAATAATCAAAGCTAAACTAAACAATCCGCCTAAAATAATAGTTCTTTTCTTATGTTTCATCTTCCAACTCCATCAACAAAATTTTCCAGTTCTTAACTATGGGCTCCATCTTCGTCCTAATCTTTCTGAAACAATTCATCCAGTTAAGTTACTTTTCAAAGGAATCCCAGCACTCTATTTATACAAATAAGCAATATAATTATAACATAATTAAACACAAAAAAATAGCACCAAAGGCATAAATTATACCATTTAGTGCGTCCTTTTATTTCCAAATAAAATGCCCAGAACCGGAATCGAACCAGTGACACGAGGATTTTCAGTCCTCTGCTCTACCAACTGAGCTATCTGGGCATTTGCGATCTTTAAAAGACATTATCTCTTAAGACCTGAAGTAGCGGGGACAGGATTTGAACCTATGACCTTCGGGTTATGAGCCCGACGAGCTTCCAGACTGCTCCACCCCGCGATATCTAATTAATATAATATATGCTTCCAAACTATGAAATATACCTGGAAAACAAATGGATGGAGGTGGATTCGAACCACCGAAGCTATAAAGCAACAGATTTACAGTCTGCTCCCTTTGGCCACTCGGGAATCCATCCATAAAGCCGATGATCGGACTCGAACCGATAACCTGCTGATTACAAATCAGCTGCTCTGCCAATTGAGCCACATCGGCAACATACATATTTTTCTTTCATAAAAATGGGACCTATAGGGCTCGAA
>JAAWCE010000032.1 GCA_022793065.1 Lachnospiraceae bacterium
CTGCCAACGTCGGAATATACTCCCGCAAAAATCCAGTCTGGGTTTTGCTTTATATGTTTCTCGTAATATTGTTCCTGCATTGCCAGACTTGACAGTTGTTCAGCGGCATTAGTGCTGACCCGGCAATATGCCGCTACCCTTAATTTCGATTTCGGTGAGAAATTGGCTTTGGGGGGTATCATTTTGACAGTACCCATATGGCCCCTTTTCACATTTTTCTATCTCTCGCGCAAACGATGCCTGCGGCTCTTTTCTTTTTGAACGGAATCGAACAGTTCCTTTGAAATGATCGCAGGATGATGGTTCGTTAAAGTAGTCTTGGTTGAAAGGCCGATGGTTTTGATTTGTACACCATTTTTAACCTGGGTCTTACCCAAAGTAACATCTCCGGTGTATTTTTCATTGCTAAGGATTTTCGAAATGGTTTCTTTGCTCCAGATTTCCTTTCCGGTAGGTGAGGGAATATCCATCAAAAACAGTGCATCGGATATTTTCCCAAGGCTGTCACCAGCGGCAAACCTCTCAAAAATGTAAAGCACATGAGCGGCCTCCGCAGAATAGGTCTGAAGCTTGCCTTTGGAGTCTACTCTGTACCCATAACATACGATGGATGCTTTGGCTGATTTGCCGCTCTGGAAGCTCCTTTGCAAGCCCGCCTTGATTTTGTCACTTCTTGTCAATTCCATGATATCATATTCCTCCCAAAATTTCAATCTGTATAGCAAATATATAAAAATGAGCAGCTTTTGGCTGCTCATGAGTACACATGATTAAATTATCTAATAAACGATGAGTGTGATTTTACTCCATTGGTCATGCAGGATATCCTGAAAAAGTCCAAAAAATAAGCAAAACCAAAATCATGCAAATTATGTTGAAAACTTATTGTTTTTCTAATTTTTGCAACTTTTTAATAGATAATTCCGTCAACTTAACATTCCTTGTGTGGGGGAAAAAGATGCAGAGGCCAATCCCTTGCAGTGCAAGGGATTGGAGCGTCTGAGTATTCAACAAAAATTAGTGGAGCAATCCGGGGATTGCGTCCACTAATTTGGGATTAAAATTTGCCTGAAACTGATTTGCGTTATGGACTTCATCTGGCAACAGTTTACTCTTGAGGTTCCACTAACGATATTCGATAACCTCGCTCTTCTAACGCTCGACGAATACGTAAACATTTGTCCCATGACTGGTAGTCTTCAACCTGGGGAAGAATGTGTTGAAACCGATTCCATGCGTCAAAACTCTTCTTAGTCTTTGCTTCCTGATAAACGGTTCCTACTATATTTTGTATAAACCCATCCTCAAAATGATAATTTGTACAGAAGATCGCAGGGAGAAATTGAATAGCTATATCAATTCTATTTTTGCCAGACAGCCCTACTGCGAAAAATTCACGGTATAGCCTTAGCCACACACTCTTCCTCACGTTTTGCGCCAATCCATCAGTGTTCATGTTAAGTTGCAAAAACAGCTCCCGTCGCCATTCCACATTGGGCAGAGCTAGAATCTCTTCAATCAGCAACCTTGGCTTTCTAAGTAGGATGGGCGTCCAGCAACTTAATCTTTCCTTTCGTGGCAAATTGCCATGGCGTAAAGCTCCGTACAGAGCGGGAAACAGTTGATCTCCAAAAACTCGATAAAAGTCCTCTGCGATATTCTCGGTATCAACTCGCAGAACAATGACAAGCAATTTCTCAAGTTTCTCCAACTCTAGGCTCTGGTTAATTGCATAGACCATATCCTGTTGAAAGTCTTTTGTCTGCCGCCATATATCGGGACAGAGCAACAATTCAGGATTCTTGCGAATCAGTACGAAACATATATTGCGATCCATGTTACTTACTTCCCGCAAAACATTAGGGGAAATCGATTGAATGATATCCTCCAAGTAGTCGCAAATACGAGGCGGTAACTCACCAGAAATGTAACGTTTTAAATAAGGATATATTTTTTCCGGAGTATTACGTATAATTTTATTTCCTAGCGTCTTTTGATGAGATTTTTGCAAAAATAGAGATTTCATTTCAATAATCTCCAGAATCTGATATTCCTGATTTGTAAAAGACTTCGGGATAAATTGGTCGTCCAATATCAGCTCCGCAGTTTTTTGTGAGATTGACTGATTTGAAGGAAATAGTACATCCATGGAATTAATATACTCTCCCAATGAAATTTCCGCTTCACCAGTCAGTGCGAAATAAAGTCTAGCAAATGGACTAAAACACTCCAAAGTCACATTGTCCGCCCCATACTGTTGCATAAAACCATACAAGGACTCCAGTTTATCCTGCAATAGGGACTGCATATAGCATTGAATCCAATAGGGATATTTTTTAATGGAGCGCGGGTCTTGGCAAATCTGAGATGGGGAGTAATATCTCGATAACCTATTGCGCTCAGTTTCCGAAAAAATTTGATATTGAAACAGACTATCTCCGTATCGCCTAACATCATAGGACATGGTGCAAAATGTAAATGTTCTCAAAATCTCTGGAGGAAGACCGCACAATACCATAAAAAGCTCGTTTTCAAGTCGAGTGGAACCTGTGTCTACCGAGACACACTTTGGTGTTGCGGATGAACAAACGGTAAAGATTTCGTATTGAAGCCACTGTATATTATAGGAAGGGAAGTTCTTTTCTTCCCCGATGAAAAAGGTAACAGGGTGTGTATACACCTCATAGTCCAAATTAGTAGGACGGCAGAAGCTGTCTATAAGCCTCGAAATATCCGAAAGTTGGCGCAATTCCTCTGTACTGAAAATAAGAGAGTGCGTCCAAACACAGCCAGGCCGCATCATTTCATGGGCATACCACGTCTTGGAAATTACATACTTTTTCCTTCCTCAATGGGATATCCTGTGTAATAATCGATAAAATCCTCGCCATTATGCCGTCCGCTGAGGTCGCTCAGTTCATCCATCTTCTTCCGGTCAGACAACTCCAGCACATAAGATGATGCTAGTAACTGATGTCCATTTGCATATCCGTGCAGGACCTGCTCGGCATAGATTGTTTTTCCCATATGGCTACCCATCTCAATTCATAAAAAGCAGTCTGGTTAAATCATGAGTTTCTTCTCCTGCAGGAGTGATTATCCTGGAATGCTCCCAGATATCATCCATTTTCCATTTCTCCAATTCTTCCTGATTAGTAAAATCGAAACCTTGGGCACTGACACCCCAAATCTCACCATCGATTCGGTCTGGATTGGAACGGAGAAACTGTAAAAGTAAGGGCAGAAATTTTTCCATGCACTTTTCCGGCACCTGGTTCTCTGGTTCTAGTTGCTTTTCAATCGAGTCCCACGCCGAAATAACAAACTTTACCCTGATTTGTTTCCTGGTAAGGTAGAGCACGCATTGCAACAGCTCTACTATATCCGCCTGAGTCACTCGCTTTTTTCTGTCTGTGTCAATCTCCGCCGAACGGGTTTTTCCAGATTTAATCACTTCTTCGCTATATTTCTCTTCAATGATTTTCAAAGCAACTTTCTCTCCTAGTGGAATTCGCTGGTCTTTTGCCATTGTATCAATGTTGAGGAAAAACAGTAACATATCCGCCGTCTGTAGATGAGTGACAACATCTTTTTTCAGCCGTCGATCCCAGATCAAGTCCACAAAAATCTCCCCAGACAGATCAGGGATGCGCAGCCAGGTTTTCTTACCTTGCCCGTCAAATAAGGGTATCTTTACCCAGCCTCCTACTGTTCTAACAGTCCGCCCCACTTTCTGGAACCGGTTAAAATTCTCAATTTCATCCTGGATGTTTTCCATTCCTTCCAAGGTATCACTGTTCTTAAGACTCAGCAGAGTTGTTTGCTCACCAGATATGAGTATATTGGCCAGGGAAACCAAATAGGTTGTCTTTCCGCTTGATGGCATCCCGATCATAAAGCAGGTACGTTCTTCCACAAGCTTCATCCCCTCACCTTGAATTTATCAAAATAACGCAGCAACTTTGGCTCTTCAGGTAGAGTAATAGTCTCATTTTTCCCGCCCTCCAGACACTTCAGCATAATCTGTTCAAGCTTTTCCTGAGCATCCTTGTCATGGAGCTTTAACGCGGAAATCATGCAGAACTCCAAGGAAGAAACTTCTTCTGTGTATTCTGCCTGCAAGCTATTCTTCTTTTTCTCCAGATATTGGATTGTGGCTTCCGATTGCTCACTCGTTCCTTCCATGAGATCCTGCTTTGTACAAATAATCTGTAACTTTGAATGTTTGGTCAACACTTGAGATTTTAGCAGGTTCTTCAGCAGTTGTTTAGCCAACAATATCTCATGTTGTCTTTGCATGGGATCTGCTAATTTTTCCCCATCCATAGTTAAGATCACGTTCTCATAGTCGCTATATAACTCACCCAGTTCTTCCTTGTATTCCGGCGTGAACTTCTCTCCAGAAATGTCTGTCAAAATCAAATTGCTTTTTTGACCATCTGCATCTGCTAAAGTCAAATGGAGATACTTATTTTGCTCTCCAAGTAAAGTACGATCAAAAATCGGTTCTGTCTCTCCGGAGGATAAAAGCATTTTTTCTGAGCGCTTTCTAAAACCCTCTATCGTCAGTGAACCGCCAAAGCGTAGGGCCTGGTTATATCCCTCCTGAAATAAATAGTACAACATCACGGCCAACGTTGTTTTGCCACTATGTTGGGGACCCGCAATCAAAACTGTTCTCACGTCTTCTCTAGCGGATAGTTGAAACAGCTCCGCTTCATTCAATGCTTCGCCACGATAGACGTAGACGTAATCTTCATCCTCTTGTGTTGCCGGGACTTTCTCCTCATAGACCGTTACCTCATCTTCCAGGATGGTGTTTAGTTTTTCCGGAAGCTCTTGCTCTGTCGGCGGAACAGTTTTTTGCTCATCGTCCATTTTATTCACCACTGCTTTCTTCATGAAGCAGCCATCCCAACTCAATTTCCAAATATAGCTGCCAACCAAAGTCGAACGCTGTCAAGGAAAGCTCTTTCAGATCCTTCTCGCAGGTCATTTCATAATAGCGCTGCCACTCATTGACCTTTCCTTTTTGGGCTGCATTCTTTTTGGCGTTTAGCGCAGAGAGAAGGGGCTGTAACTCTGTAATACTACAATCCTCAAAAGAAAATGGCAATTTCTCGTCCAATTGATCAATCA
>JAAWCE010000049.1 GCA_022793065.1 Lachnospiraceae bacterium
GTGTCCTCTGGAAAAGTAGGAGCAGTTGTAGGAATCTCCCGCCCATTCTGCCCCATGTTGCAAACCGTCCAGCCAGTTTCCGCAGCCACGATATCCGTCCAGCGGCTGCTGGCATCATACCTTCCACCAAGCCAAGAACGAGGGTCGTAGCCATAGGTGTTAGAATCTCCAAAACAGATAACGTACACTCTCCCTCCCCCCTTTTCTGCACATACACGTTTGGATTGTTCATAAAAAAATCCATTACTCCTGTTGGATTGCCTCCGGAAATCATATGATGTTCCCAGATCTGGGATAAGCAAGCGGCAATAGATGCCCCTGAACAGCTGTTTGAAGTCGAGCAACTCATCCCACAAAAATGTCTATCGAAACCGCTAAACAACCTAATCACAGCCAACAAGCCTATTTGCACAGAATAAGCGACGTTCCTCAAAAACCTCTGAGACATCCACATCTACGCAAGGAGCCAAGACTTGTCAGTCTTAGCTCCTTTTGACGGTATCATGATAACAGCAGTTTATCAGTCGGTTTTCGGAGGTCTAACCGTCACTCTTTTATCAACGCTTCTCACCGTTATCTTTTATCACCATTTGGGCAATGCCATCAAACAACAAAAACCTTGCAGGCCATTTCTTGAAGGTATCGTTCCCAAGCTTCTGCACTTTCCACACTCCAATCATCGACACCTTCAAAATACTCGTTGATGGTATACTCAGAAACAAGATAGATCTCCTTCTTCGCGGTATAAGCTTTATTCTTAGCCCGATCATTCTCTACAGTGGTAAGAAGTGTCAGATTACTGAGCTTATGAATATTTTCACTTGTGAACCCCGGAATTGCAGCACCCGGAGATTGCGAAGCAATATGCTCTATCGTTACATTATCATAGTTGATAACAGTTCCCTTTTGTGGGGCCGGTATTCCAATTGCACCCCTTCGGCACCATTCCATATGCTCATCTAAAGTGCTGAACAAATAACGCAAAATTTTATTGCCTCCATTTGTTCGATACTTGAGGTTCGAAAGCCCAACCTTGAATACGGCATCCGTACATTCGTTTTCAATATACTCTTTGAGTGTCGTACGCAAACCTGTCAGCCGGTAGTTCCCAGGATCTCCCCTGATTTTTACCGCCTCCTGCATATATAACTCACTCAATTTTTGGTGTCCCAAGTTGCACACGCTCTTATGTCTGAACATAAATCTTTCAAGCATGTGAACCAACTCCGCAAAATCTTTTTGCTTGAGTTGCACCGCAGCCAACAAAAGAGGATACGCAATATCAAAATCCAAGAAGCGAATTAGCACATCAAGCCGCTTGCGATCCCAATCCGTCAATGGTTGGCCAACGTCATAGGGCCAGTCACCTGCTGTCAGTTTACGGTATGTACGAATTTCTCTCAAAATCTGTTCTACAGTATCTACAATTTTTGTAGCAGTTGCCTCATCTATAACATCATCAATATCAACAATGTCCGGGAAAAACTGCTTCAAAAAATCATCATAGAGAGATGCTCTTCCAACTCTGCTGCCGCGCGCTGAAGCATAGTAATACCGTAAAAACTGCTCGATCTGTTTCGGTTCATCCTGCAAAATTTCATCCCATGCATCTTGGACAGCATTCTGTTTAATATCGAAATGCTTCTCCAACACTTCAAGTGTTTTTGATTTCAGCAAGTCACCCTCGGTCAGGCCGGCACCTCGGTCATTCAAAACTTGGAAAAGCTTGTACGCCGACTCTCGCGTTTTGGAGTCAATGAAAATAATCGTGCAGTTGTTATGTACAATATTTTCGATTTTGGCCAACGTGTCTATCTTGGCATCGACAGTAGTCCCAGCGTCAACAACGCTGGCAACAAACTTCTCAAGCTTTTTAAATGCCCGGTTGATCCTTTTGTGGGAGTCTCTCTGTTCAATGCATTCCCGCGCCTCAATCAAGTCCTCAAAATACCGCTTGTCCGCTTTGGATAACACAAGCTTTTGCACTGTAAGTGGCTCACGGTTGATTTCATCATCGTAAAAAAGATACTTCTGTCGCAGCTTATGGACTCTATTGTCGATCAACGTGCTATGAGATGCATCCTTCAGCATCTCATACTTACGAATCAACGCAATAATCAGCAAAAGGGTTGTTGTTATCCTCTGCTGCCCGTCAATCAGCTCTCTCTGCTGACGGTTAGAACCAGGAATCTTTTTCTCAACAGCTACAATGCCCCCAAAAAAGTGCTCAATGGCATTCTCCGACGTATCGTGAAGATAGATGCCATTCACATCTTTTATGAAATCATCAACCTGCTCATCCTCCCAAGAATAGTATCGCTGGTACTTGGGAACCTCGAACAGGAAGTTCTTTTCAAAAAGCATCCCGATAGTTGTGTAGCTGGGATCAATGGTGTTTCTCAATCAGTTCACCTCCTAATCTTTCTTCTCGTAATATTGTATGGCTGCATTAAATGCGTCCAAGAACTCTTCACGAGACGTAGGCTTGTCAAACAATGGATAGTCCGTAATCAGGCGATACCCCTTCAAGGCATACGCATTCAGAGTTTTAATACCGTCCTCAGATAGGAGTGTATCACTATTGCTCAGATATTGTAACATAATTCGTTCCAGCTTCGGACTCTGTGTATCAATGCCCAGCCGCTTTGCCTCAGACGCCACCAACAGCCCCGCAATCTGTGCTTTGCAGTCGCGGTACTGAACGGGGTACTTGTCCACAAGATCCCTGAGTTCAGCGGTTTCCTCATCAATCTGACCCGCAGCCATACCAATCAACGCACAACAGTAATACACATCAAACTGGATAAATTTATTCTTATCCTCCGCCGCATGGGAGCCTTCGAGATTCATAATGCTGTTAAAGTAGCTCTGGGCGCTTTTCGCTATCTTAAAATGCACTACTTTTCATCTCCTTTGTGCTCTCTTTGATAAGAATCAAAGAACTCAATTCCTTCGTGAACAACCACAGACTGATCTTGGGGTGAAGCTACAACCGTAAGATACTGTGAATCCGAGTTTTTATAGAATCTGTCCGCAAAACGCTCCACTTCCGCCGACTGAACAAAGGCAATCATCTGATTGAACACCAAAGGAATGACATCCGCAACAGCTTGCCTTTTTTCGAAGTCCATCTTGCCGGTAGGCGAGTCGATAACAAAGGGAAATTCCAGTTCAGAATCTTCAAAAAGAGTCCCTAAGAAACAATAGGCAATACTAAGCGTCTGGCCTTCGCTGGCGCCATCCCTGCCTTTCAGCTTTATGTACCTATCAATGCTCTCGATTTCCACATAGTCATCAACAATAACACGGCGAAGCTTCTCGTTGGTCTTTCTGATGATTTCCTGCTTCAACGCTGTGGTAACCTGCCGCTTGATCTCATTCACTAAAAATTCAACTAACTCTTTTTTGCGCAGAGCAGTATTTGTCCTTGTCGCTTTCGCAATTTCCTGCTCATAGTACCTAAACTTTTGGTCCGCCTTGTAAAGATTGTTTTCCTCTGTCAGAGATTCATCATTTTCATCCTTAGATTCAATACGCTCAAGTTCATTACGAGCTTTCCCAATAAGCTCCATAAGTTCCTCGCTTCGCTCCTGCAGCTCCCTTGCCCTTTCGCCTCCAGCCTGAATAAGCTTCTCCTCGTTTGTCTTAAATCTGGCATCGAGGCGATTGGCCTGATCTCTCAGCTCCTCAAGTTCTTCAAACTCCTTTTTCAGGCGTTCGTCATAAACGCTATCCTTCAAACTGCTCTTGATTGTATTGAGAACGGACTGCTGGTCACTCCCCAAATACTGCTCAGCACGCGTCAAGATCGCCGTCCGCTCCTGTTCACCAATACACCTACCGCAGATACAACACCCTTCAGAAGCCAACTCCGTAAAAAAATCTTTGGCAATCGTTTTGGGCAACTGGAGTTTCCTCATGCTATTGCCCAATTCAAACATCCTTGTGCAAAGGCTTTCGCTCAACAGATAGGGCGATTTTATCATCCCTAGAATGGAGGTAATCTTTACATCAACTTCACCGCGGTTTTTCTGCTGCTCCTTAAGAATATCATTTTTCTCCTGATTCAGCTTTTCATAGCTCTTATCCAGCTCTTGGCGCTGTTCTTCTTTCTTTGCCTTTTCAGCTTCAAGTTCAGCAATCTCTTGGCGAAGGCTTTCACATCGCCCTCTCAATTTAGTCCGAATAGCATCAATGTCACTCTGCCGGGTACGCAAATTACTAAGTGAACTGGACGTTCCGCGCTTTCCCTCTGCGTTTTGAATTTCGGCAAGGATTCTCTGGTTGGCAGCTAAAATCTCATCCAATTCATCGAGGCGGTATAGATAACGGATCGTCTCATCCGCTTCATTAGAGGAGCTATCCATAGACTTGGCCGCCTGTTCACCATCAAATACAAATCGTCTGACAAACTCAGGCGTAAAAATGCCGCGAATCGACTCTGGTAAACGCAGCCCAGCTTCGCGCCCTTTTGGGGGAGCAGAGGTTTCCACCTGCACCGTTCCATCTTTGTAATTCATGGAAAGGAAGTACTTATACTGTCTATCATCAAATTTGACAGCGATACTGAATTCGCCGGTATCCGCTTCCGTCAGTGTAGGTGCAAAGGAGCGCACCTTGGATGCAGTCCAGCCAGCTGCCGTTCCATCAAAGAGTCCTTTAATAAGGTCCATGGTGGTCGTCTTGCCGGTACCATTTGCCATCATGACAAAGCTGTGGCTAATTACAGTCCCATCGGATTTTGTAAACGGAAGCTTCAGAGTGGTAATCTTTCGAATATTCTTATATTCGATTCCGAGGATCGTCATCTTCATGCCTAAATATCCTCCTCATCATCCTCAATCAGCATGAGTATCCGTTTCAAATCACTCTCTTTGGCATTGTCCTCAAACTTATTCTTTATATATTGTCGAAACGCCACTTTGAAGTCAGATGAGGTATTCGATGCGTTGACAACAAAATCAATCGTGCTTTCAATTGTCTTATTTCTCATCGTCGCCTCTCCTTGTCTTTGAAAGTTCTGTGAGCCATTCTGCACGGACAGCATCGGCATTGTGGTCGTTCTTTTCGGAATCCTCAATTACAAAGTCCACAACAGTTGCCTTCTTTTCTGGATTGTTCTCATCCCAGCGCAAAGCACGTCCGATTCTCTGCGTTGTCACAAGTCTTGAGCGGTCAGAAGAAAATAGGATGATATTCGTAGTACTACTGATATCAATTCCTTCAGATAACTTTTTGCACGTCAGAAGGCATTCAATTTTTCCAGCCGCAAAATTCTCTAAATTTGTTTTCTCATCATCAGCATAGTAGGTATGATATTTATCGCTGTGTCTAACAAGGATCTCTTGAAGTTTTGCGCCGTACTCCATAGTCTGGACGAAAATGATACACCTCCTTAATAATTCTGGCCGCTGCGAAATCAGAGTTTCAAACTTCTCCAACTTGTCAACAGCAGTTTTATTCACAAGTGCCAGCTGCGTAAACATGTCCCTTTCATCTACCGATGCCCCACTTTCCTTTTGGGCGCTGAACGCTGCAATAATCCTGTGCTTCTGGAGCTTTTCTTCTTCTGTAAGGACATAGGGCAGAGGAATATAATCGAATTCACACAACCCCCCCTTTCGAATGGCATCCTGCAATGTAAACTCAAAAATCACTTCTCCGATTTCATTCAACAAAAAATCATTTCCCGCCTGATCATACTCGCGTTCTGGTGTAGCACTCAAACCAAGACGATATCGATATGGAGAAATCCTGCCCGAAAGATTTTCGACAAAAGTATTCGACCCAGTTCCATGTACCTCATCAAATACAAACAGCGTATCATTGCGATAATCCCCCGGAAGACGATCAAACAAATCCAGCAATCTGGATAAATTTTTGGAATCGCGGGAAAGGATTAAGATAGAATTATCTGGATGCATCACAAAATCCTTCATCATCTTCTGAGCCGCATAGTGATAATGGATTTGTTTGTTCTTGTAATTCCTGCGAATCTGAATCGCCCACTGATCCAGCAAATCGTTTCCATACATAGTAAGCACAACGCGACGGATATCCCCGCTGTCAAACAGCTTGTCGATGATCTTCATTGCCGCCATCGTCTTACCTGTTCCGGTTGCCATCGCCAGAATACCGTGTTCCTTTTCCAAAAAGGTTTTTACGGCTTCATCTTGATGTGCCCATTTACTTGAACCAGCAGGTAACGAGTAGGGTCTGTCCGTTGTTCGCAGCTCAAAAATCTTGTCTTTAATCGCTTGCGGAACGGTAAACATTTTAAGATTCCGGTCTCTTCGATTCCAGATTTTCTCGAAGCGAGAGGTATCCGCATTAACATACTCCTGCGTACCAGCCCACGTTTTGAAAACCTTGATGCTTTCATAATTCTGAAATCCGCGCTTACTGTCGTTAATTGAACCGGAGAACGATAGAGCATCCGTGCCCTTGTAGAAAATGCCAAACTTGTCGTGAAAACTCCCCTCCTCAAGCTTCTGGCAGGGGATTGCAAAACGCATATCAATAATTCCATCATACAGCATCCAAGAGAACGCATTGATGATATCGCCCGCCATCTCTTGCCGAAGTGTTTCAACACTGTTGAGAAGCGCAGCCTCAAGCCGCCGGAAAGCACCTCCGTCCTGACTCTCTGCTTTAATAATGGCATCTGTATCCTCTGCAGAAAGAATAGGGCTTGTGATCAAGCGCATTTTTCCTCCATGAGAGGCGAAATCGGACAATCCTGCGACATTGTATGTGAGCCACCCCGTTGTGAAGTAGCCGACTCCTCGGTCAAAGCGTTCAGCCCACTTTAGACAAGGCGTATACAGTTCATCTATTAGGTTATCTTCTGATGTGTCTAAACAGACTTTGACCTTTGGATAATCCATGGAAACCTCCTTTAGATATTGTCATCCAGATGGCACAGGTGGTTATAAAAATCCTTGCTGTACCGTTTCTCATTCTCAAGAAGCTTTGCTCCCCGGTCCAAATGCGCCTTTACCAAGCTAGGAAAATAGTCATCCTCCCGAACCACCTTACCTTCATTGTTAATGATAAGGGATTTAAACAACAAATCGTGCTCACCGAAGATGACCTGTCGGCTCAGTTCCAGACCATTATTATCCGTCATAAAGTCAACAGCTTGAAGTTGTCCTGCTCTGACCGACAGTGCAATCGCCAACTTAGACAGAATAAACGGCTGCAATCGCAATGACTGCCCTAATGCGTTGAATATTTCCTGAGTCTTTTGTGATGTATGAAGTTTATTGGTCATTGCGCTTGCCTCCGAAATAAGTGTCTGCCAAGATTTCTGCGCTTCCATTTTCTGTATGACTTAAGACAAACGTGTTTGAAACAATGTCAGATACACTTTCGCGATATTCTCCAACAATTTCTTCATCCGTAGACAAGATGATGATCTGGCCGTTGAGATTTTTGAAAAATTGATTCAATATCTTCCCGCGGTGCTCTTTATCAATTCGCGCAAATGGTGTGTCAATAATGTAGGGTACATTGATTTTGTTGAGCTGAGAAAGCGCTTGATATAGCGACATAATAAATATCTGCTTTTCTCCTGCAGAAAGCTGCTGCTTCACCTCAACCGGCAGTTCAAATTCCTTCTCGCCCGCATCGAGCTTTTGCTGCAAAACTTCGTAAGCATATAACCCTATTTGGGCGATAAGATACTCCACCCCATTTTTCTTGATGATTTCCTGTATTTCACCGGCTTTGAAACACCTATTCTTGTAGGGAAGAACATTCAAACTATCATCAATATGAATTCCATCAATCAAATCAGACTTATTGATTAGATTGGTAAAAAACTGTCTAAATCCAGTCTCAACCAAATGAATGCTCTTATCGTAAAGCGTCTTTTGGAGTTCATCAAATGCCAGCAATGCCCGAGCCGAAATATCGTTGATGGATTGCTTTTTCAAAAGCAACTCATAATCGCTTTTAACCTTAGCAAGCTTAGACGCGGATATGTCTTTTTGAGCGCGCAGCTTTTGCACTTCTTTATCTATTTCCAGAAGTTTTTGTACAAAATCAGATTTCTGCTCATTCAAATCGCTTTTCATCTGCAAGTATCCATCGTAATTCTCGATACTGCTTCGCTCCATTTTTTTGCGAATTTGTTTTACGCATTTCAGAGAAGCTTTAATGTCATTAGTTGCTGTTCGGACGCGATCGGTATCGTATGCAAGGAGACTATTGATTTTGGCTGTCAATTCAAATCGGTCGAAGTCAGACAGATTGAGAATAGGAGTTATCTGTGAAGTGCAGCTGGTGTAGCTGGCTATCTCATAAATAACCCTTTCGGAAATATCATCAGCCAATTCAACATTTGCCCGGCTCAACACGCCGGAGATTATCGACTTAATTTCCGGTGAATCAATTGTACTTTTTACATTTGCATCAATTTGAGCCCTATGTTCCAATGCAATTTGTGACTTTAAATCCTCCAATTGAGTTCTAAGAATAATAAATGGAAGTACATTATTGGCCATATCCTTCAGCCATTTGTGGTGTGCTTCACGACGGGCATCCTCTTTTGCAATCTGATCTTGCATAGAGCGCCATTCCTTTTTAGAAATACCGCCACCCTTTGAATATGCCTTTTCAAGGGATGCGAGTCTTTGGTCAATAATCATAATCTCATTGGAGATATCTCGATATTCCTCCTCGGCGCACTCCACTTTCTGTGCAATCAGCTTGTCCTCCTTAAAACATCTATCGTATTCTGCCGATAATGCCATCGTTCCCTTTGCTTTCCCCCGAGAAATCCTACGAAAGTTTTCTCGAATAATCTCCATTGTATCAAGGCTGCAGAGCTTTAAGAAAGCATCCTTGAAGTCAGAATTTTTATTGCTGTTAAATACAAAATCTCCAATTTTTTCTCCGTCAAAGAAGTAGAAACGAAAAAGATTGGGAGGGAGTGTCTGTAAGAGGTAACTCTCAAAGTCGCTTTTTTCTGTTTCAGAAAGAACAGTACCATCTTTATACACGGCAAAGGATTCTGCAATTTTCTTACCCGCCACCTTCCATGACCTGATAAAGGTGTACGTATGATCATATTTGCCATCATCCATCAGCAAATCAATGATAATCTGTGCTTCACCGATTTTCTGGAGTTTTTCGTTCGCATTAATAATTTTCTCGACCTCGGCAAAATACTTTATGTTAGTAGATTCAAACCCATATGCAACACAGCCGTACAGACATATTTTGATAGCGTTAAAGAGGGTTGTTTTACCCGCGCCGTTTTTGCCGCCAATTAGTACCATCCTTTTTGTCGTGTCAGAAACATCAAAATGGAAAACATTTTCATTGACATATGGACCTATATTCTTTACTTGTATGCGCTTAATCTTCATGGTTCAATGCTCCCTCGACAGAATCATAGTGCAGCCAACCTTGTCCAATAATACTGTCAAGTGCCTTTTGCATCTTATTATTCTTCGTAATGTGCTTGTTGGTATCTACAGAGACAATCAATTTCGTAATCAATTCCACCGGGAGATCGTATTTGTCTGCTACATCCTTGATTGCTTGGACTGCTTCCGCATCAAATCGTGGAGTCTTATAATCATCCCATGGAAGTTTTTTACCCTTGACCTTATGATAGGATTCCACAAGCGAACGACATGTCAGATCACCCTCCTCATCCCACATCTTGTCAATGGCTTTCAGTTCAGCTTCTGTAATCAGTTCCATACCTGTTCTGTTTTCAAGATTGAGGAGTCTCTCCAGAATAAGGCGTCTTGCTTCCAACGTAAACGGCCCCATCCCGAAGCTGCCGTCCGACTTCTTATAAACAGAACCGTTACGGCGCTTAGAATCTCGATACTGACTATCCTCTCGCATTCTAAGCAGTTCGTTTCGGAATTCTCTTAGTGGAATCAATTCCGTGGCGCCTTTATTGATGAAGTTCTGTAATGACTTGTCCTCCTTCACCATCGTACAGCACCAGCAACCAAATCTGGAATTGCCGGTTACAGGGATTTTTTCTCGGTCAACCTCGCCCAAAACACTCTTCTCTTCACCGAGGTTTTCGCCTTGGTATAGACTGAACAAATACTTCATATCGCTTCCCCAAGGACTTCTGCAATCGCCCTTCAAGAGAAATTCCCAAACCAAATCATTTGGAATCTCAGTAATGGGATTGTAAACATAAGCATTAGGAATATCGTTATGCATATTGAGCAGTTTACCCTCGATTTCCCGCGCGGAAATCGTTTTCATCCGGGTCAGACTTTCACCCTTACGAACACCAAGGAGAATGATGATTTCACCGCTCTCTTTAATTCTCTCGCTGACAAACTTGTTCATCGGCATGATTTTTAGCCTGTCTGTACACCATCTGAATCCAGGAGGTTCCGGGGTAGGATACCCCAAACCAATAACACGGCTCCAGAATGTCTGCTCAGGTTCCGGATAAATCACACTGGCCTTGATATTGAGATGATCGTTCTCCGCTGCCCGGTTAATACTATCCGAGGAAAAGTGCATGTACCTTTTTACAATGGGATTTTCGACCATCGTGTCGGATGTGATAACATGAACCGTTTTTTCAAGCGTAGCGCCAGTATCGTTTAACCGCTTCATAGCTTCATATACCAGACACACCAGCAAAGTAGAATCCTTGCCGCCGCTGTAGCCAATAAGCCACGGACGGCTATCGTGCTTGTATACGATCATTATTTCTCTGATGATATCTTCAAATACCTGAAACTTACCTGTGTATGGCATGTAATTATCCTCTCATTTTGCGTTCCTCTCTTAACTTCCCATCGCTAATAGGGAGAGAACGCAGTCGCTTGATTTGAATACCTGTTAGGAAAAACCCTATTCATTTCTGTTGAATTCCCGTGGGTTTGATCACTTAGTTCATCCAACAGTCTTCGCTATTACACAGCCAGCTAATTTTTCGGAGTCCTCTCGTGACTTTGCCGCATCAATTCTGGAATTCACACAGCAAAACCCACCCAAGCCTCCCAGCGTCAAGATAATCAGGCCCTGAACCGCAATACAGTCCTCACACAAGCTCTTTTTACTCAGTTCACCATTATCCATCTCATTCCATTCACGCATATTGGCCATAACATGTCGCTAAAAAGCAAAGCAGCTTCTCTGTTTTTTACGGACATCACTCACCTTATAAATGTGCCTTATGCAGCGTGTACAAAAAATTTTGATACGATAACAGCGTACTTACGAAGATCATTGGATCAGTAAACATCTGCCGACTCCATGACAGTCCTTCGACACTGACCATCATTAAATTAGGCAGGATACAGTTATATCAATTCCCAAGAAATCTGCACATTCGTCATCGTCATCGGACATAAAAATCTCACCCATTCGTCCAAGGGGAGCGCAAATATAGTAATCCTTTCCGGTCTGACAGCCTTTTGCAGCAGGAAACTGATATTTTGGCATATCGCGCTGTGTAATATACGTAAGTATATTGTATCATATCCTATATGTCAATCTGTTTTGCGACACCAAGCAACAC
>JAAWCE010000023.1 GCA_022793065.1 Lachnospiraceae bacterium
CTCCAATTCCGCAAAAGCGAAGGGCTATATCCCCAGCGATGAATCGGTGAGCATTGAGAACCAATATGAAATCCTCTCCAAATTCGTCATGCTCAACGGCTGGATCGAGGTCAAGACCTATCAGGACGATGGGTACAGCGGGGGCAACTTTGTCGGGGTTAGATAACGATACCATTTAAGCTAAAAAAATATTTGCCTGGTATCGCTTCTAACCCCTTTCTATATAACAATGCTGTCAACATCAGCACCGATTTGGCGGAAGTAAGATGTGTTTTTAATCGGTTCTTTGGTATTCCCAATCTTTCCTACAAAGTTATAGAAAATTTCAATCTTCCGGGTATTCGTTTCTTTATCCAGTTCGTAAATGAGAATACGGTCGATAAATTCATGCACGTTTTCATAAGTAAGCTCTGTTATCTCTGTATGACGTTTCACAAGCTGGATAAATTTCCTTACATCTGAATTTTTCTCCCTGGCAGAGTGGATATAGGTTTCCAGTTCCCCTATACGCCCGGAAAGGGTCTTTTTTTCATCCTCATAACCGGAAGCCAGGAAAGAAAACTGCTCATTGGATAAACGGCCTAAAGCGTTGTCCTCATACAGCTTGCGGAAAACGGTACTGATTTCTTTCAGCCGCTTTTCCGCCCTTGCAAGTTCTTTTTCGCTGTCCCGCAAAGCTTTGTTCAGTTCCCTTTCCCCGTATTCCGTTGCCATCTGGACAAATGCCTTTTCCTGGTTCTTCACATAGGAAAGCACCCTTTGCAAATCAGCGAGGACTAATTCCATGATGACCGACTTCCGGATATAATGGGTAGAGCAGTTCGTGGCTTTCCTTGGGCGGTTCCGGTAAGCCCCGCAGGTATAGGCATGTTTCCGTTCTGGGGTTCCGGCTCCTTGTTGCAGATACATTTTATACCCGCAGTCCCCACAGAACAGAAGGCCAGAAAAAAGGTCTATCTCATTGGATTTGGTTGGGCGGTGGCGGGTCTCAAGGCGCTTTTGGGCAAGGGTAAAGGTCTCTTCATCCACAAGCGGCTCATGGGTATTCTTAAAGAAATACCGTTTTTCTATGGGGTTTTTCACGGTCTTTTTGGACTTATATGAGACCTTGTAGGTCTTTCCCGTGACTGTATGGCCTAAGTATTCCGGCCTTGCCAGCATGTCATAGATAGTTTTGTCCGGCCATGTATATGGGACAGACATAGCAGATTGGTATCTTGCAAGCCCTGTCCGCTTGAACCGCAGCGCCCCCACTGTCAATACCTTGTTATCTGACAGCCATTTCTGGATGGTACACATCCGCTCCCCCTGGCCGTACATGTGAAAAATCTGCCGGACTACCGGGGCGGTTTCAGGGTCTGGGATTAGGTGGTTCTTGTTGCCAGGGTCTACCAGATAGCCGTAGGGGTATTCCCCATTGACACGCTGCCCCTTTTGGGCTTGTGCCTGCTTGACTGCACGGATTTTCTTGCTTGTGTCCTTGGCATACCATTCATTCATTATATTCAGGAATGGCGTGAAATCACTGTCCCCTTGCGTCTCGCTGTCCACCCCGTTGTTTATGGCGATAAAACGCACATTTTTCTTTGGGAACAGCATATCTGTATAAAAACCGACTTTTATATAATTACGCCCCAAACGGGAAAGGTCTTTTACTATGACCGTGGAAACATTTCCGGCTTCCACTTCCGCAATCATGGACTGGAAGCCCTCACGCTCAAAACTTACACCGGAGAACCCATCATCAACAAAAAATCTTGTGTTGAAAAAGTGGTGTTCATCCGCATATTTCTGTAAAATCATTTTTTGGTTGGAAATGCTTTCGCTTTCTCCGGCACGTTCATCTTCTTGACTTAACCTACAATATAATGCGGTGATTTTGTTGTCTGACTGTAACATTTTTTCTCCTTTCCTGACAGTCAGACAAGCCTTTTGTACTACCTCTATTATAGCATATCTGACACAAAAAGTCACTCGTTTTTGCTTGCAAAATAAGGGTTTTTCGGCTGCCTGCCCAGGTCTTTCCTGATTAGTTTTTCTATCTTTTTATCAAGACTTTCTCGCGCTTTTTCGCTGGATTCCGATACTATGTAATAAGTCACTTTCCCTATGGTATGGGGTGTTGTGGTTAAGATTAGGTCGCTCATTTCCTTCTCCCCTCGCTCGGTTACTGTATTTTATGTTTGGACAGGGCTGTCCTATGTCCCTTTTGAGGATGGAGAATCTCTGGCCTGGGAACCAGAGAACAGTTCTCTGGACTTCTGTTCCCTACGGTGGCGGCGCCCTGCGGGAGCAAGGTGGGATTTTATTCCCCCCTTACCCCCAAGGGGGATTAGTTTCCTTATCACTTACGGCCAAAAATCCCTTCGATTTCCATTTGTTCCTCTTGTGTCACTGCCTCAAATGGCTGTTCTCGGTTCAAGTATTCTTTTACGGAATGATAAACCCTTACGGCCCCGTCTGGCTGGTATATCTTTATCTTCTTAAACCTTCTTAAAAAGGCGTTCCATGATTCATCATCTGGTGCTTTTCCATCTTCGTGGTATTGGCTTTCCAATGGCCAATTGGACACGATAAATACTTTTTTGTAGCAGGCGTATTTGTTTGCATACCGGGCAGAAAGTTCAAGGGGATAAATGTCTAAGTATAAAAGCATATCGGCCAAAGGCAGGCTGGAACGGAACTCATCAAACATTATGACGGGTTCACAATGGTTATAACCGTCAAATGGGTGTCGGTAATCAGTTACTCTGTATACATTTTCGTCCCCGTGTTCATCATATATATCACGGGTTTTTCCGCTTCCCGTTGTGCCTGATACATACACAATTTCTATATCCAGACGTCGCTTGCCACGGTATTTTTCTGTCAGGATAGTATTTCTTAATTTATCTAATTTTTCAATTTGTAATATGTAATCCTGGTTGCGGGCAATGATTTCCGCATTGGAAAGGCCATCTTTTACCATTTCATATAATTCGGTCATGTCGCCCCGCTTGCCCCGGCTGTCTGCTGGTCGGTTCCCGTACTCTTCAAAGGTATTTTCTATCTTGGTTCCATGCTTTGTGTCCTGTTCCCATTTGCCCGATTTTTGGATATAATTGATATTTTCGCTTACGGTGCCTTTTACAGATTCAATATGGGCTGTTGGAAAATGGCGTTTTATTTTAGAGAAGCGCACCCGTGAAGAAAAATATACAAAAATATGCGTGTGGTAACAGGAGCCTTTTTCGTCTGCCATACAGAAATATTCTAATGTTTTAAAATTGTGGGCGAAAACCTGCTTGATTTTTTCATGCTCCATTCCACAATCCATAGGGTTATTGATTGTTAGCTGATACCGGTCGGATTGGAAATCTTTTTCCTTGTTTTTCTCCTTTTCCATTAATTCACCTGAATGTGCGTTTTGTGCGGGATTTCCTGCACAAGAGCCATATGCCGAAAATCCTTTATTTACGGGCTTCTTTTTACTTTTTTTGTTTGTTCTGTTTTTCACGGGTAATACTAACCGTGAAAAGGGCTTCGCCCCTGTTTGGCAGCCTGCCGCCTGTGCCTGCGGCGCTCCGCGCCTCCGGCACGTTGGCAGGCCGTATTCCAGTCTTTTTCTATTGATTTGTTTTCTTCCTTAAAAGTGCCGTCATTCTTCCTTTGTCTTTGATAAACGGAATTTGGATGGCACGCAGAGGCTGGCCGTCAACTAATATAAGTCCTTGGCCGCAAATGGGAGAATATCCTTCCTCAAAATCTTTGTCCAGATGTTCCCCGGCAAACAGGGATTTCCGGCTGTCTACGGAAAGCCGCCCTAAACCGATAAGTATCTGAAAATTGTCGATTGCCCCAATGCCGGATGGGAATAGCTGGGCGCTCATCCTCTGCTGGATACACCATACATAACAATGGCGGGAACGGCCTAACATCAGCAGGTTAGCGATTTTCCCCTTTATCTCCTCACATTTTTTCTTGTCTTTTTGGGTAAGCCAGGTAATGAAGCCGGCGTATTCATCAAGAATCAGAATCTTAATAGCTGGGCTGTTTTCTTCGGTTTCCTCAAAAATGCCATAGAATTTTTCAATCAGGCCGGTTACCTGTTCAAATTCTTCAAAGCTTTTGGTAATCCCCTTATAATCACCGCTTTTCTTAAAATCACCGATATATAGCTGTACTTCATGGTACAAAGAGAGGATACCATATAGGATATACAGTGTCGCTATGGATTTGCCGGAACCGGTTCCGCCCACTATGCAGATATGGCCTGTCCTGAAAATATCCGCCTGTATAGGGAACCGGTTCTGCAAGTCGAAACCGAGATTAATGAGTGCCATCTTCATGGTTATCCAACTGCTGAAGCTCAACTTCAAGGTTAGGGTCAGTGATGGGGCTTACTGCCTCAACTGCTTTCTGCTGCGCCCTGGCTGCTGCTATCCGCTCTACTTCGTTAAATTTCTTCTGGTTAGCCTTTGTCGTGGCGTAAACGACGGAAACGGTGTACCGGGGAGACTTATTTTCCCGGATTAAAACTTTACAGAAAACTTTATAACCGCCAGAGTTTAAATCCACTTCAAGGCAATTTGACAAATCCGCTTTAATCATAGGAAAATCTACAGTGCCATTTTTGCTGATGAGTCCAAGATTGATACAAGGAAGTTTAAAACGTCCGAAAGGATTGTTGTCCCAGGGGACTTTTTCTTCCTGTAGCTGGTTATAAGGAGCCAGTGTCCTGATTAAGTCACAAATTAAAGCACCATTAGGGACAAATTCCTCCTCATGGGAAAACCAATCATCTACTTTATCCAAAATATATGCGTTTGACGCTTCTTCTGATAAGTTTTTTGTGGCTTTGATATACGCCACCCATATCCGATAAAGAAGATAAAGAATGATTACAGCTAAAAATAAAATAGTAGATATTGATAAATTATACATAATTAAATGTTCTCCTTTCTTTACATAGAGAAAAGTTTGGCTGGCTTTGCTGGCAGGGCATCCGATTGTAACACATTTCCGCCATTGATTTGTCAAGGCCGAGCCGCAAGCGGTCGGCGTGCGCCGAGCCTTGACAAACAGCGGAAATGTGTTGAAGAAATTTATCTGCCAGCAGAAACAGCAACAACACAGTTATAGTTGTTGGTATGTTACTTTTTGGCATCTGTCACTAATACAACATCTGGCGCAACAATTGATACTTTTACTTTTCCATATTCGATTGAGTATGGACGAACCTTGGTTTTATCCAATGGAAAAGTTATGAACACTGGGCTGTCAGACCGGTCTAATTCATCCTGGGTTATCACAGGTGTCGGATTTAGAACCTTGATTTTCATAGTAGTGAAAGTTTCGGGGTCAACGACTGTGTAGGTAATGGATTCGACCTTATCTAAGGATTTTTTTGTTGCTTTGTCAAATGCTTTGTTTTCGTGAACATTTTTCAATGCGTAGTTACATTGCTTTGTGAACATTGAGAGAGGCATCTCAAAATCTTTCATTTTAGCCTGGTTCCCGTCTAATGATACTATCATTTTTTTCACCTCCTGGAATGGGCTATAGCTTTTAATCCGGCTACAACCTTTTTTGCTGTATAGGTGAAGTGAAAACCTTTCTTCACCTATACGGTTAGTAATTACAATTCAGATGGATTGTTTCTCCCTCTGATGATATTAATATAGGTCATCCAATAAGAAAAGTCGCCAACTGACAGTGGTTTTTTTAATGCTTTGACAACCTTTTAAAAAATTATGTATTTTTCACAGCTTCTAAGAAAGTAACGATAATCTTTAAAAGGTTTTCTTTATTTTTATAGGAAACATTCTCTAAACGTTCTTGTATCTTCTTATCAACCATAGGCACTCTTCCTAAAAGCATGGAATCAAGAGAAACGCCAGACAATTCTGAGAGGATAACAGATTTGTCAATTGGAGGCATACTTTCGCCCCGCTCCCATTTTCCGACAGCGTTTTTTGAAACCTTCAATACATGAGCAATTTCTTCCTGGGACATTTCTTGACATTTACGCCATTCAGCAATACTCTCCCCAATTTTTTTCCTCAATTGCTCCTTATCAAATTCACTGTCATAACGTTCTTGCCATTTTATATACTTTCTCAATTAAATAATTTTAAGAAGCGCTTCTATCTCCCTTCTAAAATTTACAGCTGTTGTATGACTATTATAGCAATTGGGGGAGAAATCTCTTAGATAGCGCTAAACTTGCGAGGCGAGGACGGAAATTCTTTATATGACATTTTATCCCCCTTAGTTAGGGGGGCCTAGCAAAGAATATAGATTTTAGAATGTCAAGTGATTTTTTATTATTAATTTATTAACTTTTTATTAATTTATTAGACCATAAATTGTTGGGATTAAGACCGAGAATATCAAGATAAAAATAAAGACGGCTATTTGACCGTTTTCCTTATATTAACTAGAAACACTTTGAATCATGATTAAAGTAAATTTTGCTTGTATATCTTTAATCTGCGTGGTAAAATAACTTTGAGAAATCATAGGACGACAAAGGTGTACCACCACGAGGAGTTGCACCTCCCCGTGGCAAGGATGGTAAAGCAGCTACCACACAATACTGACAAGTCAGCGATACACAAATGTAATTATAAAGCACTGGAAGTAAAAGTGCAATCTTTTTTGTGTTGTTAAGTTGATGAAGTCAACCTTAAGATATATTAACGAGGTGTTGGTGTGGACGCATACTGGCACCTCGTTCTTGATTTCTCACCTGGGTGCTTTGGTGGCGGAATAATCTGCCACTGGAGTATCCTAAGTGAGAATTTTATTGTTCTTGAAAGGAGACGAGTTAAATGAGAAAGAGGACAGGCTTTTTAGCATTGGTCTTGGCAGCGACTATGACATTAGGTACTTCAATTACGGCTTTTGCGGAGGATTTCACGGTAAAAGACGGCGAACAGTTTGAGTTTGACTCAACTGCTTTTAATGGAGCCGGAGTATTCAGTGGACATGCTGTGCTGAATATGTATAGCATCAGCCTTGAGGAGACGACTGGAAACGGTGTTGATACTCCCCAGGGCATATTAGCTGGTGTTCCAGCAGGTTATGAACTCAAGCCGGTAGTGATTAGATGTAAAATGGCAGGTGCTAACCTCGATCCTTCAGACGGCAGTTGTCAGGTCAAGATATCAGGTTCTGATGTATCAGATTTTCGGGAGACTGACCCTTCTGAGTGGAACCAATACAGAAGTCAGCTCGCTGGATACCAGTATCGTTTCACTTTAATGAAGGATGGAATACCTTATACCGAGTGTGGACTTCATCCTCAGTTTTCACTCACATGTATGACAGAGGACGGTAATTTTTACCATGACTCTATCTGGTATGTGAGTATCCCACAGGGTTATACAGGTGACCTTTTCTTCACGGTGAACCCCACCAAGTACGTTGAGAATTACAGTATAGGCAATGTAATAACTGGGGGTGTCTTGGTTCAGGCAGCCAGAGCGAACAATGTACCTGACGATAGCAAAAACTTCAATTTCCAGATAACAGGAGCAGGGGTATCTCCCAGAAGCATGGCAGTTTATACAGGTTGGGAGGATTGCACTCGTTACGGGTATTATGATTTTGAAAGGACTTTTGGCTATTCTCTTAACTAAGTGGACAAGCCATAAGGCAGAGCCATCACCAAAGTAGTTTTTTGGTGATGGCTTTTTAGTTACTTTAAATCTAGGCCGATACAGACCTAATCTGTTTTAACGATATTACTATGATAAGGAGGAGAAATAAATGCGTCATGGTTCAGTAAATTTCTTAGAATGGAGGGATTCCGCATGAGAAGTCAATTAAAACGCCTAGCCTGTCTTGCCCTAACCGCCAGTCTGACTCTAGGTACTTGTCTTACTTCTTTTGCTAATGTTGATGGTGGCTCAACTCCTCTATAACGGTCTCTTAACCAAGTGAAAAAACGTAATCAAGGGGATTGAAGGCGAAGAACGTTCCTTCAATCCCCCTTTTCTAGTATGGTTTACTAACCGCCCGCTGTATCAAGGGACGGGTAGTATTTTCCCAAAAGCGGAAAATCTCCACCCTTAAACCCTTGACACGCTACTGTATCGCTGCTTGTTAAAAAAATAACAATATCAGAGAGTCTAGGAGTCTCTGCCGTCTTGAAGTTTTGGTATATGATTTGATTTTTGATTAAAAATTCAGGGAGTACAATTAGAGGCTTGTCTGCTGTCTAAACCGCTGGTTTTCTTATGCTTTAAAAAGTTACGTTATCTTACCTCACCTTTCCAGCGGCCCGGATTTTTGGAAATGCTGGAGGACGCAAGGCATGGCCTGATTAACCTGATTCTGGTAAAGGACCTTTCCCGTTTAGGCAGGGATTTTGTGGAGGTGGGCCGTTATACGGACATCATTTTCCCTTCCCTC
>JAAWCE010000056.1 GCA_022793065.1 Lachnospiraceae bacterium
AGCCAGCACCTTGGCCCGCATCCTTGCCCCACTCTCGATCAGTTCCCAGGCCAGCCCCTCAGTAAAGGTGCTGACATAAAATTTCGTCGCGCAGTAGGTGACAGCCGTAGGAACGATGGTATAGCCGCCGCAGGAGGACAGATTGATAAGCTGTGTTTCAGAAACGTCCTTATAGTCACGGACGAACAGCGAGGAAAGGATGGTTAGGGCCTCAACATTTAGCCGGAGCATAGTGTCAATCTTCTCCAAGTCCTGCTGTGCCACACTGTCATAGTTTCCAAAGCCTGCATTGTTGACCCATGTTTCCAGTTGGAAGCCCTTTAGGCTGGAATAAAACTGATATACGTTTTCCAGCACAGACAGGTCAACCGTCCTAACCACGACATCCAGTGCGGGATACTGCTCTGCAATTTCACGCTTTAAGGTTTCGAGATTCTCTGTACGGCGGGCGGCAATAATCAGGTTCTTGCTCCGATCCGCAAAGGCTTTTGCAGTTTCGCACCCAATCCCGGAGCTGGCCCCAGTAATGACTGTGTATCTTTTTGTGTGTTCCATTTGAAATTCCTCCATTCATTAGGTATAATAAGAGCATACAATGTAGAGTAAACTCTACGTCAAGATGATGGAGGGATTTTTTTGGATTATTCTATTGGAGAATTTTCAAAGGTTACGGGGCTGGGGATACATACCCTGCGCTACTATGAACATGAGAGCCTGATTATCCCATTACGGAACTCCAGCAACCGCCGCCGCTATTCAGAAAAGGATATTGCATGGATTGCTTTTATCAAGCGCCTGAAAGAAACAGGGATGCCGATCAAAGAAATTAAGAAGTATGCGGTGCTTCGGGCCAAAGGGGACAATACCCTTTCAGAACGTATGGAAATGCTGGTACAGCATCGCAAGTCTCTGAATGAGCAGATCAGGAAGTTGCAGGAACATGAGGCCAAGCTGGACGAAAAGATTGCATTTTACCAGCAGGAGATCGAACGCCGCTGTTCGGACACGCCTTAAATTTGCAGCAGTCTTTCGATATTGCCGCCCAGTGCCATTTCTGTGATGGAACTGGACGGACTGACAAATTCAATTAACTGCCTGCACAGCTTTGGCTCACCGAACGGAGCATCTGAACCGAACAAACACCTTTCCGGCATTTCAGTCAAAGCTGTTTTAACAGACAGGGGCGTAAATGCCGCAGACAAATCAAGGTAGACGTTTCCCTGCTCCTTTGCAAATGAGATCACATCCATCCAGTTTGAGCCGCCCATATGTCCAAAGATAACCGGCACAGTGGGGTATTTCCGGCACAGCTCCATAAGGATTTTGATGCCGTTCAGCGTGACAGGATTGAATGTGTGTATCCAAATGGGGAAACTGTGATAATCGGTCAGGGCCTTGAACACAGATTCAAGCTGTGTGATCTGCGTTTCAGAGCCAGGAGTAAACTCACCGATGCCCTTGAATGAGTTTCCGATGATATAGCCCTTTACCCATTCAGCGGTATCATAGTCCGCAAGCCCCAGAGGAACGGGGCCAAAACCATAGAAGCGATCCGGCGCATCCTGGATGGCCTGATTCAATTCCAAAATAGTGTCCTTCATTCTGGCTATTCTGGCTTCGGGAGGATAGCTGCCCGACAGAAGCTGATACAACACCTGCATTTCTGCGCCGATTGCATCTAAGGTTGCAGTTTCGGCCCTCTCAACATGAGGGGTTGTTGTGAATAGAACCGCTTTGTCCACCCCGGCATCATCCATTTTCTGAATCTGCATGGAAGTGGGGAGCATAACGTGTTGATGGCTGTCTACAATCATTGAGATCATTCCTTTCTTGCCTGGATTGGCATCACCAAGGATAGCACAGGCAAAGAGGATGAACAAGAACGCACATTTTTGGTATGTAGTGTCTTTTTTGATACTGCTGTGGAGGAAATATTATGGCAAAAACAGTTGCAATTACCGACCAATGCCCTATGGAGATCGGACTGAATATTTTAGGCGGCAAGTGGAAATTGAAAATCCTGTGGCAAATCTCCAAAGGGGCTGTGCGCTTCAACGAATTGCAGAGGCGTTTAGGGAAGATCACAACGAAAACTTTGACGCAGCAGCTCCGGGAGCTGGAAGATCAGAAAATCGTTCAGAGGACGGTCTATCCAGATAACCCGCCGAAAGTGGAATATGATTTGACAGAACTCGGCAAGAGTATTTACCCCGTTCTGAAATCATTGTGCGATTGGGGAACAAATTATCAAAGTGCTGTATCAAAAAAATCTCTTAGCAAATGAGACAAAAGTTGGTGTCGTTGCCCTTTACTCTTTGAACATCCACTGAGCGATGGGATTGATAATGGAAATGGGGAGCAGCTTAGAGGAAAGTACCAACAGTTTGTTGTATAGGCCAGCAGTAGTTGTTCGCTTTCCTTTCATCAGGCTTTTATAACCGATGGACGCAACATCTTCTGGCTGCATTACAAAAAATTTGAAAAGTAAAGTATTGTCGATATTTGCCTTGCTTGCAAAAAGGGTCTGTGTTGCACCTGGACACAAACAAGTAACAGTAACGCCAGTACCCTTTAGTTCCTGGTAAAGTCCATTAGAAAAGGACAAGACATAGGCTTTTGTGGCAGCATACACTGTATCACATGGACATGGCATATAAGCTCCCGTAGATCCCACGTTTAGGATTCGGCCATGCCCACGATCTATCATTCCAGGCAAAAACAGCTTTGTTAAAGAGGTTAGGACTTTAATATGTACTTGTATCATATTGAGTTCTTTGGAGAGGTGCGTATCGGTAAAATATCCTACTTCATTAAAACCGGCATTATTGATCAGAACATCGACCAGCAAGCCAAGTTGTCTGATTTTTTCCGTAATTAACTCTGCTACCCCATCCTCTGCCAGATCGCAGGAAATATATTCAATCGAAACATGATAGCGTGATTGTAAGTCTGCCTGCTGCCGCCGGAGTTTGTCTGCGTTTCTTGACACAAGGATGAGATTATTTCCTTCTCTTGCGAATTTTTCAGCAAATGCGGCTCCAATTCCACTTGTAGTGCCTGTGATTAAAACAGTGTCCATTTCTCATTCCCCCTTGCTTTTGAACAATTTACATCACCTTGAACGCCTTCCCATCGAATAGAAGTCTGGTGCTTTCGGTATTGTTGATTTTTGAAATCTTTTCCATGTTCTCAAAGTTAAATAGATAGATTACAGTCTTTATCAAAAATGCGTGGGTAATGATAAGAATATTGCTCCCATCAGGGTAAGACGTACCAGCAGATAAGAAAAAAGATTTTAGCCGCTCACAGATCTGTTCAAAGGATTCTGTCATTCCAGTGGTATCATGTTGGTGAATGGCTGCGGCCACTTCCGGGAGCCGCCTGTTCATTTCTGAAAACGATACTGCTCCTCCTAACCATCCAGATACACATTCCATAAAAACCTTGTTTTTTTCGGCTTCCATCGTGCCAAGACACCATTCTCGTAAACGGGCATCTTGACATATCTCTGTAATCGGCTGGCCGCTTTCTCTCAACAGCAGCTTTGCAGTATCAAAGGCTCTGCGCGTATCGCTTGTGTATGCGGCTTGAAATTCAACGGAGGATAAGTCTTTTCCAAGTTTCTTTGCCGCTTGTTCACCTGATGCAGTCAAGGGAGAATCAGCCCATCCTTGCGCCCGGTCAAGCTGGTTGAGTAATGTTTGTCCATGACGGATAATATAAAAAGAAATCATAATCTTTTCTCCTGTGACTTTAACTGGATATATTGCCGATAAGTAAAATCTATTTATGTACCTGCATATATTCTGCCTTAACTTTATCAATCGTTTTCCCGCCGATACCAAAATTCTTATCGGGTACTTCCTTGATCGTGGTGACAAAAAACTCCTGCGGCACTTTCATAATTTCGGAAGATACTTCCGTCAACCGCTTTATCAGTTCCTCTTTTTGGGCGTCTGATAAAATACCGCTCTCAACTGTGATATAGGGCATATTCTCCCTCCTTTTCACTTGATTTTGTTGCTGTATTTATGTTATAGAAACAGAATTTGTCTTATACTTGGCCTCCATGATTAAACATTTTCCATTCCTCAACATACGTTATATCTTGGTGCAAGGGTTCTTTCAGAAGTTTTTTGTAAAATGCCAATTTGCTTTGTGTCAAGGCTAATGCTTTTTGTAAATTGGCTATTTGATTCGTAATGTTCTCTATATGTTCTTGAACCATATCATAACGCTCTTCAAGAGTTTTCCCGCCTTGTATCAATAAAGAAACATATTCCTTGATAGATTGGATTGGTATATTGGCCTTACGCATACACTGGATCATCCGAATCCACTCTATATCTTCATCCGTATATTGCCTATATTTTTGGTCACTTCTTCTTATTTGTGGCAGCAAATGTTCTTTCTCATAATATCTTAATGTTGCGGTAGAAAGTCCTGTTATTTCTGCGGCCTCTTTTGCTGAATACATTTCAAGTCCCCCATTCACTTTGTAGGATAAACTATAAAGTACACTTCAAAGCAAGAGGAATTATACTACAAGGAGCAAATTTTTTAAACTTTCTTAAAGCAGCACCAGGGAGAGCTCCCTGGTGCTGTCAGCCAGTTTATAAACTCTCGTGTGAAACCAATTCGCTTACTGGGATTCGCGCGTCTGACTGTGCTGCTCCGGGATGGCCTGGGATGCACCATAAGTACCAGCGTCCTTTCTGATCTTTTCCAGTCCTTCCTTGCTTTGGACAACGATCAGATGAACTGGCTAACGGTTGGTGGCGGTAGAGCCACATGAGCGACCTTAATAATCTTTGCCAGTTTTCTGGCCCCACTTTCTGGTCTGCGTAATTGCGGATGGAACAGCATTTCTTCGCAATCGTGATAAGACCTATGATATGTTGTCCTTATTTGCGCCCTTGCAACGTCTGCATGAGAGCAAAGAAATGCTGAACCTCACCAGTGCTAAAATACGCATACCACGATTCCAGAGTGCTGTGACGGAAAACATCTAACTGCTCAATGATCTGCTTTGCCCACATCAAAGCCCCAGTGGAACTTGCGGTTATCAAGTTATGGTCTGCGACAGATGGTGCGTCAATAAAGAACTTTTGTCCTTTATAAATAGGAGAAACCATTTCGAGGTATCCAAGTCCATTACTGGTGTGTGGACGCTGATCCAGCAGGCCAGCGTTTGCCAATGCAGCAGTGGCCCCACAGATAGCGCATACCATACCCCCCGCAGAAAGAAGGTTATCGGCTTTTTTGATAATGATACTGTGTTTCGGATCGTCCCATGTGTTTGCTCCAGGCAACAGCAGTACACTCTTTTCGTTCACCACAATGTCATCAATGGAGCAATCGGGAACAATGGTTAGCCCTCCCATTGTTTTGACTGGCTCCCTGGAGATAGCAACCGTTTTGACTGATACCCCTGGTGCATCCTTTTTGAAAAACCGACCGGAGTTCAACTCTGCTGTGATATAGCCCAATTCCCAATCGGCCAAAGTATCAAGGGCATAGATGTAGATTTTGAACATAATTTCCTCCATATTCTTTCGTTTTGGTTTACTTGCGCCCTTATTCTATCATTCAATCGTTGACAGCAATATGGCAACAATCTACAATGATATGGAGGCTTTTTGAAAGGCGGCTACCAGATGAAAATTGATAGACTTGTCAGCATTATTATGATACTCCTTGATAAAAAGCGTATGGGCGCACAGGAGTTAGCAAATATGTTTGAAGTTTCTCCGCGCACGATCTACCGTGATATAGACGCAATCAATATAGCTGGTATTCCTATTCGTTCAATATCGGGTGTTGGCGGCGGCTTTGAAATTATGCCGGAATACAAGATTGACAAAAATGTTTTTTCGACTGCTGATCTTTCTGCGATCTTGATGGGGCTTTCCAGTTTTTCAAATGTGGTACGAGGTGATGAGTTGGTAAACGCCCTTGCGAAAGTCAAGAGTTTTATCCCCGCTGAAAAAGCAAAAGACATAGAAATAGCGGCAAATCAAATTTGTATAGACTTAAGCCCCTGGATGGGAAATATAAATATACAACCATATTTAGAAATGATAAAAACTGCTTTGCAGGATCATAAGCTGTTGTGCTTTAAATATACGGCCCACCGTGGAAATAAAACTGTACGAACAGTGGAACCATATCAGCTTGTATTGAAAAGTAGCCACTGGTACTTTTATGGGTACTGCTATACCAGAAACGACTATCGTCTATTTAGGTTATCCCGTATGTCAGATCTGCAAATGCGACAGGAAACTTTTATTCCGCGAGATTATCAAAAGCCAATTTTGGATTTTGAGGAAATTTGGGTATCCATGCAAACAGAAATCAAAATTCGCATTCATAAATCTGTACTGGACAGGGTACTTGAATTTTGCACTTATGACCACTTTGAGCCAGATGGTGATGAGCATTACATTGTAAATTTCCCGTTCATTGAAAATGAGTATTACTATGACATTCTTCTTAGCTTTGGAGATAAATGCGAGTGTCTCGAACCTTCGCATATCCGCACAAAAATGAAACAAAAGATAAACAAAATAGCTACCATATATAGCAATTAGCACCGATAAAAGATATTACCCATCAGACTGCTTTCTTAGCGAGTGTGACAGGAGTTGGCATCACTACCCTTTACTCTTTGAACATCCATCTGCAAGGTATCGTTTTAACAAGCGGCACTATTGTACCAGCCAAAATTGCTGAAGGCTTGTAAAATATCTTCTTCTTTTGATATGCAGCTATGCGGCTTTAATCTCTTAAAACCGCCGCATGGGACAAATAGGCATGGGAAATCGGTCTGCCCAGCAGCGGTTTTTTCTTTTCTGCCACTGGGCAGACTTGGCTTTATTGAGTTCTATTTAGGCCATCCCAAATAAACCGCAATGAGGACAAACACAATTCCGAGTGCGATAAGGATTATAGGATACACCTTTTGCTTTCTGCGGGAAATCCCGATTACAACGAACAATATCCCCAGCAGCATTGACGCAATCATCGCAAAAAATCCCATTTTATTTACTCCTTTCAAGATGAATTACTCTATCATGACGATTGGCTATTTCCAAATCATGAGTTACAGTAATGATAGTGGTGTTAAACTCTTTGTTCATGTTAAAAAGCAAGGCAACAATTCTTTCTCTGTTCTCCACATCCAGGGA
>JAAWCE010000142.1 GCA_022793065.1 Lachnospiraceae bacterium
ACTGCTGTTTTCATCTATGCCATCATAGCTTGCGGGGGAGAATCCCTTTATTTTGCTGACCCGTTGCAAGACCTTCAAGTAGGCCGCCACATTCTCCCAACTTCCAACGTCAATATCGGTAATTAAATTCAAGCCTGACAACGTAAAATCATTTATACTAAACTTGAAATTGAAATATTTGCCAATCCTCTTATCGAGTTTTCGGAGCAGTTTATCCGTATCAGATGGATCATCCACGACTAACGATAAATTGATAAGTAAGCGAATCCTTTTTTTGTACTGACTGTCTCGGTAGATAACGGTGATCCCCTTCTCCATGAGGGATGTATCGAGGTATTCATCGTCAAGCTCTTTCAAGTACCCGGTCTTATTGTATGCCATGTCGAATATCTTTTGGAATTTTTCAGTGTCTAACACCATTGACAGTTCAAAAATTGGATTTAACTTCATTTCAAATGCCCCCTAATACAAAATCTTTTTACAAAAGAGTTGCGTTCGGTAGGATTTTCCATTTGAACAGATGCAGAGTATAAGTGCATAATGTTTCTACCACTGATCTACAGCGAGTATTGGGATCTGTAATTCTGGATTGCAACTAATGATGCAGTTTTTAATGAGAAACGGTGCAGTCATTTGGCTGCACCGTTAGTATGAATTATCCTCTTATTCTGTGTCGTATTTAGCTTCTTTCAGTGTAGCTTGTCGAAGAGGAAAATCAGAAAATAAATTGACTACGCAATCGCATCGTAGCAACCGCGCCCTACCAACAGCTTGTTCCAGCTCTGACTCGATGATATAGAACTGGATGGCCCTCAATAGTTTATCGGTGTATGTCATGAAATAAAACCGAAACCCATTATGTTCGACCTGGGTGTTGGGCTTCAGACGGTCATCAACATCATATCCTAGAGAATAGGCAAATAGTTTATATATCCATTCCGGCTGATGCGGCGTTCCAATCACGTCAATATTTTCCCCCTTCAATATGTCACAGCCCGCACAGTTTCCAAAATGCAGATCGCCCATATAGAACTTGTGAAATTCCTTGAATGAAATGGTGTTTTCAAAGCCTGTCCATTTCTTAATTTTCTCTATAATATCAGAATTTTTTCGCATCGAACTTCGACCCATTGCCTTATCCCCGTATTGGTTTAGTCTACCTGTAATTGCCGCCTCCTTGCACTCATAAAATTTTACATTATCCGCACCGAAATAGGCTTCACAAATATCTCTGTCCGCTGTTGCTGAGAGCATGATATACTTAACATTCTCTTGGAACTGAACAGGGTTGATAAAGGTGACGCTATCCTCTTCCAAGTTACTCTCTTGCTCTGAAGCGGAACGATAGCAGAAAAATTTAGCGGAACATAACGCTGATATGTTGACCGCCATCTTCATATCGGCGTATGTTTTGCTATAGTCAATCTCATTCATGGTGAAGTAATCTGAACGGTCAATCTTTTTGAAAATTTTTCTGATTTTGGCTGCCAACGGATCGTTGGCGGCTAATTTTCTGTTTATTTTTCTTAGCCTAGAAATCGGAATAGTTTCTCTACTGGGAATCACGGTACTATAGATGATATCCTCATCTACGATGACAAGATCATACTTGCTCACGTCAATGTTCGACAAGCGACGATGTGTGGTTACAGCGTGACCTTCCGAATTGTTAAACTCTTCGAGTTCCCTCATAAATCGCTTAAATTGCTGGGTACACTCAACATCACCTTCGGCTATTGCTTTCTTTAATACTGGCATTGGCGATTTTCCTTCATCATATAGAGCCTGTATTTCACACCAAACATGGTCAGGGATTTCATCTTTGATTTCGTGCAATGAAGGGGATACAATAATCTCAATCCCCAGTTCTCTTGCTCTTTCCCACACTTCACGCTTCAGTTTGTTAGTAGGGACAACTATCAGAATCCTCAAATTAGTGCGCTTGAGTAATTCCAGAATAGCCTGAGTCTTACCAAGAGCAGTCTGAGATTTGATGACGTGCCATATAGGTTCATTAGACGATATAGCCTCTTGAAAATTTCCCATAAAATCATCCCAAGCCTCACTCAATTCCACTAAAGGCTTACCTGCATTAGCGATTTGCTCTATTGTATGTTTTGGGGGTTTCAGTGTAGAGAGAATATTTTCTCCATGAGGACAAATTCCATGATAGGGGCAAAAGGAACTACAGGGCTGAGGTCCATCCGATTTAATGTACTTCAAGTAGTAGACCCAGTTATCATATTTTTCGATGCAATCATCAAAGTACGATTTTGTTTTGAGAGTATCACTGAACTTTGTAGCTCCACCTCTGATCTGAACGGTGTTCGTGGCTACGCCGAGCAGCTCCCGATAAGTCAACTTCTTTTTTCCTGTTATGAACTCTTGATAAAGTTTGCAAGCAGAGCCGAGCGTTTGCAAATCTTTAGCACGAAATGAGTTAAATGAAGATGATCCTTCATGATCTGATGGTACTTCACTAGATTTCTCTTCATCTGTGAAATGAATCTCATAATTCAGAGATGATAATTTCTTGACAAGATCATACTCTATAATACATTTTGTCATGTTTTTATCATCTGAATTATCTCTGAAATGCTCAGCGTGTCGATCATTAACAGAAATATGGGGAAGATTCCTCTCATTTAATGCAATACCTGTTTCTCTGGAAAACTCAGCAGATTTTCTTTTGTAGTTAGTCGCTCCATAGCGATTTTTCCAGTGAAGGCAGGTGTTCATGAGCAAGGAATAAGTATCTATTTCAGGCAATGTTTCATCGAAATGTAAGACCTTATTTCCTCCTGAGTACAGTTTGAGAACACTACAGTTGTTCTCTGCTTCAGGAAAAATCTCCATCAGGGCTTTCTGTACCACCTCAGCCTCCCTAAAAGAAGAAAGAGGAGTGCTGTTCAGAAACACAATACCGAATTTTTTTCGTTGTGCAACGGAAAAGGACTCGTAAGCAAGCAGAATTGGAAGATTATATTTTTCGGCCCGTTCTTTAATTTTTTCAAATGTAAGATTACGATTATTTACGCCATCAAAACTATCAAAGGAAAGTGCTAGTAGTTGCGATTGCTCAAATGTCTCCATACTTTTACTGCTTCCCTTGAAAGTGGATGGGCAGAACGTGCAGCCTTTCGAGCCTACTCGTTCTACGAACGATTTGACATTTTTACTGCTTACTGTTTCTGGATGGTCAACAACTATGGTTTCCAACGCCTTTAGCTGTTCCGGGGAAGATGCTTGTTTGCTTTGAATCTTGTTGACACTAACTCTGAATTGATCCATAATTTCAACTCCTTTTGGGATTTTTATTTCCCTGTGGAGGCGAATTTGAAAAATAAATTACAAAAAATGAAGGGCGTACTAAACCGCCCTTCATCTAAACCGCACAGACTTAGCCAACCCCAGCTGGGAACACTTTGCTTCCTGGTACGAGATCAGCGATAGCATCTGCTTTGAAGTTACTTCGCCAAGTTTCGATATAAGGTTGATTTCTTAACCCCGGTCAGCTCTTCAATTTCTACGATGGAATACTGTCGTGTATTGTAGAGCTTAACAGCTTTCCTTACAGCATCGGGATCTGTCTTGGGCCTGCCGCCTGTACGTCCTCTGGCCCTGGCTGACTTCAATCCTTCACGGGTACGGTCAGCGATCACGTCTCTCTCAAACTGGGCAATAGCTGACATGAGCGTGAACAGGAGCTTGCCTGTGCTGGTGCTGGTGTCGATGCTTTCCTTCAGACTGACAAGATGAACGCCCTTCGATTGAAACAGTTCTGTCAATTCAATCAAATTTTTGGTGCTGCGTCCCAGCCGGGATAAGGATTCAATTACCACAGTATCCCCCTCGGTCATGCGGTCAAGCAGCTTGGTCAACTCTGGGCGGTCACGCTTGGTTCCGGTCATCTTCTCATTGTAGATTATATCCACTCCGTATTTCCTGAGAGCGTCAAGCTGGCGGTCAAGATTCTGCTGCTCGGTGCTGACACGGGCGTATCCGAAAGTATAGTTCTTCATAGTACCTCCAATCGTCCCAATATCGTATGAGATATGGAACGTAGATTTTGAAACGAGTTTTGGGATAAAATACCCCTCGAAATCACTCGATTTCGAGGGGTATCTCGTTTCCAGAAAATTAGTCTCAATAACGACCGTTTATGGGATACTCCAGCATGACGCCTAAATGAAATCGGACACACTCATTCCAGGTGCATCCCACGGATGGGCCGGGCCGTAATCGCCGCCTATGCTGGACGGAGCTGTGGGGCTATCGGCATCTTCACCTGTGGAATCCCTATACCGCTCCATATTCAGCCCAAAGTATCCAGCCTCGGTGTCCGACAATTCGGCAACATCAACCATGTAGCGGTAGGCTTCTTCCTCGCCATCTTCGATCAGCCCATCCTTCAGAACCGTAGCGATTTCGCTCATTCTGGCCCAGGGGATATGTTTTTCGTTCGTCCGCATCAGGTAGTAGTCCACCGCCCTGAAAAGAGCCTCAGCTTTCGTCAGACCAGAGAACTTGCCGAAATCGTAGTAGCAGCAGGTCCAGTCCCAGCTTCCAGCTTTCTTGTCCAGGCCGCTTACAACGGCATACTGGGTCATACTCTCCCCTCGCAGAATAAGCGCATACTGCCCGTTTTCATCAATAAGCGTGTACTTCATTTAGGATTCCTCCC
>JAAWCE010000129.1 GCA_022793065.1 Lachnospiraceae bacterium
CGATGGAAATGGAAATGGAAGTGGTTCCGGAGACGGCGATGGAAATGGAAGTGGTTCCGGAGACGGCGATGGAAGCGGAAGCGGTTCCGGAGACGGCGATGGAAATGGAAGCGGTTCCGGAGACGGCGATGGAAATGGAAGCGGTTCCGGAGACGGCGATGGAAGCGGAAGCGGTTCCGGAGACAGCGATGGAAGCGGAAGCGGCCGCGGAACAGGGAGCGGAACGAAGGTACATGATTATGTAAGTGTTCCCAATGCCATAGGGGATGATGACGCCTTGACAGGAAATAAGAACGGGGATCAGGAATCTGATTATTATAGGCAGCAAAACGGTCTTGCATGGGAGGGAGAACATGTAGATTACAACTCTGTCATTGGTCAGTACACAGATAACGCATATGAGGGTATCACTAATAACAGATATCCAAGCGGAATGGAATCTGTCATTCGAGACTATTTTGAAAACCTGAATAAATAGGGCATTGAATTATTTTAAATGATGGAGGTTCAGTACAATGGAATACTACAAAAAAGCAAGAGAGATTATGGATATGGATGCCACGGAGTTTGTGGGGGGTGTTTCAGAAAGTGAGATAGAGCGTGCAATGAAGGCATTATCTGTTACTTTTCCTGAAAGTTATAAAGCTTTTTTAACTGATTTTGGCGGCGGAGACGCTGGTGGAGAAATTATCTTTGGCATCACCAATAGGAAAGAAGATGATGCTGTGACAGCTACACAAGCGGAACGCAGTGTAGGGCTGCCTGAAAATCTGGTTATGATAGGCTTTTGGAATGATACTTTAGTTTGCCTGGAAACGAGTAAAATGGTTGATGGAGAATGTCCTGTTGTTGAGGTGAATTCTGATTATAGTGAAATAGAAGTGATTGCGGACACCTTTGGGAAATTCTTACTTGAGTATCTTGACGAAGAGTACTGATTTGAATGTTTTATGAAATATGGTTAGGAAAAATGGTACTGGAATAGTCCAGCAAAGAAATGTCAAGAGAAAATTTAAAAACAGTCTCGGAACGGAGGCACCCGGAAGGGTTTTCAGACGCATATGTGGCTGAATACCCCTTCCCTGGTTTGGGTGCCGCAGTGGAGAGACAGTACTGGAATAGGAGAAATTATGTCAGACATAGAATTATTTCAGCAAAAAATAAAGGAATGTGAAGAGGAAATCGGCAAGGGAATTATTGGGCAGAGAGATATTATCCGACAGGTGATGCTGGCGTTGCTTTCTGGAGGAAACGTATTGTTGGAAGGAATGCCAGGATTGGGCAAAACCATGTTGGTGCGCACCATTGGACAGGTATTCAGGCTTTCCTTTAAAAGAATTCAGTTTACGCCGGACTTAATGCCCAGTGATGTAACAGGGACGAATATTATGGTGAAGGAAGAGGGAAAGAGTATGTTCCGGTTTTCACAGGGGCCGATATTTGCAAATTTGGTTCTGGCGGATGAGATTAATCGTGCGACGCCCAAAACCCAGTCCGCTTTGTTGGAGGCCATGCAGGAACATACGGTGACTGTGGGCAATGAAAGTCATTGTCTGGAAGAACCTTTTTTGGTGCTGGCCACACAGAATCCCATTGAACAGGAAGGGACCTATCCTTTGCCGGAGGCGCAGCTAGACCGATTTATGTTTAAAGTTCTGGTGAAATTTCCAAGTAAAGAGGAATTACGGGGAATTGTGGAACTTACCGAGGGACAGGCAATGCCGGAAATTCAAAGCTTAATGGACGGCGAAATGCTCATTAAGGCGCGGAAACTGATTGCACAGATGCCCATTGCAGACGCCGTAATGAATTACGTTTTAGAACTTGTCATGGCAACACATGAGGCCAATCCCTATATCCGGGAAGGCGCCAGTCCCCGTGCGGCACAGGCAATGATTCGCGCGTCAAGAGCGCGGGCCTTTACGGAAGGACGGCTGAATGTATCCTTTGAGGATGTTCAAAAGGTGGCATATCCGGTACTGAGGCATCGTATTCTCTTAAGCTTTGATGCAATATCCGAAGGGGTATCGGAAGATGTGGTGATTGGACAGATTTTGGAAGCAAAGGAAAAGAGTTTATATGCTTGAGGGGAAATTTTATGATGCTTTGTCCAGACTGCGCCTACAAATGTCCCACAAGACCAGCCTGAATATGTCCGGTAGCCGCAAATCGGTGCAAAAGGGTATTTCAGCGGAATTTTCGGATTTTCGGGAATATATGCAGGGGGATGACTTGCGGCGTCTGGACTGGAATGTGTATGCAAGATTGGATAAATTATATATTCGGGAATATATGGAAGAAAAAGAAGCCATAGTCTCCGTTTTGATTGATACCAGCGCATCCATGGATTATGGGGCAAAGAGTAAGGCTGAACTTGCGGCTGATCTGGCGGCGGTAGTAAGTTTTCTGGCACTGAATAATATGGACAGACTGGTACTATATGATATGAAAGATATGGGACGGGGATTTTCTGTGGGCGGGGGAAGAAATGCGTTTGCAAAAGTACTTCGTTGGCTGGAGGGGCTTTCTTTTTCGGGTGAGTTGGATATACTTTCTGCCGTGAAGAAAATGCGTAATCGCGGGCCGGGGGTGACGGTGATTATCAGTGATTTTCTGCATAAGGATATGTTGGTGCAGCCCTCCGGAACCCTTTCAAAAACCACTGCCGAGCATACGAGCTATGAAAAGTTATTGCAGTATTTAAATTATTGTAAGCAGCGCCCGGTGATTCTGCATACTTTGGCGGAGGAAGAGCTGCGAATTACCCTGGAAGGGGCATTGAATCTAATAGATGCGGAAACAAATTCAAAATTGCGGTTGACCATGGATGCCAGAATCATAGACCGCTATGAAAAAGAACTGAACCGCTTTATGGAGCATATGAAAAAAGGTTGTACTGCAGGCAGGGGAGCCTATGTACTCTGCAATGCCGATAAAGACAGAAAACAGCTTGTATTTCAGGATTTAAGGGTGATTTATGATATTTGAGAGTATATGGCCGCTGGCGCTGCTTTCGGCGGTGCCGGTGGTGATCATTTTATATCTGTTAAAGCCTAAGGGAAAGGATTACAGAATATCATCTAATCTCTTATGGGAGCAATTGTTTCGCAATCAGCAGTCCAAGACATTTTTTGAGAAATTTATTCACAACATTTTAATGTACCTTCAGATTTTGTTGGTGCTTTTGTTTGTGTTGGCGTTGATGTCTCCATATCTTCACTGGGAAGGACGAAACAGAGGGAATGTAATTCTGGTCTTTGACACTAGCGGGAGTATGCAGCATGATACGGGCCAGGGCAGGACGCGCATGGAAGAGGCGCTCAACCAGGCAAAAGGCATGATTGCATCTTCGGAGGATACGGCTTTTTCCATTGTGACCAACGATTGTATGGGAACGGAACTGTTGGCAGTGGGAGTGAAAGACAAGAATAGTTTATATCAAGTATTGGACCGGCTGGAGTGCTGTGACGGGCCGGGCAATCTCCAGGAAGCGGAAAGCGTAGTAGAGACGCTGCGGGCGACGGAAGCGGAAGACAGCGTATCTCTGGCGGAAGTTATAGTATTTACCGACGGAAATGGCGCGGAGGAAGCGATGGCGTTTTCGGCATATTTCGACGCACAGGTAGTAGTGTTGGGACATAGGGTGAACAATGTTGCAAATAATTTTTTGTCCTATGTGGAAGCAAAGACGGAGGACAACGGGAAAACGCCGGAGATTGAACCAGGCGCAGGTGAAAATGGACCTTCCATTGTCTGCGCATCCAGTCTTACCAATTACAGCGATGTGGATGCTTCTATGGAAATCGGTCTGTATGTGGGTGGAAAGCTGCGGGAAATGAAGCAGATAGGGCTGGCGGCAGGTGAAACCAAACTTTGTTTTTTTGAGCCTTTTGAGTGGATGGGCGAGTCCTTGCGCAGTGAAGTTGACTCAGTGAAGTTTGCGGGAAAGGAAGAGGGAGATTCCCTCCAAAATGATAATGTAGCTTATGCGATTCCTGGTCAGGAAAGTCGTATGGAAGCCATTTTGGTCGGAGGCGGTAATACTTATATTGAGAAGGCATATCAGGCAGTCACAGGGATGAATTTGACAAAAGTGGAAAGCGAAGATTTGCCGGAAGCAGAACAATCAGTGTTTATCTATGATGCGGGAGAAGAATGTGATAAATGGGAATCGGTAAGTAAATTGATATTCCGTGATAGTGTGAATGTTCAAGATAGGGTGGAACGGGTGCTGCTGACTACCACCGGCTGCGATTTAACCTCCGGACTTTCTTCTTTTGCAATTGGCGTTAATGAGACCAATGTGTATGAGGTACCGGAATGGGGAACTGGATTTTTGTGGGCCGGGGACCAGTGTGCCGGGTATTATGGGGAGCATCATGGTGTGAAAACAGTGGTGGTTGGATTTGATGTTCGAGAATCTGATTTCCCGCTGAAAGCAGAATTTCCTATATTTATGTCCAATGCGCTGCACTTTTTGGGGGATACATCCCTGCTGGCGGGCAATGTATATATGGCCGGAGAGAATGTGTTGTTTCATCCACAGGCGGATTTTGACGTGAGTACCTTGACTGCGGAGACAGGGAAAGCAGGGCTTTATGAGGTAAAGGCCGGCCAGGTGTCTGAACGATATGTGGTAAGGTTTGCTGCGGGAAGTGAGTCGGATGGACAGATTGTGGCAGAAGGAACCACTTCCGGAATTGTTTCTGGTGATACATTGGTGAAAAGACATCTGCGTAATTGGGTGTTGGCGCTGATATTGATTTTAATGGCGGTTGAATGGTTCATATATCTGAGGCAAACCCGTTACCGGGGGAAATTTTACCTGGGTGTGCGTCTGGCGGGGGTGGTTATGGTACTGCTTGCGCTGTTGGGCGTGGCCATATACACCAGGGACGGAGTGAATACAACTATTTTCCTGGTGGATATTTCCAAAAGCAATGAACAGAATCTCGCAGATATGGAAGCCTATCTGGAAGATGCGCTTCGTGAGATGCCGAAGGATAATCAATATGGAATTGTGACTTTTGGAAAAAATTCGCTGGTAGAACAATTTCTCACAAAAGAGAATTATTTTTCGCAAATTATGTCGCTGCCGGATAAAACGGCGACAAATTTTGAAGCGGCCATGTCCAGGGCGTTAGCAATGATTCCCTCAGAAGGCGCTGGGCGGGTAGTGGTTCTGACAGACGGCAGAGAGACAAAAGGGAATTTGGCAAATACGGCTTCTGCGCTTGCCTCCAGGCAGATTGAGCTATTAGCTGCCGTATATGAGGTAAATCAAGAGAAGGATGCCTATGTTGAAAATGTGGAGCTTCCCAGCTACCTGTATCAGGGCGATGCGTATTCCATGACTGTGACGGTGGAGAGTAATTATGAGACAGACGCCAAAATACAGGTATGGATGGGAACCATTCAGACAGCAGAATATAGCGTTCATCTGAATCGGGGTGCGAATCAGTTTCAGTTTAAACAGAAAGTTACAGGAGAAAATGTTGAGAGCTTTCAGGTCAAAGTAGTTGCAGAAGGAGATAGCTGTGAGGAAAATAACAGTTTTCACGCTTATGCGGTGGTGGATTCTGTACCAAAAGTGCTGATGATATCAGGTATGAAAGAAGACAGCAGCGCCTATGAGGAGCTACTTCGCGGGGCAAACTGCAATTATCAGAGGGTATCCGCTATGAACGCGCCGGATACTTTGGAGAACATGCTTGAATTTAAGAGTATTCTGTTGGACAATGTGTATCTGTACGATCTGCCCACGGGATTTCTTGAGAATATTGAAACTTATGTAAAAGATTATGGCTGCGGACTGGTGTGCTGTGGCGGAGAAGACAGTTTTGCGTTGGGAGGATATCGCGAAAGCGTATTAGAAACGGTGCTTCCCGTAGATATGGAATTGCGTGGAGTGGACGAAATTCCCACAATGGCAATGATTATGGTAATTGACCATTCTGGAAGTATGAGTGAGGGTGCCGGAAACGGGGCTACAAATCTGGATCTTGCCATTACTGCTGCCAAGACAGCGGTGGATCAGTTGCGGAGTACGGATTATGTGGGAGTGATTACTTTTGACGACAGATATAGCTGGGTGGTGGATCCGGCGGTGGCTTCCGATAAGGCGGCCATTAAGACACAGATTGAGACCATAGCGGACGGCGGCGGAACAACAATACAGCCGGCTTTATGGGCAGCTTTGGAGGGAGTAAAAGGATGTGATGCCGATATTAAGCATGTGATTCTTTTAACTGACGGACAGGGCGAGAGTAGAAGTTACGGTGAAATTATAGGAGGTTATACGGATTTGGACGTGACATTGTCCACGGTTGCGGTGGGCATGGGAGCGGATACCAGAACTTTAGAACAGCTTGCCGAGAACTGCGGCGGGCGATATTATTATTCGGATACGGCCACCGATATTCCGAAAATTTTTGCACAGGAAGTATTCTTAAGTGGGGATACTTATCTGCAAAACGGATTGTTTCAACTGGCGGTCAACGGCGGCAGCGAGATAACCAGAGGGCTTTTTGAAAACGGCTGGCCAAGTATTTATGGTTATGTGAGTGCGACGCCCAAAAATGTATCTCATGTGTTGATTGCTTCCGAAAAGGATGACCCCATTCTTACGGTAATGCAGTATGGCCTGGGGCATACGGTGGCCTGGAATACGGATGTGACAAATCGCTGGACGGCTGGGTTTGCCGGATTGGACGATTATGCGCAGTTATGGAAACGAATCATTGATTACAGCGCTGGAAATGGTACAATTGGAGAGGACGAAGTAGAAGTGATAACGGCGGGCGGATATACTGACATAATCTACCGTGCGCCGGATTACGGTGAGCAGACCAAAGTGGAGGCCGTTTACACGGATCCGGAAGGCAATACCAGAACAGTACCGCTCCAGGCTGCGGCGCCGGGACGTTATGAGACAAAGCTTGAAACGGACATAACAGGTCTGTACAATTTAAGCGTGCGGAGAGTGGATGAAGGTTCGATTACAAATGCCATAACGACGGCGGCAGCGGTACAGTATTCGGACGAATATAAATTTGGCGTCACTGCCGCGGCGTTTACAGGTTTTGTGGAGCGTTATGGCCGGATGTTGGAGCCGGAGGAAAATTTTTGGCAGCAGAAAAAAAGCGGTACAAGAGAGCGCTATGAGCTGACGCAATGGTTAATTTTGTTGGCTGTCCTATGGTTCGTCATAGACGTTGCCTTGCGCAGATTTCATTTTCTTCCTCAGGATACGAAAGCTGGTCAATTTATGATCAAAAAGTGGATGATGCGAAATAAAGCGTCCGTAAGCCAAGGACTGCAGCATGGGGAGAAGCGCGAGGAGAAGACACGGGAGGAAGCAGCAGACAATACAATAGATTCTGCCAAAGAAGAAAAGCAGATGAAACCCCGTAAGCAGACAAAAGGCCAAAAGAAACAGGAGGCGCAGGCTTTAGATACCTCAGCGCTGCTCAAGAAAAAAGATCAGAGGAATATTTGAAATACGATTTCGTTTGATGTATTGCCAGGGCCCCGGCTTTGTTCATAGGAGCAAAGCCGGGGCCCGATTGTAGCATAATTTATTTTAGCGAACATTTGTTGCAGTGCGAATTTTGTTCAGCCATTGTGCGGTTTCTTCATCCGGAAGTCTGCGTATCAATTTTACTTCCGGCTGCAGCCGCGAGTGTGTGGATGTGACGAAAGCATTGCCCCAACTTCTCTGAATGTTTGGTTTTGTCAGCAGGATAACATATCTGCCGTCTAATTTGGGAACTTCGTATAAGGTTCCTTCTCCCCATACGGTGCCCATTTCGTTGTAACTGCCGTCGGGCTGCAGTGCCGGGTAAGTGTAGTATCCGAAACAACCGCTTTCGTAAATCTGCTCCGGCCAGTCTTCTTCCTCCACGGGGTCGTGGCGGGCAATTCGTTCTATGATTTCACGATAGGTAAAGGATTGTGCGCCCAAGGGCTGCAATAAGTTTTCGTGGTATAGCGTAAACTGCAGAAGTGTGAAAAAGAGGTTGTTGGAATCAATTTCCCGCAATGCTACTTCCACGCCTTTTCCTGTGTGGGGGGAGAGAAGCAGCACAGTTTCTTCTTCCACCATGTTCAAAACATTGGGGATAAAACCAATGGTGTCAAGGTAATGATCCAGATAATAGCAGCGTTCTCCGATTCGGTCTGCCTGTCTTAAAAGGTCACGTAGGGAACGGCTGCTGGAAATGCGGGACATTAAGCCCAGGGATAACATGCCGGCTCCCATCCATGCTTTTACCGGTTCGGGTGCGGTCTCCAATAATGTGTTCGGCGGAAAGTTGTAAAAGGCGTCCGCCAGCTCGTCGTCTTCTTCCAGTTGTTCTATGGTAGCGCCGATTTGTCTGCATACTAAGGCCATATATTCCTCACATAGTGTAAGGACACGCTGGAAAAAGGCGGCCAACGCATGGTCCGTATGCTCCGAAGTGATTTCGCTTTCTCCATATAAACCGATTAGATATCCGGTCAGACAGCCCCGATAGAGGTCCATGGAACCAATGGAAGAAAATGTATCTACAATCTGTGTGAGAAATTCGTTATGTTCCGCACCGAAGGCAATCAGATCTTTAACGGCCGGCGCCTGAAAGAACACGTCGAAATGTTCTGTTTCACCCTCTAAAAGACTGGGATTTTTTGTATGGGCAAGGAATGTTTCCTGCCTTTTGGAAAATTCTTGTTGTAAGTTTTGCGTGGACATTTTCTGATACCTCCCTGGAGTAAATTTAAATACATTGAATCACTGTCAGTGTTACTGAATAACGTTTGCAAAATGTTGTGATTTCACACCATGCAGAGACAGATGTTCAAAAGTATTGTATTGTTAAGTTGTGGTGATAACTATATTTTATGGTAAGGCAGATAGAATGTCAAGATAGTTGCTGCTTCCGGATTAGATGTTGAAAAATTTTACCTGAAATGTTACAATAATTTCAGTAGTTACTTCGTGAGCTGTATCCGGGCTGCCAATGTGTAATTGGTGGTTAGAAACGGCACATGAATTTTAAACGGGAGGTTTGCCATATGAAAAAGGATTCGGATAATTTATCTGTGGGAGGATATCTTTTCTATACGGAAAAGGATGCCCAGATAGCCAGAACCGAGATACAGAAAATAGAATATCTGGAAGCGCGAATAGATTATTCCGCGCCGGATACCATACGTTATATCTATGAAAAAGCCATTCATGAACGTCTATTTAAGACCCCCGTGGGACTGGGATATTTGACACAGTTGAGAGAATTTTTACTTTCTCAGCCCGGCGTGGACCCAAAGAGTATTATAGATATTCCCTTGTATATTGCCTATGACGGAGGGGTCAGAGAGCGGACGGAACCGGCCAGGAGGAGAGTTGCACCTCCGAAAGAGAGAGATTTTGAGAAAGGGCGTTTTATTGTATCTGTCATTATTAATGTGCTGTTGGCACTGGCCATGCTTAGTATGTTTTATATTTCGTATAGCAGCGATCAGCCTAATGTTATTAACTATGAGAGGGCATTAATTGACAAATACGCATATTGGGAACAGGAATTGACAGACAGGGAACAATTGATCAGAGATAGGGAAAAGGAACTTCAAATGAGTCAGTGAACCGGAAGGTTGTGAGAAGATGGATAGATTGAAAATATTAGTGGTGGATGATGAAAGCAGAATGAGGAAACTGGTGCGGGATTTTCTGGTAAAAAATAATTATGATGTCCTGGAAGCAGGAGATGGAGAGGAAGCGCTGGACATTTTCTACAAACAAAAAGATATAGCTTTGATTGTTTTGGATGTCATGATGCCTAAGTTGGATGGCAAACAGGTGTGCCGGGAGATACGCGGGGTTTCTAAAGTGCCGATTATTATGCTGACTGCAAGGGCGGACGAACAGGACGAGCTTCAGGGATTTCAACTGGGAGTGGACGAATATATTGCCAAACCTTTTAGTCCAAAGATTTTGGTGGCTCGAATTGAGGCCATTCTTCGCCGCACCAATCGGACGGAAAACGACAGCATGTTAAGCTGCGGTGGGATTTTGATGGATAAGGCCGCGCATCAGGTATTGATTGATGGAGCGCCTGTGGAATTAAGTTATAAAGAATTTGAACTGCTGGCGTATTTTATGGAAAATAAGGGGATTGCGCTTTCCAGGGAGAAGATATTGAATCATGTGTGGAATTATGATTATTTTGGGGATGCCCGGACAATAGATACCCATGTGAAAAAGCTCCGCAATAAAATGGGAGAAAAAGGAGACTTAATAAAAACCATATGGGGCATGGGCTACAAGTTGGAAGAGGATAAGTAATATAAGGCCCATGCCCCATGGTATGGGCTACAAATTGGAAGAGGATAAGTAATATAAGGCCCATGCCCCATGGTATGGCTACAAATTGGAAGAGGACGAGTAACATGATATAGTATATGTTATAAAGTTGGAGGCGTAGGAAGCGGCAAATGAGGCATTCTATCAGACGGCAATTTGCATTAATTTTTATCGGATTAATGACGGGGGTAATCTTTTCATGTTGGTTAATGAATACTTTTTTTCTGGAAGAATATTACATTACCAGGAAGACAAAGGTGCTTCTGGATGCTTACGATACCATTAAAGAAGTGGTAAACAGTGATATTTATAATACCATGGAATTTCCGGAAGAGTTTGTCAGCAAGATTTCGGATGTCTGCAGTGTGTATAATATTATGCTTTATGTGGTGGATGCAAATTCTCGGACAAAGTATGCCTATACGGAAGATGTGGTTGATTTGGAATTAAGATTGGGGGCATATCTTTTTGGCGTGTTTGACGCGGAGAAAGTCATACGTATTCAAGAGAATTTTATAGTGCAGCAGGTGCAGGTGGGCGAGGATGAATTTCTGGAAATGTATGGAAAGCTTAGTTCAGGAATTTCTTTTATTATGCGGACACCGGTGGAGAGTATCAGAGAGAGCGTAAAGGATGCCAATCGCTTTCAAATTTATGTGGGTATCATAGCAACTTTGGTGGGTGGTATTATCATTTGGCTGGTTGCAAGGAAAATAACGAAACCTATTTTAGAGTTGAACAGTATTTCAGAGAAAATGGTCAATCTGGATTTTGATGCGAAATATGAGGGCGGAGCGCGAAATGAAATTGGACTTTTGGGCGAAAATATTAATAAACTATCAACTTCTCTGGAGCGGTCAATTTCAGAATTAAAAACGGCTAATAATGAATTGCTGAACGATATAAAGAAAAAAGAGCGGATTGATGAAATGCGAAAAGAGTTTCTTGCCAATGTTTCCCATGAATTGAAGACACCCATTGCTTTGATTCAGGGATATGCGGAAGGATTGGCAGAGGGAATTAACGATGATCCTGAAAGCAGGGCGTATTATTGTGAAGTGATTATGGATGAAGCGGCCAAGATGAACAGTATGGTGAAAAAGCTTCTGACCTTGAACCAGTTGGAGTCGGGCAATGACACGGTGACTATGGAGCGATTTGATATAACCACATTGGTGAAAAATTATATTCAGTCGGCTGAAATTCTTACAAAACAAAATGAAATAGAAGTATGTTTGGAAGAATATCCTTCTTATTATGTGTGGGCGGACGAATATAAAACCGAAGAAGTCTTCATGAATTATTTTTCAAATGCAGTAAATCATTGTAAAGGTGAGAAAAAAATTATTGTCACACTTGTGCAGGTGGAAGAGGAGCGCTGCAGGGATGGGATGGATTTGGAGGAAAAAGAGTATTATGGGAATAAGTTAAGTGTTGGGGAGAATGAGAATTGGGGCAAAGAGTTGGAAGCTGCTGAAGAAAGGAAGGTCTGTGAAGATGTAGATTTTGCTGAAAGAAGAGGGGATCAAGAATATGTAAATAATGGGAAAGAAGTAAGCGCCGTTAGAGAAGCAGAGGGCGTAAAAAGTGAGCATTGTAAAAGAGAGCGCCAAAAGGACAGGACAAAAAGCAGAGTGCGAGTTGGGGTGTTTAACACAGGAGACCCGATTCCGGAAGATGCAATTTCTCATTTGTGGGAAAAATTTTATAAAGTTGACAAGGCAAGGACAAGGGAATATGGGGGCAGCGGTGTTGGACTGTCAATTGTAAAGGCAATTATGGAGTCTATGAATCAGGCGTATGGTGTGGAAAACTATAGCAATGGTGTGCTTTTTTGGTTCGAGTTGGAAAGTGTGTAGAATTTCTGAAATCGGACACAGATAAGGCTATATCATATGCGTCGGGGGAGGGATAGTATGAGAGAAGAAATGCAGGATATGACAAAAGTGTTGTTGGTTGGCGTGAATACAGGAAAAGAACAGGATTTTGAACACTCTATGGAAGAATTGAAGAGTCTGGCAGAGGCTGCAAATAAGCAAGTGACAGGAATCATTATCCAAAATATGGCAACGGTGAATCAGGCGTTGTATATTGGTACGGGTAAAGTGGAAGAAGTGCGGGAATATGCGGCGCAATGTGAGGCGGAAGAGGTTGTATTTGACAATTCGCTGTCTCCGTCCCAGGTGCGGAATTTAGGGCGTGAGTTGGCGTTGCCTGTTCTGGACAGGACAAATTTGATTTTAGACATTTTTGCCATCAGAGCCAGGACAAAAGAAGCAAAATTACAGGTGGAGACTGCAAAACTGCAATATATCTTGCCAAGATTGGTGGGGATGCGAGAGAATCTTAGCCGACAGGGTGGTACAGGCGGTTCCATGAGTAATAAAGGCGCCGGTGAAACAAAATTGGAACTGGACAGGCGTAAAATTGAGCGCCGCATAAGTGAATTGAAGAAAGAGTTGGAAGCAGTTTCAAGAAATCGTGAGACCATGCGTAAGAAGCGTATTCAGTCCGGGACTCCGAAAGTGGCTTTGGTAGGTTATACCAATGCCGGCAAGTCTACTATTTTAAATCGTATGGTAGAACTATGTGGTGAAAATACGGATAAGACAGTTTTGGAGCAGGACATGTTATTTGCAACCCTGGAAACCAGTGTCCGCTATATACATTCGGACAACAGGGAGGCAAGCCCGTTTTTCCTGGTGGATACGGTGGGGTTCATTGATAAATTGCCCCATGGATTGGTGAAAGCTTTTCGCGCAACACTGGAAGAAGTGAAGTATGCAGATTTGTTGGTACAGGTGGTTGACTTTTCTGATCCGCATTACAGACAACATATGGACGTAACTGCCGAAACGCTGAATGAATTGGGAGCAGGAAATATTCCTCAAGTGATTGTTTATAATAAGTCGGATTTATGTAATGTGGAAAATCTGCCCAAGAAAAGAGACCGGCAGATTTATATGGCTGCGGCGTCCGGAACGGGGATGAAGGAGCTGCGAGCGTTAATAGAAGAATGTGTGTATGGGGATTGTGTGGAAAAAGAAATGATGTTTCCTTATGACAAAGGAAATGTGGTGTCATATTTTATGGAAAATGCTACGGTTATGGAGCAGGAATATAGGGAAGATGGTATTCGCATCAAGGTAAATTGCCATAAAAGAGATGCGGAGAAATATTCGCAATATGCTGTCAGTGTATGAAAAGAATCGAAAACCGTGGCAAATCCATGCGTATTTGCCGTTTGAAACAATAGCGAAGGGCAGCGGATTTAGGCGGCAGCATTTTGGGGCTTGCTTCCGAAGGAAATAAGGTGTATGATTTGAGATGTAAAAAGGTAAGAGTAGCAGTGAGGGTATATTATGTATAATAAGAAAAAAAGAAATGCGGGTGCAATTCTGATGACGGCGATTTTAACGCTGGGGACGGTGGGGTGCGCTGAAAGTCAGATTCCGCCTATGACGGACAGTCAGACCAGAATGATAGAAGAGTATGTGGCAATGACCATGATGAAATATGAAGCAAATCATAAAAGCAGATTGGTGGAATTGCAGCAGACGGATATTTTGGATTCTCTTGAACCTACACCGACAGTTTCGCCCCAAATGCCCAGTACGCCGGAGCAACAGGAGCCTTCTGACAATACGACCTCTATTGATGTTCCGGAAGCTACGGAAAAACCATATACTATGGAGGAAGTGATGGAGCTGCCAGAAGGTGTGACCATAGTATTTTCAGGATATAAATTTGCTGGTTCCTATCCTGAAAATGAAGAAGAAGCTGCTTTTGTAATACCGGCTTCTTCGGGGAAAAAGCTATTGGTGTTGGAATTTATGGTGGTGAATACTTCAGAACAGGAACAAGAGATTGATATATTGTCATTAAATGCAATCTATGGAGTTACCATCAATGGAGATTATGTACACAGGGCATTAAGGACGATGCTGATAGAGGATATGTCTACCTTTGAGGGAAGTATTCCTGGCGGCAGCAGCGAAGAAAAAGTGTTGGTGATTGAGGTGGATGAGACTTTGGATGAGAATATTACTTCTCTTGATATGAACGTAAAAAATGATTCAAAGGCGTTTACCGTGCAATTACTGTGAAAGTTCAGAAATCTTGTCTGTGAAAATCATACCGTCCTAATAAGCATGGATGCTTATTAGGACGGTATACTAAATTTTACGTATGATGTAGTTTGGTTATTCAAGTGCTTTTGTGTTCAGAAAGGCGCATAAATACAGCAAAAAAAGAAAATTGGAAAAAAATGAAAATAATTGTTGACATTTGTAATTGAGCGTGCTATACTAAGTTTCGTTGCTGAGGCAGTGAGAACACAGCAGCAAAATGAAACAGAAAAAAATAAAAAAAGTTGTTGACAAATCAAACAAACTATGATATCCTATCAGAGTTGCTGATGAAGACAACAGAGCGGGAAGAAAGATTACCGCGAGAGTGAACCTTGACAAATAAACAGTAATGC
>JAAWCE010000024.1 GCA_022793065.1 Lachnospiraceae bacterium
AAACATTCATTGCATAGGGAAGAAACATTGCCCAGTAGCTGTCCTTAAGTCCCAAATATTTTGTACAGACCAGATACCAGGCCAGCATCCCACCATTAAACAGCATCGTGAAATAGGCAAAAAACGCCAGATGATTTCCAAATTTAAATCCCTTTACAGATATCACGTAGGCATAACACACCGTAATAAACACGGAAAGTATCGTCCCACACAGCGTAGTGAGAATGCTGTTAGTATATGCACTTATCAGCTTATCTCCCTGGGATTGGAATACATACTGATAGGTCTCCAGGGATAACTCCTTCGGAAAAAGTGTAAAGCCATTTACCGCCACAACATTTTCCGGAGTAAAGGAACCCACAACCGCAAACAGGATAGGGAAAATACAAATTGCTGCTATCAAACCCAGCAAAATGTAAAATACGATCATCAACAGATTATCTGCTCCCAACTTCTTTTTTCTCATTTCTTCTCCTCCCTAGAATAATGTGGTTTCCCTGTCAAATTTTCCGGCGATCCGATTTGCCGTAACTACAAGAAGGAATCCAAAAATAGACTGGTAGAGGGCTATCGCCGATGCAAATGCCATCTCCCCGTTTCTTACACCACTCCTGTAAACAAACACATCAATCAGATCTGTCGTAGGGAACAGCACCGGATTTAAATTGGTGAGACCGATGATCATGTTCAAATTACCTTTCAGCATATTTCCAACTGAGAGAAGGAACAAAATAATTATAGTAGGCTTTAACAGCGGCAATGTAATTTTTCTGATACATTGAAGCTTACTGGCTCCGTCCACTCTGGCGGCCTCAAACAGAGAAGAATCTATTCCCGTCAGCACCCCATAGTAAATGATTGAATTGTAACCACAACTCTGCCATGTATTTACAATAGTAAGAATGGCAATCCACTTTTTAGGCTGTGCATAAAAATCAATGGGTTCTTTTCCCATAGATATCAGCATCTGGTTCAAAAGTCCGGAATCCACATTAATCAAGGCATACAGGATTGCCCCCATTACCATCCACGAAATAAAATATGGCAAAAACATAAGGCTCTGTGATACCTTGATAAACATCTTTCCGCTAATCTCACTAAGCATAATGGCAACTGCAACAGCAAAAAAAGTCCCTACTATAAAAAACAGCAGGTTATACATAACTGTCAGTCCTGTTGACCTCATCGCTGTCGAAATATTATTGAAAAAAAATGTAAAATTCTTGTAAATGGGTTCTGCCCACGGACTTCCAAATATTCCTCCTTTGAAATTGTAATCCTTAAATACAAGAACAATACCGGCCATAGGGAAATAGGAAAACAAAAGCAATGCTATCACCCCCGGCAGCGCCAGGATATATAAAGGAATATCCTGCTTTAGTTTCCTGAAATAATTGTTCCGGCTCTTTTTTTCTCCGCGCATTCCGCCCTCTCCTTTCCATCTGATTATTCAGGTAGCTCTAAGTATACTTTCTGAATTGTTTTCAGGAAATAAAAAAGATACGCATTCCTTTCACTTTTCTGGCAAAAAGCAAAGAAAATGCGTATCAATTTCATATTTTTATGCAATTTTTATCTATTCCGTCTCATAGCCGACGGTGAAATGTTATATTTCTTCTTGAATTGTGCGGAGAAATATGACGTCCCGCCATATCCGCAAATCTCCGCCACCTTTTTAATACTGATATCCTGATTGGACAGGAGAACCTCCCGGGCATACTCCAGACGAAGATCACTGATAAATTCCGGGAATGTAACTCCCACATATTCGTTAAAAAGCTTGGAGAAATAGGATACCGATATACGGTATTTCTCCGCCACCTGTTCCACCGATATATCCGCATCCCGGTAATGCTCCTGTATGTAGCTGACTGCATCCAGCATATTCATGCGGATAGTCTTTTCCTGATAAACACTGTTTTCAAGACATACTTTTACGATGAGCTGCTCCAGATAGCTTTCCAGCTCCCTTCTGTCATACAAGGAAGTAAGCTTAATATAATGATCCAGATAATTTTCTCTCCCTTTCCCACCTGATCTTTCCAGACCATAGGTGCATTCCGAAATCCGAACACACAGGGCGGCCAGGGAAACCAGCGCTTTTTTTATCTCATAATCGGAAAGGTAATCTACAATCTCAGGAACCTTTTCCGCAGCTTCTCCCTGTTTTCCCTTTTTTACCAACTCAATAATCTCATCATAGATTCCCTGCGGCACATCCTGTGATATTTTGTTTCCCAGCATCATTGCATCCATGCAGGCACTACTCTGTCCCAGAAGATGATATTTGGCAATCGTCTGTAATTCTCCAAACTGTACCCTCAAATCCTTATCCTCTTCAATCAAGGAGGAAAGTGCGCAGAATATCTCCGTGCCAAATTTGTCCCCAAGTTTCATACACTCTCTTCCCAGAATTCTCTTCATATCCTCTCTGTTCTTCAGCCTTTCCATAGAAGAAGCTTCCTTCACAACTGTCAGGAAGCAAAAGGACTGAGGTTCTTCATAAAAATGGACTTTACATTCTGCATAGTCCCTTTCCATTGCCATATAAATTTCTTCCTTAATCTCCCTCTCAACAGTTGGCTGCGAGGTCCAATACAGTACCATGATACAATGCTCTTCCCTGTCATTCAAGCGCAGCGCATAAGGTATATCCACATCTTCCCCTTCACTGCCGAGGAAACGCAAAACCTTATCGGAGTGATATTGCCGGGATATTCTGTGAATTTGATTGAGAATCCTCTCACTTGTTATCTCAGCCTGACGTTTACTGTAGCTCTCGTCAATAAGCAGTATATCTGACTCTGAAAGCCGCCTGAAAAAATACTCCAGCGGGAAATACAATCTGTTTGCCAGCCAGAATGCCAGTATAAAAACAATAATAAAGCTGGTGCCTACCACCAGATAAACCCTTCCTCCAATCTCACTCATCTGCTCTCCAATCATCTGATAATCCTGGAGCATCACAAAATAGATTTCCTTATCTTCACAAAAAATGCCATTGGAAAGATACTTATTTCCTTCCAGAGTAATTTCTCCGCTCCATGATGGTATGGAATCCCCCTGAACCTCTACATGTTCCCATAACTGTCGGCAAAACTCCCTTGACATCCCACTCTGTAAAATAACCGTTCCGTCTTTTCCAAAGGCTAAAAACATGGAATCTTCCGCATCCTGAACCACAAGCTGTTTTTCCATTGCTGCCAGATTGATAGCATAAATGATACCTTTTTGAGGCTTTCCGCCCATACTGCTCCTCTCTGTTAAAAATACGCAGAGACTCCGCCTTTCGTCCGTCTCTACAAAGAACATCCGGGCATCATTATCCGTTTCCATAATCTTTTTTTCAATCTGCTCTCTCTCCTCCTGTTCAGGATAGCGCCATCCAAAATATTTAAATTCATTTTCATTGCGAAACAGGCAGGTGAAATTCTCCACCCCGTTATTAATACTCATTCTATAAAGATAATGACCCGCTTCATACTCCTCTTTCCAGTGTTCTTCATTAGAATATATATATTTTCTGATCGTCGATTCATCCCATGCCGTCTGAAGCTGCTTGCGCCATGTATCCAGATTATTGTCAATGATATTGTCCAGGTTATTCAGCTGTGTGATTGCCATATGATATATGGTATCTCTCGTGTACACATTAAATAATCCCACAACCCCTACAACCACAATTGCTACTGCCACAGTAGCAATTGTACTGTAACTCAATAACAGAATATTTCTGTATTTTTTATTTGTAATGTCAAGTTTGATCCCCGTCATTTTCATATCCTTCTCTTCTGTTATACTACTCGCCCTGTTTCCGACATAATCAGGAAACTGTCACTTACTATTTTACACATTTTCAGTCGGATGTAAATTGGTCTGTTATTCACCGTCAATATCATTTTCAGAAAAGGGGTTAACATAAAGCCCAAAATGTGCGGCTACTCTCGCTGCTGATTATCTTTTTTGAGGTAGCGAGAGCGACCCTTGAAATTGAAAACAACAACGTCATTTCAATTTCAAGGTAACTATATGCCTTTCCCTCAAAAGGTCAAGTCCGCACTCTGGGTTAAAGCATTTTACCCGTGACCGGAAACTGGGATTTGTCCAGCATCGACCGTAATTTACACTTTTATTTTTGCAACATCTTTTGTATTTCTTACCACTTCCACATGGGCAAGGATCATTTGGATATATTTTCTTTGTAGTCCAAATCGCTGTTTGCTTTACATACTTTTCACCTTTCAAAACTTCTTTTTTAGTGCATTGTGTTGACAAATTACGAATTATGTGTTATTGTTCCTCATATAGAAAGGAGCAACTTATGGCAAATCTAAACATACGCGTAGATGACAATTTAAAACAGCAGGCGGAATTAATTTTTTCTGATCTTGGCATTAGCCTTTCAGCCGCCACTACCATGTTCTTGAAGCAGGTG
>JAAWCE010000116.1 GCA_022793065.1 Lachnospiraceae bacterium
CCTCACTGACAAGGTCTTTCCAGGGGTAAACGAGCTGTTCTCCAGCCCAGATCGTGCGGATGGCAGCCAGAAGTGGATTGATTTCGTCATAACGTTCTGGCATTGTGAGTGTATCTGTCTGGTTAGCGAGGCGGCTTTCACCCAGCGCTACCGCAAGTGGTGCAAGCGGAAAGGCTACCATTTCAGCGAGAGGAAAGCAGTGGAGCTGTACATGGGCAGCATGGGCCATATCACGACTCTGCCCCGGAACAGCAATACCAAACTGCTCATTACAACCGCGGCAAAGGAGCTGGCCTCCGCCAAGGCTGCGCTGGCTGTCCTGCGCGCTGAGATGAACCGTCTGGTCCAGCAGCTCCCGGAGTATGAGACGGTCCGGGCCATGTACGGTGTGGGCGAAACCACTGCTATCCAGCTGATGGCGGAGATTGGCGATGTGCGCCGGTTCCCACGCCGCAGTTCCATCGTGGGCTTTGCCGGCGTTGATCCGGCGGTGGATGACTCTGGAAAGCACATCTCTCTGATATGGACAAGACCACAAAAAATGGACGGAGTTGCTGACAATAAGAGCCGCCAGGGACTTCGCAAGTTCCTGGCGGCTTCTACTATATACACAGCAAACTGTTTTAACTCGCAGGTCAAGATTCTTGATATTTAAATATTGTTGCGAGTACTTTCTAGAATTATAGGCTTTTCGATACAAATGAAAAATGAATGAATAATGATAATAAGATAACAACAAAAATTGCAGTAATTACTTGTGGAACAAAGTGAACCATAATACTTTCTGGAATAATCATTGATAGTTTCCAGGTAAGATACTGCTCGGTAATTTGAATAAGATTACATAATAACGGACTGCTGACAATCCCGGCGCTTTGGTAGCGTCGGGATTTTTCTCTTTATTCACATTTAGTCCCTTCAAAAAATTTTGCCCTGATGGTATAATTTTATCTTGCTTTGAAGCGCACTTCATAGTTTATCCTGAATGATGAAAGGCGGATTTGAGATGTACTCAGCAAAAGAGGCGGCAAAAATGACAGGACTTACCACAGCAACCCTGCGTTACTATGAAAAGGAACAGCTACTTCCAGCGATTGAAAGAACAGAGCAGAAATATAGGCAATACTCTGATACGGATATTGAGTGGATAAAGATGGTGCAGTGCTTGCGCATGGCTAATGTGCCTATCCGGTCCATTCGTGAGTATATCCTATTGCTGACGCAGGGTGGAAAGACGATTTTACAACGCCGTTTCATGGTGCAAGAATACATTGACGATCTCCATAACCAAATGACAAATTTACAAAGTGCTTTGGCATTGACAGAAAAGAAACTGGAATTTTATGACAAACTATTACAAACGCCAACAGCCCAAGATTTGACATATTTTGAAGAATGGGATTTATTCAAAAGCAAGGGAGAAAGTTAGAAATGGATACAGTCCTAATTACTGGAACTACCAGCGGAATTGGAAAAGCATTTGTCGAAAAATTTGCAAGCATGGGGAACAACATAATCCTTGTATCAAAAAATAGGGATCAACTCCAACATCAGCAAATTGACTTGCAAACACGTTATCAAGTTTCAGTCAAATACATTTCCTGTGATTTAGCAGAAGCCATTGCGGCAGATACAATTATGGAAAAAATCCGCAGTTGGGGTTTGTCTGTTGATGTTCTTATCAACAACGCTGGCTTCAATGAGGCGGGATGTTTTACAAATACTAATCTCGCAAAAGAACTTGATATGATACAAATTCATATCAAGGCATTGACTGCGTTGACGAAATTATTTTTGCCAGGGATGATAGAGCGCAGGCATGGACGTATTCTGAATGTCGGGTCTACCGCCTCATATATGCCATGCCCGAATGATGCGGTATATGCTGCCACAAAAGCCCATGTCCTATCTTTTTCTAACGGACTATATCAAGAATTGAAAGGAACCGGGGTAACAGTAACCTGCTTATGCCCAGGAGCAACACAGACCCTATTTGCAGAAAAAGCAAATATCAATAACACTCTACTTTTCAAACTATTTGTGATGCAGCCAGAGGTTGTTGCCGCTATTGGCTACAACAATTTACAAAAGGGAAAGCGAGTGGTTACTGCTGGCCTTTATAATAAATCGCTCGTTCTTTCTGCTAAGTTGCTCCCCGTATCAATTATCAATCCAATAGCCCAATGGATGGTAAAAATGTAGGCAATGAACAAAGGTATCCATATCTTCTAAATCAATATATTTTGTAACTGCCGCACGACGCCAAAAGAAAAAAGCCGTCGTGTAGCAGTCTTTAATCATGCTCATTTCTGGCGGATTTGAGAAAATCAGAGCCGCCACTTTTTATATTTTGGCGACAATTAGGATGATGCCGCCATGCGATTACGAATAGATAGGCACTTGTCAAAAAAAGCCTAACCCTCGCAACGGCGACCTCTACCCAGGCTTTTCAGATACAACTTTCATTGTACTTGCTCCTCCCAACTAGATTTTCAAATGAAACCAAACACCAAAACTGTCCCGAAAGTGTTGCGCCCGGAAAGCTATACCTTGCAGAGCGTCCCAAACCCTCCCCCTTCTCTCCCCCTGGAAGTGTCTCGAAAGCTCCGTTTCTGTTTTCGGCGCACTCTTTCGGTGCGTCTCATTTGATACTTAAAC
>JAAWCE010000052.1 GCA_022793065.1 Lachnospiraceae bacterium
ACAGTCACATCCTTGTCCTCCACCTCCGGTGTCAGCTCATCTTGTAAGCCGTAAATGTCGATGAAGATACGGTTCAGTTCTTCCTCGTTGGCTTTCAGTTGGTTGAAGCGAGTATCGCACTCGTTCTGCCACTGGGTAAAGGCTTTGGCAATGGCAGGGACTTTAAGAAACAGGGGATGATGTTGGAAATCCCAGGCTGTTTCATAATCATTCCATTCCCTTTTGCAAATATCGACACATTCTTGAGATAATTTTTTTATTTCTTTAAACTTATTATCATTTACCGCTACTGGAATTGCCGCCACATCTCCAATTTGCAGTGATATGGTTGAATTTAATAAGTTTATCGCTGTCTGTGCCACTTTTGTATTCAAGAAGCCAAGTAAATACACTAAATCTAGGCTCTTTTCAAAAATCATGGCACCTTTATTAGTATCAAATAAAAATCCATTCCCGCATATTCTGAACGAGTTGAATCCTGAAGTAAGCCCTGACCATGTAATTCCAGGATGATAATATGGGTTCTCTGTTTTTAGAACAAAGTCATAATTTCCCTTTAAGTAAGGATATTTCTTTAATACAACCTGTTTGATTTCTTCCCCGCCATGTTTCCAAAACACGACCAAATCAATATTTCCATACCACCGTCTAAATCCACCACCTTTATTATATGGAAACCATTTTGTATCCGAAGCATATGCTGTTTCTTTGTCTTTATAGTCAAAGCTTATATCCGTTGCCTGTGGTTCCCACCATTCTCGCAAATATTTATCATTGTCAGTCGTAAACATTCCTACTCTTGGATCAGCAAAACTGTCCAAACGTTCTAATTCAAACATAGAAAGGATTTTTTCACTAACCCAATATGTCATGGGTGCTTTGGGTATAACATCAAATACTTCATTTTTGCATTGATATATGTTTTGGTGTTCGAGATATGCCGCTTCTTTTCCTGCCTCAGATTGATAATCCAACAATCGCTCATATGTTCCAATATAATTTGGAATGTTGCATTTTCTCATACAAAAAGTTGCTGTTTGAACTACTTCTCCACCAATCGCGTCAAATGCCCTTGCGCCAAGATGAGCCATATTTACAAATTCATATTTCAATAAATTACGTCTCATCTTTTCATATCTTGATAAAAACATAAATGCGTTTTGCGTAATCATTGCTGTATATGCATTACGATTAACCATTTCCAAGCATCGATCAATAAAAACAGAACAAAGGTCATGCTTACTATTCGGATAATTCTTCTTAACATAATCCTGTAGTGTCTTATTCAAATCACCCATATACGGAGGATTAGTTATTACGACGCTGTATTTTATGGACAATGCCTCCGCCACATGCACCAGCGGCAACAGCTCTCTCAGTGCCGCTTCACGGGACATATGGATGTCCTCCACAATTTCAGCAAAGCGGCTATAGAGGGCAGACCAGTCCTGCGGTGTGACAGTCAGGATAGAGCCGTACTCCTTTGCATCGTGCAGTTCTTTGATGATGGTATCCATCGCCGTCTCCAGTTTGGCATCGCCACTTACGAAATACTCCACGGCGAACCCGTCCACATGATTGCTCTCCACAATAGCATACACATGGGGCTGAATACCACGGCTGAAGAACCGGCGGTCATACTGACGCGCTTTCATCATGACCGCAAAGTAAGCCAGCTGTGCCGCACGGTCGTCAATATCCAGACCATAGATGTTATTCTCCACAATACTCGCCACCGCTTCACGGGTGGTATAGCCGTAGGATTCATAAATCTTCATCAGCACATCGAACATATACGCAAGGATATGACCAGAACCGGAGCAAGGGTCAATGACTTTCAGCTGATCCGGTGTCAGTGCTGCATATTCCCTGCGAATCTCGGCAAGCTGTGTCTGCACTTCCGGTTCCTGCTCGGCTTCTTCCAAATAATAATGCCATTTGGTATCTTCTGGGTCACGATTTCCGGCAACATAGGCAGACTGTTCTTCTTCCGTTGGCAGAAGCTGATTCTTAGCATCTGGGTGTCCTTCCAGCCACAAACGACCAAGGCTGTTCTCTACCATGTAACGAACAATCCAGTCCGGTGTGAAAAGCTGGGTTGCCGCAGGTATGTTTTCTTTTGTGATTTTGACATTCTTTTTCAGAGCAGCGAATACATCATCCTTTTTTTCGCTATTATAATACTGATACAGCCATCCGATAATCTGCACCGCATCTTTCCAGTCATCCTCTGGTATCCGCTCAATCATCTGCTGAATCACACTGCCTTCACGGAGCAAGTTGTCCGGCAGAAGAAGCTCGGTGTAGTCGCTGATTTTCTGGAACAGTCCCGGCAGAATCTTATTTAAGGCATTACATTGCACAATCAGCAGATATTTATACAGTTCTTCGGTCTTTTCAGCTTCTTTCAGCTCATAGACCTTTTCCATATCCAGTCCATCCATATCCAGATGAATGGCTTCGGTGATGATCTGCGGCTTGAAGTTGTTCTCCTCGTCCGTAAACACACGCACATGGGAAGGAAGATAACCGTTGACCTCCATGAAACGCAGGGCAGAAAAGCGGTTAAACCATGTGTAGGCAACCTCCTCCATAACCTGCTTGTATCCTTTATCGTTAATCTCGGCAATACAAGCCATCCGCTGTTTTTTCTCGGCATCCGTCAGAACCTTACCGCCCACGCTGTCAGCTGCAGCATCAACAATATTATCCTCGGTAATACCGTATTCCACACCTTTCAGTGAAACACGGGCGATCAGCTCTGTTCTTGCCCAGACAGCAAACCTTTTAATCGCGTTCTTATCCATACTCGTCTCCTTAATTCAGCTTGATTTCGTCGCAATTCTTCAGCAACTGCTTCAGCTGAGAACGGATCTTCTCCACATAATCATCAATGTCCGCTTCACTCTGCAAGGTTTTTGCCTGGAATACAACCTGACGATTATAAGCACGGACTACCTTTTTCTTCGCCGGGACCGGTTCTTTTCCTGTCTGAGTCGGCTGAATCTGCGGCTTTGGAGCCGGCGGTGCGAGAACTATTTCAATATGGCTGACCGTATCATCCTTATACTGGCACATTGGCAGGAACATGGCATCCAGAAGGGCAAGACTCTTTAATTCTGCAATTTTCTCCTTGCACTG
>JAAWCE010000057.1 GCA_022793065.1 Lachnospiraceae bacterium
AGGTTCATTGTATGGATCAGAAAAAAATAGGTGCATTTATTGCCCAGTGTAGGAAAGAAAAAAATCTGACACAAATGCAGCTTGCCGAACTATTAGAGATTACCAATCAGGCAGTTTCCAAATGGGAAAACGGAAGAGGAATGCCGGAAGTGTCGCTTTTACAGCCTTTGTGCGATGCTTTGGATATTAGTTTGAACGAGCTTTTTTCGGCGGAACATATATCAGCGGAGGAATACAAAGGAAAAGCGGAGGAAAATATTTCCAATCTTTTTAAAGAAAAACAAATTTCCAATCTGAAACCTGTAAAATACTTATTCTCCATATGTGCTAATGCCACTTTGCTTGTAGCAATGATTGAGTTAGGTGTTGGTCTTGTGGGGAATTTTTTCAATTCAACTATATTGGATGCCATGTTAATCAATGTTTCTGCATGGCTCATATTGTTTTTGGCTTCAATGAGTAAACTGGTATATGACAAGAAAAAATTGAAAAACCTGAAACTTTCAGGCGCTTGGATGGATACTGAAATAGAGGACATGATTCCGGCAGCCTGGATTAGAGTAGGAAACTACACCAGTTGCAGAATTGTCTGTAGGTTTATTTATGAGGGTAAAGAATACAAAGCAGTAAGTAACTATTATGTTTTGACACCATTTAAGCGAAAAGAAGATCTTCATGCGGATGTTTATATCGACAAAGATAATCCGGCCAAATACAGTGTAGAGCTTTTTCAAACAGGCTGATAAAAGAAAAGGTGAATCAAGCATCGCTAATTGAACAGGGTGATATTATGGCTAACATTTTAATTGTAGAAGATGAAAAGAGTATACAGGACATCATCTGCGAATATATGCACATGGAAGGACACACTTGCTTTGCGGCGGATGATGGTGTAGTAACCGTGATGATATTGAAACATAATCCTATGGATTTGATGGTGCTGGACATTATGATGCCTCATCTTGACGGCTTCTCCGTATGTAAAGTGGTAAGGGAAATGAGTAGTCTGCCGATCATCATGCTGACCGCTAAAAGTGATGAGGAAGATAAATTGAAAGGTTATGAATACGGCGTTGATGATTATATGACAAAACCGTTTAGTCCAAAAATATTGCTTGCAAAGGCAAACGCCTTGCTGCACCGTACATCTGTTGGATAGTTGGAATAGGTGACTTAGAAAATATTCATTATTCACAATGTCATTAACTTTAGGGGCTGTCACACTAAATGATTAGTGCGCAGCTCCTTTTCTATAAAAAATAACTGCCGGACATCGAAAGAATCCGGCAGTTGGTGTAAAATTAATGTATGACCAAACACATTAACTTACTGTGCTTGCGGAAAGTATACTGCTCGCCATGGACTGGAACTAAGGAATTATATGAAAACTGCACAGTGTGCAGGAGACTATTCAGAGATTTATAAGTAAACTTGATTCCATAGGTGTTGTTTATCGATATAGTGACAATATGCCAGATAAATTTATGAGGCCGGAGTCGGTGACGGAGCAGGAGAAGAAAGAATAAAGTGCACGAAAAGATATAGGCAGAAGCAGATGAATTGTATTCATAGAGATAACGAGTCTGGAATATCAGATTTCGGACTCGTTCTCATTATGAGAAATACAAAATTTAGTTTTGATATTTCTGTATATCGTATAGATTAATAAGTTTTTTTGCTGTATAATCAAATCAAGTATTTTATCTGCTATAGTCGGATTATATAGCAGAAAGTTAGTATATATTACTTGTGTATTTATGGAAGGAATGGTAAAAATGAGTGATATTATAGATTTTAAAAATAATGGTATGTTTGATGATATTTTGAGCATGATTTATTCTGCAAAACAAAAAGCGGAATATCAAGTCAATGCAACAATAATTGAGCTTTATTGGCAGATTGGTTCTTATGTATCTGAGCGAATTGCAAAGGATGGATGGGGAAAATCAACAGTAAAGGAACTTTCGGCTTATATTTTAAGCAAAGAGCCGGGAATTCGTGGTTATTCTGCACAGAATATTTGGAGAATGAAACAGTTTTTTGAAACATATAAAGATAAACCAGAACTCTCAACGCTGTTGAGAGAAAATTCGTGGTCTAATAATATGCACATTGTTTCTAAAACAAAATCCTATGAAGAAAAAGAATTTTATCTTAAACTAGCGGTAAAGGAAAAGTACAAGGCAAGAGAATTAGAAAGACAAATCGATAGCGGATATTATGAAAGACTATTATTGTCAAGTGGGAAAGCCCCATCAGCGCTTGAGGAACGGGACATGAGCGGTGTTTTTCGCGATATGTATATGTTGGAGTTTCTCAATCTGCCTGAACCATACAAAGAATATGATTTACAGAAGGCAATCTTAAAAAATATGAAAAAATTTTTATTGGAATTTGGAAGAGATTTTCTATTGGTTGATGAGGAATATCATGTTCAGGTAGGAAACAATGATTACTATGTGGATTTGCTCTTTTATCATAGGGAATTGCAGTGTCTTGTAGCAATTGATTTGAAAATAGATGATTTCAAACCGGAATATTTAGGAAAAATGGAATTTTATTTAGAAGCATTGGATAGAGATGTGAAGAAACCTCATGAAAATCCAAGTGTTGGAATGATTTTGTGTAAAAATGCAGATACTGATGTTGTAGAATATTCTTTGAGCAGAAGCTTATCACAAGCAATGATTGCAGAATATAAAACAAAATTAATTGATAAAAAAATTCTGAAAAAGAAACTTGATGAATTGTATGATATTGAGGAAGAATTAAGAAACTCTCAACAGTGATGAGAGTTTTTGCTTAAAGATTCTATTCATAAGTGGGCAGCTATGAAAAATGGCTGCCTATTTCGATTATTTAAAGAAAACCTATGTTACTGCAAAGGAAGGAGAATGAAAATGGAACAACGACTGAAAGAGATAAAAAAGTGCGACAAATTAATTAATAGTTTTTTACTTCGAGGGAATAAAGTTGTTGAGTATGCATGTTTTCAATATGGAGCATACAACGCGGCAATAAGTGGCGAATCTTAGTAATCAATGCTAACAAATTTTTATATCAACAGTTGGAATATCTGTCGCAACATAATTTTTCTGAAAAGAACAAAGACTTGAATAAGCATATGAAAAAAATCATTGACAGAAGAGATTGGCAGCAGGCCTGTTTTTACAGCCAGCATTGTATGTAACACTAGGGATTGACGTTGATGAAGTGCCTGTAATTATTATCATCATTTTATGGATTGTATTCTCTGCGATTACAGCGGTTGTAGTAGATAAAATCGGGTTAATTTATGTCAAATTCAGTTGATATTGGGCGTTTATACGCCTATAATATTATTAAAGCGAATTAACAAGAGAAAAACAAAGATTATTATGGGAGGATACAAATGAATGTAGGAGAAGAATTACAAAAGCTGAATGTGGGGGAAGAAGAATTTCAATTTAGCCAAGTAGTAATAAATCCAGAAACCATTCGGGCAGTTATGATAAATGAGATTGTGCCTGCAGATCCGGCAGATGATTTCTATGGGGGAACAAAAGCCGCTTATATGTCAACAACCATTCCATTATTTCAAAAAGCCGGGATACAGGTAAATACGGTTCAAAATATTTTGGATAAAGGGATTTATATTACAAATGCTGTAAAAATATCAAAAACAGATTATACAGTTGCAAAGGAAAGCATAGAAAAAAGTTTGCCGTACCTGGAACGGGAACTGGCACTGTTTTCTAATGTAAAAGTTATCATGTTAATGGGAGATGTGGCAAAAAAAGCCTTTAATATGATTAGCAAAAAAGAAACAAGAAAAAATGCGGTTCCGAGCATTTCTACCTATAAATTGCGGCACAGTGAAATTTTCTATAAGGGTATTCGGATCATACCATCCTATATCATGACAGGGAAGAATCTGTTGATTGAAAAGTCTAAATTTGAAATGGCTTCTGAGGATATTGCTGCAATGTACAAGTTGATAATGGAATGATTTGCAAGCCTGACACAAGATGCCGGCATCTGCCGATGATTCATGGAAAGGTGTTGGTAAGAACAGATAGTAGTTGACAAGGAGGAATCATAAATTTTATAATAAATATAATATGATTAAATATGGTTGAATATGTTAGTCGGAATGTGCCATATTCAGCCTTGTGAGAGGGAGGTTACATTGAAATGAAAAGCATTCGAACCAAAATTACTGTATGTCTTATTTTAACTGTTTTGATTGGATTGGTTGCATCCGGATCTTCAAGCATCATGCTGAACTACAACAATACCATGTCCACTGTGGAGCGGATGATGAGCCAAACGGCAGTGCTGGCGGCGGGGCGTGCACAACAGGAACTGAAGGCATATAAGAATGTTGTCATGGAGGTTGGATGTATTCCGCAACTGTCTGATCCGGAAGTGTCGGTGGAAGAAAAACAGGCTATTATCAACGAGCGTGTTTCCATGCATGGTTTCCGCAGGGGAAATATTGTGGGTGCGGACGGGGTCAGTATATTTGATGGAAATGATTATTCGGACCGTGAATATGTGCGTCAGGCCATGGAGGGAAATGTGTTTGTATCGGAACCATTGGTCAGTAAAATCACAGGGGAACTGTCCATTATGGTAGCGGCACCCCTGTATTCTGAGGAGAATTCCATTGTGGGCGTGGTATATTTTGTTCCCCAGGAAACTTTTTTGAATGATATTGTATCAGCCATTCAGATTGGTGAAAATAGTAGAGCTTACATGATTAATAAGTCTGGAGGAACGATTGCCGATATCACCCTTGACACAATTACGGTTCAAAATGTAGAAGCGGAAGCCCAGAGTGATCCTTCGCTGCAGGAGCTGGCGGCAATCCATGCCCAAATGCGCCAGGGAAAAAATGGATTTGGAAGCTATACGAATGGAGAAGATAAAATGTTTGCGGCCTATGCGCCTGTGCCGGATACGGATGGTTGGAGTATTGCAGTGACCGCCCCCCAGATTAATTATCTGGCGTCTACCAGGGATGCGATGGTTATCAATATTGCGGTGATTATGGGTTCCATATTAATTTCTGTCATTGTTGCGCTGCTTCTGGCTCGCAATATCGGCAAACCTATGGGGGCTTGTGTCAAGCGGATGAAGCTGCTTGTGGAGGGTGATTTGGAGACGCCCATGCCCAAGATTACCAACAAGGATGAAACAGGCGTGCTTGTCAAATCCACGGAGACTCTTGTGGAGGGGCTTCGTATTGTTATCAATGACATCAGTTATTTGCTCAATGAGATGGCTAATCAGAATCTTGATATCCATACGCAGCATGAAGAGGTGTATGTTGGCAGTTATCGGAACATTCTGCATTCCATGCGTAATATGAGGGTTGAGCTGAACGAGGCTATGCGGCAGGTTAATCATTCCGCGGAAGAAGTGGCCAATGCAAGCAGTCATCTGTCGTCAAGCGCGCAGATGCTTAGTCAGGGTACTACGGAACAGGCCAGCGCAGTACAGGAACTGGCATCCCGGATTAGCTTGATTTCCGAAGAGGTTAAGAATACGGCCGGCGGAGCGTTGGATGTCAGGAGCCAGACCCATCAGACAGGTGAAAAGGTGTTCTTGTGCAACCAGAAGATGCAGAATTTGGTGGAGGCTATGGGAAAGATTCAGTCCAGCTCCGAAGAGATAGAAAAGATTCTGAAAACAATAGACGACATTGCGTTCCAGACAAATATTCTTGCTTTGAATGCGGCAGTAGAGGCCGCCAGGGCTGGAAGCGCGGGAGCAGGGTTTGCTGTTGTTGCGGAAGAGGTTCGCAGTTTGGCCGGAAAATCTGCACAGGCAGCGAAAAATACATCGGAGTTGATAGCAAACTCCACGGAAGCAGTACATATGGGGACGGAGATTGCTCAAAATACGGCGGATGTTCTGGTTGGCGTGGTAGACAGTATTCAGTCTGTGGTTGATGCAATTGATCAGATTGCAGTTATATCTAATGAGCAGTCAGAGTCGGTGGAACAGGTTTCCCAGGGGATCAATCAGATTTCAGTTGTTGTGCAAAGCAACAGCGCTACTGCGGAAGAAGGTGCAGCCGCCAGCGAACAGCTTTCTGCGGAGGCGGTATGCCTGAAGGGATTGGTGGGTCAGTTTACGCTTGCATCGGATTAAATGAGTTTGAGAAGCATACTTTGGCAGTAATCCGAAAGGACGGAAAAACCCTGTTGGAGTTGTTGGACAGTAGATAAGAAGGGCCAGGTGACTATGTATCAGATGGAAAAATATCTTAAAACAATAGAGGATGTGATTGCCAAAGGACCTTTTAAGCCCACATGGGAATCTTTATCGGCATATGAAGTGCCAAAATGGTATCGAAACGCCAAATTTGGAATTTTTATTCATTGGGGTATTTATAGTGTTCCGGCTTTTGGGAGTGAATGGTATTCCCGCAACATGTACATACAGGGTTCTCCCGAATATGAGCATCATATTAAGGTTTATGGGAAGCATAAGGAATTTGGGTATAAGGATTTCATCCCAATGTTTAAAGCAGAGAAATTTGATGCGGATCAATGGGTTGAGCTATTTCAAAAGGCAGGCGCAAAATATGTAGTGCCGGTGGCTGAACATCATGATGGGTTTCAGATGTACCGGAGTGAGATTTCTCATTGGAATGTTTATGAGATGGGGCCTAAAAGGGATGTGTTAGGGGAATTGAAAGAAAGCTGTCAGAAAAAAGGGATACCCATGGGCGCTTCCTCTCATCGTGTGGAGCATTGGTTTTTTATGGGCCATGGCAAGGAATTTGACAGCGATATGAAAGAACCCATGCAGCGGGGAGATTTTTATTGGCCGGCTATGCCGGAACCAGATCATTTTGACATTTTCAGCAAGCCGGCGCCTACAGAAGAATATTTGCAGGACTGGTTGGTGCGTACTTGTGAGATGATTGACCGCTACCGCCCCAAAGTTTTATATTTTGACTGGTGGATACAGCATAGTGCGTGTAAACCTTATCTGAAAAAGCTGGCTGCTTACTATTATAACAGAGCGGCCCAGTGGGGGACGGAAGTAGTTATTAATTACAAACATGATGCTTTTCTGTTTGGAACTGCAGTGCCGGATGTGGAAAGAGGGCAGTTTGCAGATGTGAAACCTTATTTCTGGCAGACGGATACGGCAATTGCATTGAACTCATGGTGCTATACGGAGAAAAATCAGTTTCGTCCGGCGGAAGATATTATCTGTGATTTGGTTGATATAGTCAGTAAGAATGGCTGTCTTTTGCTTAATGTAGGACCCAAAGCGGATGGTACAATTTGTGATGAAGACAAGTCGGTATTGCTTCAAATAGGGGAATGGCTTAAGGTAAACGGAGAGGCAATTTATGGAACTAGGGTTTGGCGAAAATATGGAGAGGGTCCTACCCAGATTGCAGAAGGGCAGTTTTCCGACGGCATAAAAAAGAATTTTACATCCAGAGATTTTCGATTTACAACGGCAGAGGGATTTTTGTATGTAATTTCTCTAAAGTGCAGCCAAAGCGGGGAGTATTATATCACCTCTCTAGGGGAACAGGATGCGTCCAGACAGGCTAATTTTCATGGTATAATCAGGGAGATTGAGGTATTGGGGGAAAAGGAGAGGCCAGAATGGCGCCGGGATGAAGGAGGATTGCTGATAAAAAGTAAATTCATGAGTGAAAAGCCCATTGTCTTTAAGATTAAAATAGACTAGGGGTGTGAGGAAGCGTGTACTGGCATTTGTCAAATGAAGGAAAATGCCAGTACACATGATCTTCGATGTTATTCTGACATAGAAGAGGTTCTCTTATCTTTTATATACATTCTAGCCTCATAAGGGCGTAAAAATGTGTTCCATTCCGTATCCTGATAATTGCTGATGATCAACTTGGCAGAAGTATCCGGCTTTTCCAGCGGATTATTTACTGTGCTGTCATAAAAATTACATAGGACAAGAAGCTGAAAATTTTCGTCCTCCCTGGTATAGGCAAAGATGGATTCATTTTCCCGGCACAGCATATGAAATATTCCGTCCACAAATACGGAGTATTCTTTGCGAAGACGAATTAGCTTCTGGTAACAGCAAAAGATAGAATTTTCATCTCTGACTTGTTTTGCCGCGTTGATTTTTGTGTAATTTGGATTTACCTTAATCCAGGGTTTGCCTTCTGTAAATCCCGCGTTTTCTTCGTCGTTCCACTGCATGGGAGTTCGGGCGTTGTCTCGGCTTTTGGCGTGGATGGAACGCATAATTTCCTCCTTTGAGATTCCCCGTTCCAGGCGTTCCTTAAATACATTGAGGGTCTCAATGTCCCGATAATCTTGGATTTCATACTGGATATTGGTCATTCCCAGTTCCTCTCCCTGATAAATATACGGTGTTCCCTGCATCCCATGCAAAAGAATTGCAAGCATTTTGGCGGATTCCGCCCAATATTCTCCGTCGTTTCCCCAGCGGGACACAATCCTGGGAAGGTCGTGATTGTTCCAGAAAAGGCTGTTCCATCCCTTTCCGCAAAGTTGTGTCTGCCAGCGCTCCAACACTTCTTTCAGCTTTAGAAAAGGCAAGGGGGCAAGATCCCATTTTTCTTTACCCGCCATCTGGTCCAGGCAGATATGTTCAAACTGGAATACCATGGACAGTTCACTGTTGTCAGGATGACTGTATAGTTTTGCTAGTTCTGTGGTTGCGCCCCAGGTCTCGCCCACAGTGACCAAATTCCCTTTCTGAAAAGTTTCCCGGCTTAATTCCCTCAGATATTCATGGAGCCTGGGACCATTGCCCGTAATTTTTCTGTCCGGCTCCTTTGCAATCTGGTCAATGACATCCAGCCGGAAACCGCCCACACCCTTTTCCATCCACCATAGAATCATATCATAGATTTCCCGGCGCAGTTTTGGGTTTTCCCAGTTTAAATCCGGCTGCTTGACGGAAAACTGATGAAAATAATATTGCTGTACTTCTGGTGTCCATTCCCAGGCAGAACCTCCAAAGGCTGCCCCCATGTCATTTGGAAGCACACCTTCCTGACCGTCTCTCCAGACATAATAATCATGATAGGGATTTTCTCTGCTCTTTTTTGCCTCTTGAAACCAGGGGTGCTCATCCGAAGAATGGTTTAATACCAGGTCCATAATGATGCGGATATGGTGTTTTTGGGCTTCGGCAATCAGCGTTTCCATATCTTGTAAACTGCCGAACATAGGGTCGATATCCTGATAATCGGATATATCATAACCGTTGTCATCCTGGGGAGATTTGCACACTGGGGAAAGCCATATGGCGTCTATTCCCAGGTTTTCCAGGTAATCCAGTTTTGATATAATCCCCTGCAAATCCCCTATGCCATCCTGATTGCTGTCCGCAAAACTGCGGGGATAAATCTGATAGATAACGGCGCTTTTCCACCATTTATTTTGGGGCGTGTTGTCTTTGTCTGCCATTATGTCATACTCCTTCCATTGTGTATTCAGGTTGTTTTGAGATATTTGTAATCACCTGCGCCAAAGATGCTTTTGGAATCATTTTATCTGTATCATATTATACTGTCAATAGTAAGTAGGAGTATTGGGTGCCGGTGATGGGGCCTATGCCGATTTGGTTGATTTTTCAGTACAAATCGTATATACTTTAAGGACGAGGAGATGTAATAGGGATGGCTGCAAATGTTATGGTATATGCAGGTATGGCTAAAGTGTTGTAACTTCTCGTAGTCTTTGGAAAGGAGGATAAGGAAAAATGAAATTTGACAACGGATAGGGGACGATTGGGAACAGATGTAAAAAGTGTGATATTCATGTTAATAAGGCAAAATATACATAAATTCAGATTCTATGCAGAGAAAGGCCGTTTTGTGAAAAACTGGTTGTTGAAATTACTTTGCCTTATGGAAAGGAAGAAGATGAGTGTAAGTGGAATCGGAAGCAAGAATTCTTATATTTATAATATGAAAACAGGGAAATTATCCGCCAAAGATGGTCAGGCAGATGAATTTGTGGATTATTTTAACGGGGAACTGGATGGAGAAGATTCGGAGACTCTGAACGGTTTTGACAGGGAGCGAAAAGGGACCATAAAAAAGATGCTTGAACTGATGGAAATGGGGATGATTGGAAAAAATATGCTCGAAACCATTGGGAATGATGAAATTGAGATAACATCAGAGAAAGTTGACGCAACTACCAATGTCTGTTATATCAATGGAGAGAAAATTTTCACCTATGTTGGAGCAGTAAAATACACAGCGGATGAAATTAAAATATTTGGATCAATAGAGCAGCCATATAAGACTACGCATCCTACAGGGTATGATCCATTGAGAAATCGGTTGAGTATTGGAGTGGGGAATGTATTTGAATTTGGAAATGGTTATAGGTTTACGGTGGAAAGAGATACGGTAAGAGTTGACAGCTACGGAAAGGGGACAGAACAGGAGTATCAGGATGCGCAGTTGTTTGCGTTTGGGTTGAGTGCGTTAATTCACTTTGGGGATCAACAAACATTCGCATCGCTGCATCACAAATTGGTCAGCGGTCCTATGATTTTGCAATTTCTCAGGGAATTAGGCGTGGATACTGATAAGGAATTCATAATTAACGAAACAAGGTGTGAAGTAGTAGATGGAAAAATAAAGGAAGTAGGTAATAAGGTAGGAGTTCCCAGTTCCATTCACCAGGAAGCGATGAAACGTTATGAAGAAATGTTGTATTTGCCGCTGGCAAGAAAATAATGCTTGGACCTTCGGGGAAGCAAATAGAGATTCTGACTGACAGAAGAATCTATGGGCGTAACTTTCTTAGGCTGAAATGGGAGGCCGGGGGGTTACGCCCTGCGTTTATTTCATATTAAATATTTTATACCGTAAGAGGTACCTGTTTATTACACAGAAATAACATACATAAAAGGCAAAAAAGCAAATCAGAAATAATCCCAATGCTTTCAAGGTGAAATTACACATGGATTTGGGCAGCAGTCCATTCAGTTTATGATTGACAAAAAATGCCGCGCTCAAAAGCAGAACAAAAGCCATAAAAGTTGGAAGAAACAATTTTACAAGTATTTGTATGCGAATTAATGTTTTTAATTCGACTCTTTTTTGGCCTAAGTAAAGTAAGAGTCGGCTATGTTCCGCTTCTCGTTTCAGGTCTATGATCTGCAGCAAAGAGAGAATGGAGAAATAAATGACCATAAATATGATGCAGATGTTAATCTGTAAAAATCCCATCCATTGTTGGCGTGTCTGTTCAAATATATGAAAATCCGGTTGGAGCAGTAATATCCCAAAGACAAAGGAAACGGCTGAAAAAATCAGGCAGATGCAGAACACCGTATTGATATTTGCACCAGTGGCTGCGCCCGTGGTCATTTCGGCAATTGTATACAGTTTGCTGCCCTGATATAAAGCGTCCCTTTGGGACAGACGCAAAGATATCATAAAGGCATACAGCCATTTATAAAAACCATATACGCATAACAACATGGGCAGCGATAGTAATGAAATGGAAACATCCATTATAGGTTCGGGTGCGAAAGCAGCGCCGTATAAAAGTATCACATATCCCATAAAACCAATGATAAGGGTTCGGCCCCAAAATGATTTTCGAGCCGCGTTCATAGGCTGATTTCGTCGTTTTGCATCCATGAGCTGAATGATTTGGAGCTTATATAACTTTCGTCTCATAAAAAGGATGGAGAGAAGTTCCACGCCGCAGAAATATACAAAGGTTTGGAGAATACTTTTCAGCATCACTTGCAAGAGGGACTGATTTCCTATTCTGTGGAGCAGCCAGAAGTAACAACCGGAAAATATCCCTGTTCCCAAAATGATACCCAGGAAAAAACAGACCAGTCCAATGACAGACAATTCACATAAAAACACCAGCGACAATTTGCTTTTCTCCATTCCGAGCAGCAGATAAGTGGCAAATTCTTTTGTTCTTTGTTTCACAAGGTATGTATTGATATAATCTGTCAGCACTCCCATAATTATCACTACCAGCGTCGGTAAAGCCATTGTCTCAAATCCGGCTTGTATATTTCCCCAATTTGCTATATGATTTGACAGGCAAATGACTGAAATAAGCATAATCATGGAAAAGATGTACAGAAGATAGTCAAGTATGGAACGTTTTGCGTTGCGTATTGCCAGTTTAAGGTACATAGGTAACACCTCCTGCTATTTTTCCCATTGTTTCCAGAATCTTTGAAAAGAACGCATGCTTGTTTTCCTGTTCCCGCACCAGGGAAGCCTTTATTTCTCCATCCTGCAGAAACAGGATGCTGTCACAATAACTGGCGGACAGAGCATCGTGTGTGACCATTAAGATTGTAGCGTCATATTTCCGGCAAAGCATAACAAATGTTTCCAACAACTGTTTTGCGGAGACGCTGTCTAAAGCCCCTGTGGGTTCGTCTGCCAGTATCAGATCAGGATTGGTGGCAATGGCTCGCGCACAGGCGCATCTTTGTCTTTGGCCTCCGGAAATCTCATAGGGAAATTTGTGCAGAATTTCTGATATTTCCAGTTGGGCCGCCAGGTCAAGAATCGTGGGATTTATGTTCTCTTTTGGGAGCTGTTTCAAGGTAAGGGCCAAAGCAATATTTTCATAGACCGTTAAGGTGTCTAAAAGGTTATACTCCTGAAAGATAAACCCCAGGTGTTCCCGGCGAAATCGTGCCAAATCGTTTTCTGATAATGCGCCCACATTTTGTCCGTTCAGTTCTATTTGCCCGTTGGTGGCTTTGTCCATGGTGGCGATTATGTTGAGCAAAGTAGTTTTGCCTGACCCGGATGCGCCCATAATACCCACAAAATTTCCTTTTGCAACTGTAAAGCTGACATCTTTCAAAGCCGTGGTGGAAGTGCTTTCTGTTTCGTATCGTCTGCAGATATGCTTTAATTTCAAAACCACAGGAACAGAAGCCTGCGTTTTTCTTTCCCACTGGTCCGTCCCCAGCCAGTTTGTGACAACATCAAATAGAACCTGATCGGATTTTTCTTTCAAGTTTTCATCGGAGATAAATTCTCCTGAGAGTAATTCATTCAAGGTAATTTGAAGCAAGCCGCACAGTGGACGGAACAGTGACAGGTCGGGCATGGATTTCCCGTTCTCCCATTTTGAGACTGCTTTGTCCGTAATCCCTAACTTTTCGGCCAACTGGCTTTGGGTCAGGCATATGTCTTTTCTGCGGGCGGCGATAAAACTGCCGATTTTCTTTTGATCCATAGATAGAAAACCTTCCTTTCGTCAAAGTGTGGTAAATTTATATGATACAGAAGTTGACACAATGTCCTTCTGTGTCAATATGATACCATAATTTCATGCGCTTTAGCGCATATGGAATCAGAAGTTGACACAATGTCCTTCTGTGTCAATATGATACCATATTTGGAAAAAAGGAACACCTACCAGCGGTAGAGTTCTGATAAATTCCTATTTTATGGGCTTTTTTGACATGGTTTTGACATAGCAGTAATAGGTTTCTTTGTGGTATTGTCTGTGAGAAGGCTGTTTCACCGCACCTGTTTTGGAAGAAAGATGACTTGCCTATGGGAGCTGCCAGGGCTGTCAGTTACTTGACGCTGGTATAAAAAAGTATTATAATAGGCAATATATGGGAAAAGAAAGGAAAAACAAGGCTATGAGTGATGAAGTATTCAAGAAGAAATTGACAAGAGCGGCCAAAAAAGGCCGCAGGATGGTCATCGCGGCAACTGCTGGGGCGGTAGCGCTGGGCAACATTGGTGTTGCTCAGGCAGTGGGCATAGAAGATGTTTTTGACGAACATTATTATGCGGATATGTACCCGGATCTTAAGGCAGCGTTTGGCTATGACAGGGCGGCTTTGTTGGATCATTTCAAGAAGTATGGGCTCTCAGAGGGCAGAGGAATGAATGAAATGATAGACATAGTCAAGTACCGGGAGAAATATCAGGATCTCCAGGATGCGTTTGGGGATGACTGGGATGCTTATGTTACGCATTATCTTGCTTATGGAGCCTTTGAGCACAGAGACAATGGCACTGACTTTGACCCGGTGGATTATCTTAGCAGGTACGGTGAATTGCAGGCTGCTTTTGGCAATGATATACTGGCAGCTTATAAGCATTACGAGGAATATGGGAAAGAAGAAGGCCGGGAAGGCAGAAGCGAGGCTGTGGTAAGAGCCGAAGAAGAAGCGGCGGAAGATGACGAGCCTGCTGAGGAACCCACAGAACCCGTGGAGCCTACGGATAAGCCTGTAGAACCTACAGACAGGCCGGCAGAGCCTACGGATAAACCTGTGGAACCTACAGATAAACCGGCAGAGCCTACGGATAAACCCACGGAGCCGGAAAAAGAAAGCTTTGAAATTCAGAGCGTGGAGGTTAGAAGCAGCGGACGCATCAGGGTTACTTTGAATCAGAAGACAGAACAGGCCCTTACACTGGGAGCGTTCAGCATCATTTGTAATAGCGGCGGTTCCGATATGACGATCCTGTCTGTGTCCACAAATGATAATAGGGTGTATGACTTGAAGACAACCTATTACAGAGATCAGGAATATGACATACAGATTACCCTCCCGGACGGTACAGCAATTTCAAAGGTCTTTACGTATAGAACAGATTGCGCGCAGATTTCAGGCATTAACGCTGTGCGGACGGGGGTCAGCGAGGCCAGGATTACCTATAATTCAGACGAACCTGGTTATTTTTATTACATCTTAAGAGAAAATGGGCAGGGATCGGCCCGCGCGGCTTCCATGGTGGAATTGGCTGAGGTAACGGAATCGGAAATCATAAGGGACGGCGTTAAGACAGAGATGAAACAGCATGAAAACGCCTTTACCATTACCGATTTGGCAGAGGGTATGTCATATACCATGTATTATGTGGCAGTGGATGTGGAAGATAAATCCACATTGGTAAACAGCCTTTCCATTGACGGAGAAGTCTTTGAGGATAAGACGATAGCAATCAAAAGGGCTGAAGCGTTTGCTGAGGAGCAGTTTGACGGTCAATATCTGTATGGTTTTGAGATAGAGTTAGAAACCGCTACTTCAGAAAGCCTGACGCTGGAGCAGTTTGATATAAGCTGCCCGGCGGACAAGACAACGCTTGGAGAGGTCACGACTTCGGATAATAAGGTTTATCGTGTGTATATGCAAAGAGGCAGTATACCTACAGGCAATAATACCTATACGATTCTAATTACTCTGAAGGATGGCACGCAGTTATCGGGTTCATGCTATCTTGACTTACAGGCCCCCAGTGTGTATGTAAGCGACATTAAGTGGAAAGATGAGAATACGATAGAGATTGTTGCCAGTTCAGACGAAGCAGGTACGCTTTACTATGCAATTCAGGATGAGGTAGACGGCGAGGGGACGACCGCTCCCAAAGACCCCACGCAGATTTATGCCGAAGGTATGAAAGTTTCTATGGGATTCGGCTTGAATTATATAACGGTTAAAGGCGTAAAGAAGGGGCAATGGTTCTGCTATGCGACAGAAGATGCGAAGGGCAACAGGGAGAGTTTCTACACCTATAAGGAGATTCCTGAATACACGGCGCCAGACCCGGATAAACCGGCGCTGCCAGGTATTACAGGCGTAACGGTTCTCAGGGAGTCAAATGGCGCCAAGCTCAAGGTGGTATTCGATCAATCTGTATGGGGGCTTTACGACAATAAATTGACGCAGATCACCGGAATTGACAAACAATTGTCATTTTCAACGCAATATGATTCTGAGGGAGAACTGACGGATAATGTGCTGATTATGACTGTAATGGATCCCACAATTTCCATACCAAAGGGTTCCCATACCCTGACGATTGGATTTTACGACGGAAATACAGTAACATTTGATTTCACGGTGTAAGCGTGTCTGGCGGACACATATACAGATCGTTTATAGTGTATCAAAAAAACAGTTCAGCCGAAAGCTGAACTGTTTTTTTGGCGCTGCGCGAATATCTTTGACAGCCATGGGATTCAAATGCTGCTTGCCGGAAAAAGATTTATATTGTAGTTTTTGTTTCGGAAAGCGTAGTATATAGATAAAGGCAAAAGAGGGGGCGGACGGATGGAAGATGATAAAATCATTGCATTATTTTATGAGCGGTCAGAAAGAACAATACAAGAATTGGAGATAAAGTATGGAAAAGTTTGTTTTAAAGTGTCTAATAACATTGTAAACAATAGACAGGATGCAGAAGAATGTGTTAATGACGCTTATCTGGGGGTATGGAACACAATTCCTCCTGAGAAACCAAATCCGTTACTTGCGTATCTATGCAAAATTGTCCGAAATATTTCCTTAAAAAACTATTATAGAAAAAAAGCGGCCAAAAGAAACAGCAATTTTGAAGCGTCACTTGAAGAAATGGAAGATTTTTTGCCGGCGACGGAAACGGTAGAAGCACAAATAGAAGCCAAAGAGTTAGTTCATTTCATAGAAAATTTTTTGGACATGCAGACCATAGAGAATCGTGTTATTTTCATGCGCCGTTATTGGTTTTCGGATAGTTATAAAGACATTGCCGCACAGGTAGGGCTTACGGAGAAAAATGTATCCGTCAGATTGACCCGTATCCGTCGGCAAATGAAAGAATATCTGGCGGAAAGGGAGGTATGTGTATGAAGGCAAAAGATTTCTTGGAAGCTATGAATGAAATTGATGGTAAGTATGTGCATGAGGCGATTGGGTATCGGAAAAAGTCAGGAAAGTATCTGTGGATGAAATGGGGCGGGGCAGCGGCGGGGATTGCGGTAGCAATATACGCCGGAAGCAGGATATTTTCATGGACATTGCCGGGAAGAGAGTTGCCCATACTTGACAACGGCGGCATTGAAATTGGAGATATGGGGTTTGAGGGATATATGGCCCAGGACATTTCAGAGATTGTGAATGGAAATCCATGGAAAGAAACGATGGAACTATCTGCGCTGCCGGTTTATAGGAATCCTGTGACTTATGATGATTATAGAGTTGCATCAGGAGATGATTTTGGTAAGATGCGGGAGCTGCTGCAAGATGTTGCGGGCAGATTTGGATTGGATTTAAATGAGATGACAGTTACCGATGATGGGCCGGATGAAAAGACAAGAGAGATTATCACCCAAAAGTTTGATGGAGATGTGCCGGAAGGCTATTTTAATCCCACCAGGCTTATGACGGAGACGGAAGGAATGAAAATAGAAGTCAATCAGGCATTGACGGCAAAGATTTCATTCAATCCTCCCATAACATTGCCGGAAGGATATGGGATTACCGCCCATGCTTCTTATGAGGAAGTTGCCGCAGCAGCGGAGTATTTGAAAAATGAATATGACCATATTATCGGCATTGATAATCCGCAGATAAATATTTATGGGGGTAATTATAACATTTATCATCAACAGAGTTATTGGATGGAATTTTTTGACGGAAGCGGGAATGATGTGGAACAAATCATTCAATATAATTTTTATCCTGTGGCATTTTATCAGAATGAAGAAGGGAAGTTGTTTTTGGCAAGAATATATCAGCCGGATTTATCACAAAAAGTAGGGGATTATCCGGTGATTACGGCAGAAAGGGCAAAAGAACTTTTAATAAATGGAAATTATTATACCACCGTTCCATATGAGATGCCCGGAGCTGAATATGTTGCGAAAACGGAGCTTATCTACATGACAGGGGAGAGAGAACAATATTATATGCCATACTATCATTTTTATATTGAAGTGCCGGAGCTGGAACGGGAAGGAGGTTTTAAAACCTATGGGGGCTATTATGTTCCGGCCGTGGAGGGAAGTTATCTTTCTTATATGCCTGTATGGGGAGAGTATTAATGCGCAGACATAATAAGAGGTATTGTGCCGCGTTTCGTGGAAATTGACTTAAAGCAGTATACAAAAAAGCGGGCCTATAGACTGGGCCCGCTTTTTTGTACATGTAAAGTTGTTTTTAAAGTGGCCGGCGAGGAATAACGGCGGCATATTTCCTGATGCTTTTTATCAGGAGGCGGGAGCAGCTTTTCAATTTCCTGTATTGACACCGTTTTCCGAAGCCGATAGGTAGCCATGGAAAAGGGGTGTTCCAGTACGTCGGAACAATAGCTGCGCAGGCCGACGGAAATTTCAGTTTCTTTTAAACCGGCCATGTGCTCGGCGGCAGTGATGGATTTGTGGTAGTCTTTCAGCACCGGAAGTTCCAAAATCTGCTGCCGCATCTTTTTATAATCCTGAACATTGGAAAGCTCATATAACGTGCCGGCCAGCTCTAAATGATGGAGCATGGAAGCAGCCTGCCGCATCCGGTATTGCTGGGATTTGGCAGAGGTAAGCAGCATGTTGGTTTCGTTGCGGACAATTTCTGGTTGGACCTGACAAGCAGCCTGGATGAGCAGTGTTCGGTGTTCAAAAGCGGTATCTATAATACTGTATTTTCCCAGAAGGTCCACCTGAGGGTATTTTTCGGAACATTCTTTTGTGACAGGGCAGATGGGGAGCGTCATATTAATGTGAAATGCTTTCTCCAGTGCCTTGTTCAAAGTATTCATGATAAAACCCCTTTCGTTGTATTGCGCTTTTCGTAAAGTAAAAATGAAGTTCTGTGTCAAGGATGCCTATTGTGAAAGAACTGCTGCCAATATTATAAAGGCGTCATTTCAGTTCAGGTATCTGACATAGAAGGATTCCCAGTTCCATGATTGGAATTACTGCCGGCGTCGTTTTCTGTTTTGGTATTTGGTGTGCTGTTGGACTCAGTTCCGGTTCCGGAATGATTGCCGGTGTCCTGATTGGTTCCGGCATCCGGTGTGTTGTTGGACTCAGTTCCGGTTCCGGAATTATTGCTGGTGCTGTTTTCTGTACCGCTGCCGGAATGATTGCCGGTGTTGTTTTCGGTTCCGGCATCCGGTGTATTGTTGGGCTCAGCTCCGGTTCCGGAATGATTGCCGGTTCCGCTGCCGGAATTATTGTCTGTGCTGTTTTCTGTACCGTTGCCGGAAGTGTCACCGTTGCCGTTCCCGGTCCCATTTGTGGAATCACTGCCGGACGGATTGCTCGGCCCGGTCCCGGCACTGTTGCCGGAACCGGTGATTTCTCCCGGAACTTCGGGAGTAGGAGAAGGTTCGGGTTGCTGGGCATTGATTTGATCCTCGGCGCTGGGGGTACGCAAGTCAATTACGATTGCTTCATCCGCCGATATGATATCTCCCACGCCGCTTTTTGCTGCATAGGAACCATCGGGAAGTTTCCGTCTGACAGTCACCTCTGACAGCGTCCAGGGATCGTTATTTTCCGGATCCATTTCAAGCCGTAGTTCCAGAGGATTTCCCGTATTGTACAGGTAAGCCGTAAAGGTATCGGTGTTGCCTGCCTGGAAGACTTCGCCTTCGTTCAAAGCAGTTTTGGAGAAATAATCTCTCAGGTTGCCTAAGTTGATTTCCACCGTTCTTTCACTGTTGTTAGGGTCCTCGCAGACCAGTACACCGTATACGTTGGAATAGGTGCCGGCCACAGGCAGCCTGGTTGTATCTTCCGCGGTTTTGAAGGTAAAGGTTACGGGCATTACGGTAGCTTCATTCTGCAGTGTGGTATCGTGATATACCGCCCGGTTTACACTGCCGGATTCGGGTGTAATCGTCAATGGCATAGCAATTCCGGTGGCGTACAGAAGCTCGTCATGCTGGTTATAATTGCAGGCATAAATGGTATCCGTGGACAAAGTTGTATTGCCTGTAGTGATAATGCTGACTCCGGTTATTTCTCCTACATTTTGTTCGTACAGTGTGGCGGTGACAGGTTCTCCTTTGGACAAGCTGCTTTTGGCCTGCTGAGAGAGATAGACATAATCCGACAAATATTGTACGGAATCGTCAATGGAACTTCTGTACCGAATTGCCACACCAATATCGTTGGTTTTGGAAAGCCGCAACGGGTCAAGCTGTTTTGTAGTAATGGTAACGGTCTGCTTCATTTCATCCACAGATTCATCGGTATTTACATAAGCTTGTACCGGTGAGAGCAGATAGGAGGAAGCGAAATTAATATAATAAGACTTAATCTTCCTGTTGCTTGTATTGACCCTATCGATAATCACATGACTTACGGAGGTATCCGCACTGTCATCGCAGGAAAGCGTCAGGGAGGAAATGGAGCCAAGGTTACTGATATCCACGTCCCGTAAAGCAATAACGCCGTCTTCTCTGATATGCTCAGTGCCGAAGTGTAAAGCTTTCTGCATAAATCCGCTTTGATAAGTTCCCGTATATTTCAGCGCCCCGTAAAGATTGGAACGGAAATAGGTATTAGGGCCTGGAAATATGTAAATATTCAGCTTTTCTGCCACATTGGTCTGAACGGAACCACCGGAGGTAAAGCTGGTGGTGCCGTCAGTGGAAGTAGAGAAGGTGACATTCATATTCTGGTTTGCAGCCAGATTAATAATAGCTGACTTACCATAGCGTACACTCTGAGGATCTTCCATTGCGCCATTGGTGATAAAAGTAAGTTCTCCTTCACGATTATATCGGCCTGTGGAATCCAGAAATACATCCCCTTTGTCGGAAACTCTGTAAATTCGCAGATCCTGCAGCTTAAAATCAGTTTCCTTGTCATTCTGGAAAGTAATCTGATTAATAGATGCAACATCGTTGAGGCTGAGATAGAACCTGGACAGGTCGCCTTTCACATAGGCCGATCCGCTTACGCCGTTAAATTCATCAATCAGATCCGTTATGTTCAGATTCATGGTGGCGTTGGCACCGGTTGTTTTTCTATAGGATAACTGAGCCGTCAGGTTGGGGTCAAGAGATTCCGTATTATCCGAAACCTTAAATTCCACCATGAAATCCATGGCGGCGGAATTCTTAGTGACAGCGTATTCCCGACACACACTGGTATTGTTGGGGGCGCTTTCAGAGGAAGCATTCATCTTAGTCGCCACTCCGGAAATATCTTCTTCCGAATAGTTAATATCAATCCATCCCACATTTTCTATCACCCAGGAAGTGGACAGCCCAATGCCGCTTTGACGGATTATGTTGATTTTATCAATATTGAGCTTGTCAAAGGAGGTAGTGTCTTCCGTGTTGGAGCTGTGGGTGTAAATCCGCATACTCTTTGGCATACCGTAATATTGATTGGTCATAATGCTGAATACGGAGGTTTCCCCCTGACGGAAGGCGTCTCCGGCAATTTGTTCGTTGGCAAGTACTACGCCGCTGGTGCCGTTTTCAAATACCAACTGGAAGAAGAAATAATTGCTGCTTCCGGCGTCCGCAATGGGAGATACGTCTACCTGAATTTGGTATCTGCTCCGTACAGAAGATAACTTTAAATCTTTATTAATTTCATGATAAGCCATCTCTGATTTAATGGAAGTAAGCCCCTCCTCAGGCGGGTCCTGATCCACCGGATCACCTGTGCTGTAGTCAATAAACCCCAGGGTTTTGCTGGTGGAAGAGTTGCCCAGGTAGGTTGTCTTAGAAACTTTGGCAAGCAAATCGCCTCTGTCCACACGACGTTCCAAAGTAGTAAAATTTACGGCGGTCAGGAAGGGGGGAGCAGAAGGTAATGTATAATATACTTGGTTATCCACTTCCTTTACCGGGTAAATACTGATTTCTTCAAACTGGAACTGTTTCCCTGTGTCCGCCAGGCTGATTGTGGCGGATAGAAAGGTCTTAACATTGTTTACATTCATAAGAAACTGAATTTCGTACCCATGAGCCTGTGGCTTGTAGGATTCTCTATAAAAAGATTTTATCATATCGTTTAACTGAAAGGAAATATTCCGGTTAATATTATCATGATCCAGATAGTTCAGCGTAATCGTCATATCCGAATTCGTGCGTGCGCTTTGCAGAGCGGAGGGCTTCATGATAAACAGATATGAATTGCTGTTGTCAATCATTGGCTCAAAAGGATGATAGGGACTGGATGCCTCATAGAAATAACCTTCCAGGTTTGTATTGGGTTTTATAAGCTCCAATCCGCTGCGGGTTTCCATGGATACACTGCCGCCCGCCGTAAGCTGTATGCCCGATGGAGGTGCATAATAAAGTGCCGGATAGTCCTTGAAGGTCACGTCAGGGTGAACCGCCAGGATTTTTTGGCCCGGCTGTTTACTACGAAGTTCATTTAGATTGAGCAGATCCGGTTCTTCCGTGTATATGGAGAAGGAATTCAGCTCCCAGTTTTGTCCCAGTCCTTCATTGCATATCTTGACACTGATGATATCATCAGTTGTTCCCGTGGCCATATCCAGGAGAGAGATCGGCACATAATCGGTCTGTCCGTTGGTGAACAGCGAATTAAAGACAGCAGCACTCAGGGGGTTGATGCGGTGCATACTCAGAGCGTTCCAAGCACCTTCCACCAGATAGAAACGCATGGTGCGAGTGTCCGGGTTCGTTGCGGAGTAGTAAGCATACTTTTCAGGGTCATTCTTGTATGCAGATGTCTCATAAAAAGCGCTGGCATTGGTGCGGTAGGTCACATCCATATAAACAGAAGTGAGCTGCGGGTTATCATTGTCAGGGGAATAGTTCAGGCGCAGGGAAGATTCCGGCAAATCCTTTGTCTGTAACCCAAGATAAAAACTGTTCATCGTGGGCTTAACCGTATAACTTCCGTTTGCGGTGCTGGAATTGGAACCAAACTTACTATTTAACAGCGAAAGCTGCCTGCCGATCTGTCCGCCGGCAGCCGGAAGTTCCGTATAGGCGCCGGAAGGGACTCCTATATTATCTTCATTATCCCACCAGGCAAGTACATAAGGACGTGTTCCGTCCATATAATAATTATTTTCCATGGAAGAGGTCAAATAGGCACCGCCGGGATCATATCCGGAGGAAATCGTTTTGGCCTTACAGAGTGTCTGTACGGCATCGTCGGAAGGAGCGGCAGACCCTATGATTGATATGGAGGCGGGAAGCCATCCCGTTCCCTTTTCACCCATGGGCTCCAACACAATTCTTGTAATTTTCCGGTCATAAGACGTTCCGTTCACAAGGCCTGGGGGTTTGGACAAATGGGAGAGCATATTAGCGGTAAAAGGGATATCCAGGACTTTGTTTTCCGTTAGGTCATGGGCCGAGAGTGGTTTGCCCTGGTTCAAAGCGGCCTGATCCAAATCGATCGTGGCTACCAGTTCCTCATAGGTGGGAGTGGAGGACAAGACCCCTACATCCTGGGCATAGATATGGATGCGCATATTGCCGGTATAGGTTCCGCCTTCCTTAGTAATCAGCCGGAGCATGTAATTGGGTCTGGCTGTTACGGAATGTCTGGGGGTAATCGGGGTCAAAGGGATGCAAAACTTTGACTGGGGAACTAAATTTATATTTGTGCCTATATAATACGGCGGCTCTTTACCACTATTTGGATTTCCAGACTGTGCCAGCAGATTGAAGGCGTCACAATTGCTGCAGAAGCGCACGTTGTCAAAGGTACATTCCGCAAAAGATCTGTAGAAACTGCCGTCGGGAGCAGGAGTCAGGTCTCCGATGGTTCCGCTTGTGAGCCGATAGGTTTTCACATAGGAGATTTTCAGGCTGTCGTAGCCTGAGGAGTCTTTGGTCCAGTCGGGCTGGATACAAATCTGTTCCAGAGGATAGTCTTTGTGTAAGCTGAAAGCGAAATAGTACTTGGTATTGGGCTGAAAGGCCACACGGGTACCATAGGGATAGGTATAGTCGCCTTTCTTGCCGCTGGTATTGTTGCTGTAGTACATGCCAGCTCCATCCCGCAGGTCACACCAATTTTTCGGCGTAAAATACATGAGGGGAACTTTCTCATATTCGCCGTCGGCACGAACGGGAATGACTGAGAACTCGCCCATGGTGCCGGCATCGGCATCGGGAGCCGTACAGATTTCCACAATCCATACATATTCGTCTTTGGAATTGGACCGTGGAATATTGGAATAGGGTTCCTGTGCGGCGGCGGTCATCTCCGGGCAGAGGGACAGCAGACAGCACAATGCCAGAAAAAGCGGCAGGAAGCAGAGCCACTGTCTTATGTTTTTATGAGTTTCCCTTTGAAATATAGTCATACATAAAACCTCCTGATTTAAGTGTCGTATCCTTTCTGGGTGGTATTCCATTGGTCTGTGGTTTAGGCGGCAGATGTCTTTTGGGGAAGTCTGCCCTCACTTTGGCCGCCTTGCCGGAATAGTTTCAAAAATGACAGCTTCGCGGCAAATTTGGCACTAGGAATGAAAAAACACCCGTGCTAAGATAATAACAAAAATATAGCATTATGATTTTGGGATTTCAACAGGACTGCAAGATTGACGGGTTTTAGACATAATTGGAGACTGGAATCCGGAGACATGAAATGGGAGGCGATAGAAGGAAATGGAGAAAAAGGCGTGGAAGGTTGTATTGATGGTGTTGGGGGGGATCCTGGGAGTGGTGGCAGGAGCATTTTTCTTCGGCAGTCTGGCGCTGAGGATAGAAGAATTTAAAGGGGGAGAACCGCTGTTTTCTCTTCAGGTGCTCCTGGAACCGGAGGCTTACCTGTATGGATTGGTTTTCACGGCGCTGCTGCTTGTCATGTATTTTGCACTTGCCAGAAGGAAGGTATCAGCGAAGAAGCTTATGACAGGAGGCAGTAAAAAGGGCCGCAGGGGACCTGACGGTTTGTTCAGTCCTTTGGAGAATTCCCGTTTTCTGACAGATAAGGAGAGGGATAAATATTTTCCGGGGTTTCGGTTCAGTCAGGCGTCGGAGGTCAGCAAGGACGGCGTGCCCGTGAGGGCTGTTCTGGAAGGCAAGAGGAATGAGTTGGAAGTCAATGTATGCCCCGGTGCTCATAGTCTGGTAATCGGTGCTACCGGTTCAGGTAAGACGACCACTTTTATCAATCCCATGATTCAGATTATCGCAGAGACCAGTTCAGGTTCTTCCATGATTATGACGGACCCAAAAGGGGAGTTGTTTTCCCTCCACAGCGGGAAATTAAAAGAGCAGGGATATGATGTGAAGGTGCTGGACTTGAGAGATACCTATTCTTCCTATCGATGGAATCCGCTGGAAAGTATCTGGAATATGTACCAGGACTATGTGGAAGCGGGAAAGGGCATTAAAGTGCACAAGGATTCGGTGGAGAAGTATCCTAAGCTCACATTACTCTATAGCGAGGACCTCTATGGCAGCGAAGAGGGGATGTGGTATGAATATGCGGGGACAGCGTATCCTACGAGGGAAGAATGTGCCAACGATGTATCGGTGGCCAGACAGAAAATCTATGATGAAATGTATGAGGATTTAAACGATTTGGTGTCTGTCATTTGTCCCATCGAGTCGAAAGACGATCCGGTTTGGGAGAAGGGCGCCAGATCTATCATTATGGCAACGCTGTTGGCTATGTTGGAGGACAGTGAGAATCCGGAACTGAATATGACCAAAGACAAATACAATTTCTTTAATTTAAATAAAATTATTGCCAATTCCGAGAATGAATTTGCGGAATTGAAGCGGTATTTTCAGGGAAGGAGTAATTTATCTTCTGCGGTTACGCTGTCCAGACAGGTGTTAAGCGCGGCGGATTCCACGCTTTCCAGCTATATGTCCATAGCTTTTGACAAGCTTTCCATGTTCAATGATAAGGGTCTGTGCGGGCTGACTGCCGCCACTGACATTGATGCCAGCGGGCTTGCGGAACGTCCTACGGCGCTGTTTTTGAAGATACCGGATGAAAAAGATACCAGGCATGCTCTGGCTTCAGTTTTTATTCTATGTATGTATAAGGCGCTGATTAAACAGGCGTCTGCCAGAGAGGATTTATCGCTTCCCAGGAATGTATATTTTATTCTGGATGAGTTTGGAAATATGCCTAAAATAGAGAAGTTTGACAAGATGATTACGGTAGGACGTTCCAGAAAAATATGGTTTAACATGGTGGTTCAGTCCTATGCCCAGCTCAATGCCGTGTATGGGGACCAGGTTGCTGATATTGTCAAGAGTAACTGTGGCGTGAAGATGTTCATAGGTTCCAACGACATCGACACCTGTAAGGAATTTTCCGAGTTGTGCGGTAATGTAACCATATCCACCAACAGCGTGTCCAGCAATTCACAGGACAAGGACGGACAATTTTCGGTGTCTTCCCAGATGCAGACCAGGCCTTTGATCTACCCTTCGGAACTGCAGAAGCTGAATAATAAGGAAAGTACCGGAAATGCCATTATTGTTACGTTCGGAAATTATCCTTTGATGACGAAATTTACGCCCAGCTATCTGTGCAAGTATTATCAAATGGGACAGATGGATTTGACGGAGGTACGTAAAAATGTCTTTATTGCGGATAAGGTCTTCTATGATGTAGCCCGACGGAATCAGTTGATTGTGGGGGATGAGGAAGTTTGAAAGTAAACTTTCATACAATAAAATCTAAGAATATGATTTTATTGTCAAGAATTCTGATTGGTATGTGCGCTAAAGCGCACAGGGGGTATAAGAATGAAATTAAAAGAATGTTATTACGGCGCCATGGGAACGGCAGGAATTGCAGCTGTGCTTTTGAGCCTGACAGTCCTATTGCCCGTTCAAGCCGCAAATATGCCGGATGAAGGTAATCTGCCCAGCCTGGATGGGACGCAGGAATCACAGGATGACCAGGAAATACAAGGGAGCCAAACCACAATTATTTATATGCCTGAGGATTATGATATTAGTTATGAGGGGATTTTGGATCAGCGTACCGGCCAGGCGCCGGAAAACACGGGGACGGATGATAATAATGTGATTATGATTACGGAAACCATGGGCTATGACACGGAACAGAGGATGTATGTCAATTATGTGCAGGGGGACAAAAGTAAACGGTATTACAGTTCTTTGCCCAATGGCATTATCACAAACGGGAGTATTTCTTTTCAGATGGGAACCAGGCATCAATATGTACTCTATCGCAACGGTGACAGGGTAACGGATGCGGATATCTATAATATTGTCCAGGAGGGGGCGTATGTGATGGAAACCTATGGACAGGGGAACTCGGAAGGAGATCGGTTTGAGTTTACCATTGTCCAGTCTACGACAAATTCCATGGAGTGGTTCAACATTCCGGAGGGGTTCAGTTATATCAGCGTCAACGTCAATGGGGAGCAGGCTGCCGCGCCTTCCGGCACATCTTCCCAAATGTCCAGCGATGGCAGGTACATATATGAATTTGGATGTGATACGGTAGGAACTTCTTATCGTGTGGAAGTGGAAAAGGATACGGTTGCGCCCAGGCTGGAGCTGCAGGGCGTGCTGGGGGATATTGCCCGTGGACCTGTAACCATGTCCCGGATAGGAGAGGAAGAAAGCGTCATAGAAGTTGTCAGGGATGGACAGTCCATTAATGTTCCATATAATCTTATATTGGAAGATTACGGGGATTATACGGTGACAATTCGGGATGAGGCTGGTAACAGCAGTGAATATCGTTTTACCATACAGATGTATTTCACTATGACTTCCATATTGGTTTTCGCACTGTTAATTATAATTGTGGCAGGATTAGGCGGTTATTACCATTATGTGAAAAGCCATTTGAGAGTTCGGTAAACAGGTATTTTACTTTTACAATAATAGGAGATTAGAGATGGCAAAATGGCTCACAAGACTTTTATTTGACTGGTTTTTTGTCCTTCTGTATAAGCTGCTTCGTGTATTGCTTATGCTGGTGGACTTTATGGAGAAAATTTTTGACGTATTTGCCGGAATTACAAAGGTATCCTATAATGGGCAGAAGGATTATTTAATCAATGTGTTTTTTGGTCAGAATATCATAGCGGTGATTTTCTGGGGAATGACAGCGATCAGTGTGGTGCTGTGTTTTGTCTTTACCGTAGTGGCCGTAACACGTAAGATATTGGATATGGGGGGCGGGGTAAAGCAGTCTTTAGGACAAATTCTAAACGGAGCGCTGCGTTCCTGCGTCAGTTTTCTATTCGTGTCCATAATCTGTATTGCCAGTGTGAATCTGGCAAATATCTGCCTGATACGGATTGATTATCTCATGAGTAATGCCTCTACACTGCTTAATGACGGAGGGAATGTGAAGCGGTTTACAGGGGAAGAAAATGCGGCCATGACTCGTATTATGAATACCATAGCCAATTATTCCATCAATAGTTCCGTGGAAAATCGTTATAACATTAACGTATGCTTTAACAGTATCAGAGAAGATTTGCTGTATCTCCAACAGCAGCAGTTTTTCACTTATGAGTATCCCATGGTGGATGGGCATCATACCTGGCAGTCGGCCATTACGCTGATAGCCGGCTCCGGGGATATCGGTCAGGATTTGGAACTGGAAACCGTGGATTCCTCCGTGGCGGAAGCGCTTACGACGGTAATGGATGAGATTAAATATAATCCTCAGTTTCGTCCTATGGAGACAGCGTCAAGACCGGACCAGGGTAAGATCTCCGTTGCAACTACGATTTTTCTGGTAAGTTCTATGGATGCGGCAAATAGTTCCGTATACAAGAGCAATGCGTCCTTTGACGATGCGCTTCGGAGAAGTTATCTGAACGGAACCAAAAGCTATGAAAATTTGACACAGGTAAGGAAAGACTTTGATATCTGGGAAATGCGGTATGATGTGGGATACATTACCTGTATTGTGTTCGTGGTGATTATGACCCAGTGTATTTTCCTGTTTATTTTGAGGCTCTTTGATTTACTTTTACTCTATCTGTCAGCGCCGGCGTTTGTATCTACCATACCATTAGACGACGGTATGAGGTTCCAGACCTGGCGTCAGGCGTTTACAATCAAAGTCATCAGCGGTTTCGGCTCGGTGATGGCAATGCGGCTTTATCTTGTGTTAATTCAGGTTATTATGGACGGAAAACTTCGGTTTTTCGAGAGTAATTTTACCAATTATCTTTGTCAGCTTTTGTTTATTTTGGGCGGTTCTTATGCGGTGCTGAAGGCTTCACCGCTGCTGACGCAGATTGTGGCGGGCAATAGCGGCGCGGCGGCCAATTCCGAGACGCTCAGTGCAGCGTTGGGGGGTATTGTAGGAGGAAAAGTAGCCCAGACTGCCGGGCTTGGATTAAAGGGTGCAGCAAAGGTGGTTCAGGCGCCCGGACAGATATATCGAGGTGCGAAGAGACTTCATCATAGAAATCAAGCCAGGAAACAGGCAAAATTAATGTCCAATGAGGGCGTGGGAATAGGTAAGGATAAGGGTAAGGGTAAGGAAGAAAGTGGAAATGCGGCAGAACTTTTGGCACCCCAATCCAGAGGTGCAGCGGCTGGATTTCTGGCAGGGACTGTAGCTGGTTCTGCTGCGAGCGGAGGCGGTTCTGCTAAAGGAGGAAGTGGGGGAGGAAGTTCTGCCAAAGGAGGTGGTTCCGGTAAAAGCGGAGGTAATGGCGGAAAAGGTTCCGGAAGCGGAAATAAATTTGCAGGCGGCTCCGGCGCAAGAGGAAGGAGCGGCCAAGGCGACAGCGCGAAAGAAGGAGCGAAGGATAAAAAAGCCGGAAACGCTGAGAGTGGTTCCGGAGGGAAACGTGGGGGCGGCAATGCTTCCGGCGGCGCTCCGGCAAACAATAATCGGGGCGGAAAAGGGGCTTCCGGCAGTGCTCAAGGCGGAAGTCCAAAGGCTGCAAGAGGCGGAGGGGCATCAGGTAATGCCCGCGGCAATACTCAAAAAGGCGGTTCGACGGCAGGCGGCAATGGGGCGCAGGGTAATAACCGCAAGACCGGCTCCGGGAGCAGTCAAAGCAAAAATACAGCATCGGGGAACAATCGCGGGGGAAATACACCCACTGGCGGTGCTGCAAAGGGAACAGCCGGAAACAACCATCGGGAAGGAGGCGGCAGCGCTTCTTCAAGTAATCAGGCGGCTGTCGGGAGCGGAAGCGGAAACAGAACCAATGGGGGAAGCGATACTGGAGACAGCGGCAGCGGAAATGATGGTTCGTCATCGGATAGTCACCGGGGTGATATAGGAGGAAGTAATCCTGGCGGTGGAGGAAGCAATGGTAAAACCGGGTCAGGGAGCAGCTTTGGTGGAAGTACCAAAGGAACCAGCGGTAATGGAAGCGCTGGCGGAACTGTATCAGGCAGCGGCTCAACGGAAAGCGATGGAAATAGATTTACCAGCCAGAGCGGGAGCGGTGCGGCAAGGTCAACCTCAGGAGGCGGCAGCGGAGCAAGGGAAGTCACAGGCGGGCGTGGAGGCAGCAAATATCAGACGGCAAACCGTGGTCCCAAATTATCCGGCAAGGGTTCATTACAGAAAGTCGGGAAAGGAAGCGCCAAGTGGAGGGGAGGCCCCTCTCAAAGAGGGAAGCAGCCATGGCGTTAAAGTGTGAAAAAAGTCAGCCATCATTGGCGGTATGGCGAAGGGCGCGGTAATATGAGGATAGCGGCAGGCCGGGAGGAAATAAAACTATGAGGATTATACCTAAGAAAACAAATGTATCCATGGAATTTTTCAATGGATTTACGGCGGGAGATGTGGCCGTGGGATTTATTGGAGCAGTGGTAGAGGTAGCCATATTGGTTTCCAATCTTCCAGGAAAATTCTATCTGATGTCTGGAGGCTTGATTATCATTGCTCTGTTAATGCTGAAAATGGACGATGAGAGAAATTATGAATTTTTGCTCAATATTCTCAGACATTATGCCTATCGAAGAAATTATGTCAAAGGGCAGTCAAGAGGAAAAAAGAGGAAAAAAGGGGGAAAGAGGCTGGAAGATATCAGAAAAGTCATCGCGTATACAGGAATCAAAGACGGATTCATCCTATACGAAAAAAAGTATTATGGCGCGGTGCTGGAATTGCCCAGTGTGGAATTTCGGTTTTTCAGTGAATTTCGTCAGAACAATACCATAGAAAAGGCGTTGGGGGGTGTTCTGCGAAATGTAAATCCCAATTATGCGGCAAATCTGGTGAAAATAGAACGTCCTGTTATCTATGATAAGTTCGTGGAAGCGGAACATAAGAAGATAGAGGATTTGAAGAATGCTTACTGCCGTGGAATGCTTTCTGCAGACGAACTGGAACGCCGGATAGAGATTATCAATGATAGAATTGCAGAATTAAACGAGTTGTCCTTTGAGAATAAGGTGGTGCTTCCTTATTATTATCTGGTGTTGTTTGACAGTGACAAGAATCTGTTGAATAACCAGGTACAGACTGCCATGGAACTTTTGCAAAACGGCGAGCTGCAGCCTCACAGGCTGGATGACAGAGAATTGGCAGTGTTTTTGAAGTATACCCAAAGTCTGGATTTTGACGAGAGGGACGCCCTGGATTTAGAGCCGGAAGCGTTTTATGAGTTTTCCCTGCCGGAGAAATTGGATATCTATGCGAAAAGTATGGTGGTGAACAATATTGTGACCCATAATTTCCGTGTGGTCAATTATCCTATGACAGTCACCAACGCATGGGGGGCTTTTGTGTTTGATACACCGGCAACCAAAGTGGTAATGAAAATGAAGCCCATGGACAGAACCAAAGCCATACGTGCCATTGACCGGTCCATTGACGAGCTGCGTTCCCAGGAAAATAACACGGGCAAGGCCAGCAAGCTGATAGATATTTCCACACATATAGACACACTTTCAGAACTTCTCATTATGCTGCAGAATGATAATGAAATTTTGATGAATGTAAATATTTATGTGTCAGGTTACGACTGGGAGAGCAGTATGGCCGATCCGCGGGTTGCGGAGAAACCGGAGGAAAGCGCACTTCCGCATATGGCAAATTTAAAGAAAAGTATCCGGCGAATTTATAATGACTCCAATATGAAACTGAATGATTGTATGTTTCTGCAGATGGAGGCATGGGTTGCAGGCCAGGTATCAGGCTATGATCCAAGGGAAGGAAAGGGAAGGTCCATTCACTCAAGTTCTGTAGCGGCAGTGTTTCCTTTTGTATATACTTACACCGCGGACGAAGGGGGTATCAACCTGGGCAGAAAGAACAGTGTGCCGGTATTTATTGATTTTTTCCGCAGGGACAATGAGCGTGTCAACAGTAATATGGCCATTATTGGTAAGTCCGGAAGCGGAAAGAGTTATGCGACCAAAACTTTGCTGACCAATCTGGCGGCGGAAAACAGCAAGATTTTCGTACTGGACCCGGAGAATGAGTATATGGAATTGGCTTATAATCTGGGCGGAAAAGTGATTAATGTGGGAAATGCCACCCAGGGGCGGCTGAATCCCTTTCAGATTATTACCAATCTGGAGGATGATGAAGAGGGAGAACAACAGACTTCCGGGGTCAGTTTTCATACACATTTGCAGTTTTTAGAGGAATTTTTCAAACAGATATTACCGGATATTGAACCGGATGCGCTGGAATATCTGAATAATCTGATTATCAGGATATACAGCATGAAAGGCATTGAAGAACATACCGATCTGTCAAAGCTGAAACCGGAAGATTATCCAATTTTTGATGATTTGTACGACACGGTGTTGGAGGAATTCCAGTCTACCAAGAGCGATTATCTGAAAGGAAATCTGCAAATTTTAATTAATTACATAGCGAAGTTTTCTTCCGGCGGGCGAAATTCCGTTCTTTGGAATGGACATTCCACGATAAATACAGAAGAAAATTTTATTGTGTTTAATTTTCAATCCCTTTTGGCAAATCGAAATAATCTGATTGCCAATGCGCAAATGCTTTTGGTGCTGAAATGGTTGGACAATGAGATTATCAAGAACAGGGATTATAATAAAAAGTATCACGCTAGCAGGAAAATTGTGGTTGTCATAGACGAGGCTCATGTGTTTATTGACACAAAATATCCTTTGGCTTTGGATTTTATGTTCCAGTTGGCAAAGCGTATTCGTAAATATAACGGTATGCAGATAGTTATTACACAGAATATTAAGGACTTTGTGGGAAGCGAGGAATTGGCGCGTAAGTCCACAGCCATTATCAATGCTTGTCAGTATTCTTTGATTTTTGCGCTGGCGCCCAATGATATGCATGATTTGTGTAAGCTGTATGAGAAGGCAGGCCAGATTAATGAACAAGAACAGGAGGAAATTATCAATGCGGCCAGGGGGCAGGCGTTTGTAATTACATCCCCCACCAATCGTTCGTCCCTGGTGGTGGAAGCAAATAAAAATGTGCAAAGCCTCTTTACGGACAGTGAGTTTATCTCTCCATATTATGCGGACGAAGATGGGAAGGCATGGTGGGGGGAATTGATGAATGTCCTGGATTCGGAGCGGGAGAAAGAAGAACTGTCACAGTTTAGAATAGAGCTTGAGGCAGGGGACGAAGAGACGGAGATACCCGTGCAGGCATCCGGTCAGCGTGTGAAAATCGTGGAGATATCGGAAGAAGATATTGCGCCGGAACCAGAACAGAATATAGTATATGTCCAACCCGAATTAAATTATGGATATGGTCAGGGGCATGAGAGCGGAGGATTCTCCCCCAGGGAACTGATAGAAGAACTTCGTGAGAGTCTGCGTAAGGATTTAATAGAAGAACTTCACAATAGTCTTGCCATGCAGCCAAATATGGGGCTTAACCAGTCAATGAGCGGAGGAAGGGAAGCAGTTGCCGGAATGAATACACAGGCCCAGGTTTTGGCAGGCGCAGTGCAGGGAACGGCGTACCAGGGACAGGAAAGCGGAGAACTGCCGTATGATATGGAAGAAAGGGCAGAAATGTCTTCACCGGAGGATTTTGAAGAGGACTGGTCCGTTTTGTCCCATGACGATGTATACGAAGAAACAGATGCCGATTATTTGGATTCTGACTATGAAGATACAGATTTTGAAGATACAGATATTGAAGACACAGATATTGAAGATGCGGATTCGGATTTTGAGGAGACAGATGCAGACCGGATGGAGAGAGAGTTTTATGAGATGTTCGGCATGATAGAACAGGATGAGGAATCCGGCGTTATGAAGGAATCTGTTGAAGCCCTTGAGGAAAGACATTCTGCAAACTTTGAGGAAGAGGCAGAGGAAGAGGAAGAATCCGATGGAATCTTTAACTTTGAGAAATATTTGGAAGATATCATGAAGGAGGCAGAAGAAGCGCTGACAGATGAGGAGGAAGAAGTTGTACAGAAACGGCAGAATGACGAACTTGTATGGGAGATTACCTATGAAGAGTTGATGAGATCTGCATAAAATATCTTTTGGCATGTGCGATATGGTATGGGAGATTGCATGAGCAAAGGGTAAACGCAGAGAAGCGCTTTATGGAGAAATGTAGTCTACAATATTTTGAAAGTATGGAAGATTTGACTGCAACAGGGAGAGTGTCGAAAAGTGTGCGCCCCAAAAGGGCAGATAGGAGAAGAAATGGATATACAGGGAATCCAGGGGGAAGACGAAAAGCAACCCTTTATTGCCAGTCGGGATGAGGAGCTTGATAAAAAGGCATTTATGCGTGCTTGTCTGATGTCGGAGAGAAGTTCTGTTTTAATGAAGCTGGGAGATGAAAAGCAGATCAATAAAACCATGGGAAAAATGAAAAATTTTGATTTCCGTGTCGTTTCGATGATTAATAAGTGGAGCAATTCCACCCATCCTGAAGAGGAAGCAGATATGGTGTTTATCGGAGGGAAAAGAGCGTCGGAATATATGAAGGAAAACGGATATTCGTTTATGGATTGTATGGTATTGGCCCAGACAGCCATAGAAAAGAATAAACCTTGTGTGGAATTTGATATGGTAGAATCCATTGACCAGAAACGCCGCGATCAGAAAATGAACTTGTCCGATCCCAGTTTGAAAAATATACCTCCCAGCCACATGCCTAAATTATTGAATAGTATTTTAAAGATAGCCACTTTTGGCTTTTATCAAAACAGAGAAGAGAGGCAGAACAACAAGAAAGAAATGGAGCTGATTCGTTTCGCGGCCATAGAGAAAAGCAAATTGGCGCGTTTGGCAAAAGAGGATAAATCAGCTTATGCTCAGGAAGCCAAAAGGAAACAGGAACAAAATCGTCAACGGGCGGAGCAGGCACAGCAGCGAAAAGAGGAATTTAAACTGTATCAATATGATGAAAAACATAGTAAGAACAGACTTCAGAAGATGGAGGAATTCCGAAATGAGGCTTCTACAAAGCTCACGCAGCTGGGAGATCGGCATGATAAGCTTCAGAAGCAGGCACAGGAATGCCGCAAGAAGTTAGAAGGCATAGGGAAAGCAAAGGAATCTGCAGAAAAGTGGTTAAAAGAAAATCCTGATTGGAAGTCATCCCCGATTAAGATGCAGACAGCCTCTAAAATGTTGGAACGGGTAACAGAATACCAGCAGGCCAGGCAGGAGTATGAAAAAGTGGGCAGAAATTTGGCAAAGGTCACAAAGACTGCGGAAAAGGTAATGGTTACATTAGGAGAGGCCGAAGCCAAGCGCCCCAGGATGACAGAATTGTATCAGAAACAGGCGCAGCATAAGCTGACAGAAGCGGAGAGGAAAGAACTGAGTGAATTGGAAATGCCCGGAGCTGTTGTGGGACGTTCACAGGCAGGGCAGGCAAAGACAGCCGAAACTTCCGCGCCGGAAAAGCAAAACACGGCTGCAAAACAGGCAGCAAACAAGCAAGGGCCGGAAGCCGCAAAACAGACAACAGGCAAGCAAGCGGCAAACAAGCAAGGACCGGAAGCCGCAAAACAGGCAGCAGGGAAGCAAGCGGCAAACAAGCAAGGACCGGGCCCCGCAAAACAGGCGGCAGGGAAGCAAGCGGCAAACAAGCAAGGACCGGGCCCTGCAAAACAGGCGGCAGGCAAGCAAGCGGTAAACAAGCAGATTCCAAAAAATGAAAAGCAGAAACAAACTTTGGATAAAAAGCCGGCGGCTAAGGGAAGGCAGAGATGACAAGTGTAAAAAGGAGGTTTGAGTTGATAACAAAAATGACAGATTTCAGGCAGAAACGTGTCTGGGTTCTGTCTATTTTGTTTGATAAAATAAGTATTAGGAAGGAAGAACCTCACCCTTTAGTGCCGCCGCGCAGCGACTTAAAATAGTCCAGCTAAGAAATGTCAAGAGGATATTTAAAAACAGTCTCGAAACGGAGGCGCCCGGAAGGAAATTTAAGCTGCGAACTTTGCAGATGAAATTTTCTTCCCCTAAAGGGGCGCTGTAGTGTAGAGACCGGAACAAGTTCCCGCCCGCGGGAACTGGAATAGGAGGAAAGGAATTATGGCAAATGTATTTCAAAAGTATGAAGAGTATCGTCAGGAGCTTTCCGAAGAAGAGAAGGAACTATTGAATTATGCCAAAGACGAGGAGGAAAAACTTCTTGCAAATGAAACATTAGAACGTTGGGAGCATGGATGGGTCAACAGTCAGGGGAAGCGAGAACTTTTCCCAGTGAGGGATAGGGAAGTACGAATTGCTACGGAACGGGCGGAGGAGCGTCTCCAGTACTGGGATAACGCAAGGATGATTTTTCCAGAGGATCCGGAAATTGTGGATAAGTTTCCGGGGATTGATCCTAAAGGAATGTTCAGTGAAGTGGATGTATCATTTTCTGACCGCTATGCAAAACTTCGAGGGGCACTGTGCAGCAGATCCCAGGAAGTAAAGGATTATGTCAATACACAGCTTAAGGCATTGGAGGGATATAAGGGAGAAGTTGGAAAGTGCTGGATGCAGGTAATGAATGACAGTAAAAAAGTGCGTATACAGCAGCTTGCGGCAAAGATGGCACCCACGCCGGAAAGTTCACGTTATCTGGAACAGGAAGCTGAAAACTTGATGAGCAACAGTGTAAATATCAAGCGTATGAACGGTTTGTTTCATGTCATGGAATACATGACAGGTCTTACGGACCGCAGACCTACTGCTCAGGAACGAAACTTTATGAAGAATATCGGGGCGGAATTAAAGCCGGATATAGAAAGGAGGCGCAATGATGAATTGGTTGTGCCGGAAAATGTACAGATGGTATTTGCCAACCTGGATCATCAGATACAACAAAAGTATTTTTCCAACCCTGTGACCTGGAAAAAGGGACCTGGGTATTTGCCGGAGGATGCGCTGAGTGAGGAAGCCGTAGAGAAAATGATTGATCAGTATGCCAACGCTACGGCAGACCGTGTGATTTCTCCTTTGTTTCACCGTGTGGAAAAGACTTCCTTCGGCGTGATTCATCGGGATGAACTGATAACGGTGGATGGCAAAATGGTGTCGGATATCCTGGATGAAAAGTTTGATGAGGTGTGTAAGAGCGGAAAGCTGGAAAAAGGAATGGACCGAACTTCCTGGTTAGAGGCCAACAGATCCAAAATGACCAATGATATTGTATCTGCCGGGCTGATGGCAGGGAAGCGTGTGGAGGCTTTTGTGCCGGATAAGAACGGAAAAATTCCCAAAGAACCCATACAGATTACAAAGAAGGGGTATGAACCTTCACCTCTTAAGAAGGTGACCTTGAACGCATGGGAGCGGCATTTTGCCAAACATGGGTATTTCAAGGAAAAAGCAGCAAAGGCTGCGGAGTACAACAGGGTGATGGAGTCCAGGAACCAGGTGCGGGCCAGGAATGAAGAGAGACAGTTTCAGTTGACTGAGCCTGTGGCAGCAGGAATGAAAAATTTATTTTTTCAGGGATGGGTCAAGGATCACGGACCATTGCCGGACAGTGCAGTAAACGGAATCTCAGGAACTCGTTCAGCGTATACTACGCTGGCTACTTGTGCCATGTTAAAGGAAGGATATCATATCCAGGAAATTTTGGACCCAAAAAAGATGGTGGAGGCAAGGGACAAGATTTGCAGGGAAACCATGGACAGATTGGTGGCTAAGGATACCAAGTGGGCGGCTGAGGTTTGTTACCAGGGGCATAAAGCGTTGAACAAGGAATTGGACTCTCTGGCAAATTTTGACATTACAGACGCGAAAGAACTCTTTTCTGACAAAAATCGTCCTTTTGTGTTTGCAGCCGCGGTGACATTTGATTTGGGGCAGGAGATGAATCACTTTAAGCAAGAGATTTTGGAGGTGGCAGAACGTGATACGCCAGGCAGAGGAAAGGAGGCGTGGGATAAAGTTTTTGAAGCAGGAGACAGTGTGGCTTCTTATGTGGATTTTGCAAAGCAGGCAGTAAAGGCTCGTAGTCATTATGGGGAAAATGATGAGAAGAAGGATTTGACAGCAATAGCCAGATGGGAATATTTGCGGGGAGTGTATGGGGAGAAACGGGCGGCAAATCCGGGAAAGCCAGTTACGGAACTGAGCAGAACCATGGAACATTATACAGTAAATCTTGCACTGCTACAAAATGATACTTTTAAGGCGTTTACCGAGAAGGTGGAGAATGAAAAGGGGTTTGGGGCAGGTGTGAGGAAGGCGGTTTTGGCCGGGGAGCTGGGAAGTTACATGAAAGTGGGGGGGTTTGATGCCGCAAAGGGAAGTGTTCGTTTTCAGATAGAGACAAAGCAGGCACAGAAAACCGGAAACCGAAGCTATGGAATTCAGGAAGCAGTAGAAAAAAATGCTGCAAAGGAGGCCGAAAAAGAAGCCAAAAAGCAGGAAAAGGAGACACAGAAGACGCCACAAAAACAGCCGTCAAAAGGGCGGAGGTAAAAGGGGCGCAGTAGTGTAGAGACCGAAACAAGTTCCCGCTTGCGGGAACTGGAATAGTCCAGCTAAGAAATGCCAATCCATTTATTAAAAATGTTAGCTGGACAGGTGAGGCTGTGAAGGCGCACGAGAGCAAATTTCATGAGATTACTTACGAATGAAATTTGTCTCTCCTGTGTGTGCGCCGAAAGAACCTCACCCTTTAGTGCAGTCGCGCAGCGACTTAAATAGGAGGAAAATTATGCCAACATTATTTGAACAGTATGAAAAGTATCATTATCCCATCGATGATGATTTGAGGGAAGATTTGAAGGAAAAAGAAGTGGAAGAAGCAATACTTATCAGGGATTTAGACGAGATAGAAGAGTGGCGTCGTGAACAGGCCAGGAAGGAAAAGGAAGGGAAGTCGCAGGAGGCGGAAGAACAGAAAGAACTCAGCCCTGAAGAAGCGGTGGCACAGAAGGAAAAGGAAGAAAGGCTGAAGCGGAACAGAAAGATTAAGCGGGCAACTATCGGAACCAGGAATGGCTGGATAGACAGCGATGGTAGATTCACAGCTTATCCCGTACAGGCATTTAGAATATTTGAGGAATTTACGGGCGCCTCCAGGGAATTAGATAGGTGGGGGATGGTTTTTCCGGATGAGCCTGATATCGGGGAGAAATTTCCGGCGGTGGACCCTGCGGGGTGTTACTCTGAGGTTGACATGGGCTTTAAGGATCGCATGGAAAAGATTAAAGCAGCTCAGGCCACCCGTCCGGAAGCAGTTCAGGAGTATACCAGGCAGCTATTGGATAATTTTGACAAGCCAACTACCGGGGTTGGCGTCATGTGGGGAAGAGTAGTGCATGATACCCAAAGGATTCGGGTTGATACAAGAGCTGCGAAACGGGCTATGGTACAGGAGGATTCCGACTGGTTTCTGGATGCGATCAGGGAACTGAAAGAAGACAGCGAAAATATACAACAATTTGACAGGCTTCTGAATGTCATGGAATATGCGGTGGGGCTGACAGACAGGGTTCCCAGTCCGGAAGAGAAGCAGTTAGTAGAAGGGTTGAAAATCCCTCTTACCCCGGAATTGGAAGCTAAGAGGAAGGAACCGGCAAAAGTTCCGGAAACCATTCATGTAGAATTTGCAGATTTTTCAAGCAAGATGGAGCAGAAGTATTTTGCTAATCCAGAATATTGGGGGAAGAGCCGCCGGAGAGCCCCAAAGGATGCCCCCAGCGTAGAAGTGGCGGAGGCATCCATGGAAAAATATGCGGGGGCTACTGCGGACAGACAGATTGCTCCTTTGTTTGCCCAGGCGGAGGGCGCCACCCGCGGGCGCGTCAACCGTGGAGACCTGATTATTGTAGGTGGGAAAACCGTAAGAGAAATCATGGAAGAGAAATTCCAGCAGGGAATTAAGGACGGTTCCATTGATGCGAAAACAGACGAGGATACGTGGTATAAGCAGAACCTGAATCAAATGACAGGAAATATTGTATCCGCAGGTCTCATGGCCGGGAAACGTGTGGAGGCTTTTGTGCCTGACAGGAATGGAAATATTCCCAAGGAACCGGTTGGCATTACCAAGACAGGATATGAGCCGTCGCCTTTGGAGAAAGTGACCTTAAACGCCTGGGAGAGACATTTTGCAAGGCATGGTCGTTATCAGGCCAAGGCAGCTAAGGCTGTGGATTACCAGCAGACCATGGAGGCACGGGAGCGGGTTCAGCTTCGGAATGCATTAAATAAAATGGAGGGTTATCAACTCGCCGGAGACAATATGAAGGATATATTTTTCGGGGCATGGGTGAAAGAAAACGGTCCGCTGCCCCAAAAGGTTCCGGGAGGTTTTAGCGTTGATCGTTCCTTAATGACATCTTTGGCAGTATGTACCATGTTGGACAGGGGACATTCACTGGAGGATGTGCTGAACCCCGATAAGCTGGTGCAACAGCGCAATGAGATTGGTAAAGAGGTTGTGGATAGAATGAAGGCCGGGGACGAGAAGTGGGAGGCAAAGGCATTTTTACATGGAGGAAGGGCGCTGGAAAAAGAACTGGAAAGGCTTGCAGCAAGTATGGATTATACCAATGACAAGGAAGTCTTTTCCGATAAGGGCTTGTTATTTTGCCAGGCTTCCGGCGCCATGATGGATATAAGGCAGGAAGTTGATAGAAGTGCTGCTGTAAAGGATGAGATAATAAATATGGTGGAGAAGGAAAGTCCCGGCAAGGGAAAGAAAGCCATGGATGAGTTTATTGAAATGGGCGGGGGTATTCCGTACTATGCCAACTATGCCAGGGATGCTTTGCGCGCCAGAGTTAACCTTGGGAAAGGATTCAGCACTGGTATGATTGATATTGCAACATGGGAAGCAGTAAAGGACAGGATGGCGGAGAAAAGATCAGCAAATCCTGAGAAGCCCCAACTGGAATTGTTCAATCTTTATGAGATAGCAGCCACTCGCGCCATAGTGTCCTCCAATACTGAGCTGAACAATTTCTGCCAAATGGCGAAAGCAAAGCCGGAGTACAAGTCAGCATTGGCAAGAAAGGCCATAAGCGGAGAATTGGGCAAAGCTATAAAAATGGAAGTGAGTATAGATGAGAAAAATAGTAAGGGAGAGTCAAAGTTTTCCCTGGATGTTAAATATAATCAAAAGAAGGAGCAAAAGAGAGAGAAGCTTCGGGAAATTGTGAATGAAAATCTGGCTAAGGAAGCCAGAAAGGAAAGGGATAAAGAGCGTGAGGCGGCGCAGAATGCGGAACAGAAAAAGGCGCCCTCCAAGCAATCGTCCAAAGGGCCTTCCAGGAGACATTGATGGGTAAAGGTAGATTTACTGATGAATGAGGGATGAGCTGTCAGGGCAGAGACAAAAAAGTCTCTGCCCTGATATAGTATTGCAGAATTTTTCAGATTGTCAAGTGGTATTATCGTATAAATACAGAGATATGTAAATGAAGATATTGTACAAAAATACGAAGGTGTCAGTAAATTGACACCTTCGTATTTTCTTCCATCCATTTGCATAAGCTTGGCATTCCGGCCCGCATAGCGGCCAGCAATATAAAAATAATGAAAAATCCTATCATAAAATCTTTGAGATTTTTTCGAGCCTGGGACATTTCGTCAGGGTCCTGGGCCTTTGCATAACGCACACCCAAAAAGATACATTGAATGGCGCCTAAGGAGCTGACAATCATCAGAAGTGCCCCAGTATAATTGTTGACCAGGCTTAGGATGGGACTGACCAGGTTATAAAAACCATTAAAATTATTGGACATACAGATCCCTCCGATTCCGTGCCTGCCAAAACCCCGGATGCTATAAGGGAAATCAGCCGGCTGATTCCATCCATGCCGTCATTGCGGGAAGTCCCAGCTTCAGGGCAAGCATTAATACGAAGATTAATACAAAACCGATGATGGCATTTTTCAGCGCGCCTTTTGCTTTTTCACGATCCTGAGGTTCTTCGGCTTTCGCAAGTTTAATGCCCAGGAAAATACAGAAAATAGTACCTACGGCGCCCACCAGTGTAAGAATGGGGTTGATCGCCATGTTGAGAAGATTAACAATGGGATTCATCATCTGCTCAAATGGATTGGCTCCTAACATGTAAAACATAATAATTCTCCTTTCTGTAATAATTGATTTTTTGATACCAGATAAAATATGTTTTCAATGCCTGAGTTTATTATATATTTTGCATGTATTTGCTTCAACGTTCAAATTTGCTTCAAAACTGTCATTTTTGCGCCATATGGCCGGAGGCGGGTATAAAAGCAAAATTAACCGTTTTGTATCAAATATGACACTGTAATCTTTCTGAGGCGTCTTGATATAATGAAATCATTCCTACTTCATATGGAAATGTTTCTGCGGGCCTTGAATATAGGATAACATTGTGTTCTAAAGCGTCCGGAAAAGTGTGAGATTTGGAAATAGACAGGGAGGTGTGTAAAAATGACAGTAAAGCTAATGAAGCAGGGGGAAAATGTGGTGCTTTTTTTGGAGGGAAGGATTGATACCATGACCGCACCGGAAGCACAGGAGGCATTGCTTCCCATGGTGGATAATTTTGGAAGTATTATTTTGGATTTTGAGAAAGTGTCCTTTGTCAGTTCCGCAGGACTGCGTGTGATGCTGATGTTACAGAAGAAATGTAATGCCCAGGGCAAGGAGATGAAGCTGATTCACGTCAAACCGTCCATTATGGAAGTATTTGATATGACAGGATTTTCGGGGATGCTTCGCATTGAATCATAAAAATTGCATCAGAGAATGAAAATTTGCATCAAATCATAAAAAGACATTGGCAGAGGAAAGGCAGGGTGGAAGGAGCATGGCGAATATAAGCTTGAATCAGTCCCAGTGTGCAATTGCTTTAAGCGAGCGTACTTTCAGCAAAAGAGCGCTGAATGTAATATCTCTGAAGCTGGAGCTTCCGGGCGTTTCGGCGCTGCAGGCGAAAGAAGCGGCGGAAAAAGTACTGGACAGTGGGGATATATTTAGGGCGGCCTTACATGTGGAAAATGGTGAGGCGTATTTTGTGCCGGGAGAGAAGAAGATATCCTACGGTACAATCATACAAGAGATGACAAAGGAAGCGGCGGTGCATTATACGGAGGGAAAAGACCGTATACCGTTTCAGTTTCCGGAAGAGTTGTATGAAGCGTGTGTAATACCCTTGAAAGAAGGCGGCGTACTGCTTTATATGCGTTTTCATCATATTATCATAGACGGTTATGGAATGAGCTTGTTTGCACAGAGAGTATTGGATGTATTGGCTGGAAAAGCGATAGAGACATCCTGTTTTTTTGCCCAGGGTGTTTGGGAGGACGCAAAGAAACCGGAGGAGAACAGTAAATTCTGGCAAGAGTATTTTGCCCATGTGCAGCTTGAGACGGTGCAATCTGTAAATTCGGTAAAAAGTATGAAGAAAATCAGCAGTTCTTTTTTGCTGGAGAAAGATTTATGGGAAAAGATAGAAAGATTTGCAGCAGAGCAGAGTGTTACCGTACCCTATGTTCTTGGAGGGGCTTATGCAGTTTACCTGGCGGAGACGTGGGGAAAAGAGGATGCAGTCTTCCTGATGCCGAGACGAAACCGCGGGGAGAATGAATTGGGGGTATTGGGTTGTTATACATTGTTGGTTCCGGTGCGGGTGAGTGTAAAACAAAAGGATACCTTTGGTGAGGTCTGTCGGAAAGTGCAGGAGGCTTCCAGGCTGGCAGCATCTCATAAGAGGGACGGATTTGACCGTATTTTGCAGGCATTGAAGGAGGAAAATCTGAATTTTGACAGTATCTCAGGGTATGCGTTTAATTTTTATTCCTTTGAAATCAAGACGGATATGGAGTATTCCCTCTCATTCAGTGTGGCGGGGGAGATGCAGAATGATTTTCGGTGGAATATGTTCAGACAGCCTGAGGGTCTTTCCTTTACGATAGACTTGCGGGAAGGGGCCTATGATGCGGAAGGAGAGGAAAACGGTAAGGCGGCGTATTTTGCGGCGGGTGTAAGCCAAATCTTGCAGCAGGGCGTGGACGGCGCGGAGGTGAATGAGATTTCCATTGTGGGAGAAGCAGAGAGAAATCATCTGTTTTCCGTAAAGGGAGAGGAACATATACTGGATGATGAGGCAACAATTCCATCCCTGTTTCAGGAAGCCGTTTTTCAATACGGACATCGTCCGGCACTGTATGCGGGAGACAGGGAATATAGCTTTACGGAGCTTGACAGGGCGTCTTCTGCGGTGGCACGGGGCCTGATGGAAAAAGGTGTGCAAAGCGGAGATAGTGTGGCGTTTATGCTGAAAAGGGATATTCGCCTGATTCCAGTTATGCTGGGCATCGCAAAGACAGGGGCGGCGTTTATTCCTGTGGACCCCATGTATCCCATGGATAGAGTAAAGTATATTCTGGAGGACAGCAGGGCGAAGTTTCTGATTTCTTCAAAGGATGTGGATTCTGCGGCAGGTTATGAGTATCTGGAGGCGGACGATTTGTTTGCCCAAAATTGGGAAGATTTTGCTGCGCCCGAAATTTCACAGACCCAGACGGCGTATATCATATACACTTCCGGAACCACAGGCAGACCCAAAGGGGTTATGCTTTCCCACAGGGGGATTGTCAATATTGTGCAGCCAGAAAATAATCCGTTTAACCGGGATATTACGGAGAACGGAAACGGAATTGTGGCAATCGGTTCCATATGTTTTGATATTTCACTTTATGAGATTTTCGTGCCATTGTTTAACGGGTTGTTTGTGGAGCTGGGAAACGAGAAGGCAATGCTGGATTCCGGAGAGCTGGCAAAACATATTTTAAAGCATGGGGCGGATATTCTGCACTGTACGCCTTCCAGGGTGGCTTCCTATTTGGCAAATCCTGATTTTGAAGTGGCTCTGAAAGAGGTTAAGGCAATGCTGATGGCCGGGGAAGTGCTGCCGGAAAGTCTTGTAAAGGAATTGAAGGAACGTTACGGCATTAGAGTTTACAATGGATACGGCCCTACGGAAACCACCATCGGCGCCACCATGACCGAGGCCGGAGATACCAAAACCATAGGGAAACCCATGGCAAATACAGGTATTTTACTTCTGAATACCAATCGAAAACAGGTTCCCTTTGGGAGTGTGGGAGAAATATGTATCTATGGGGCGGGTCTTGGCATCGGGTACAAAGACAGGCCAGAGGAAACGGCGGATAAATTTATGGAGTGGAGCGGGATGAGAATTTACCGCACCGGGGATTTGGGGCAGTTTGCTTCTGATAAAAGATTGATTTATCATGGCAGAAATGACCGGCAAATCAAACTCAGGGGGCTTAGGATAGAGCTTTCAGAGATAGAGAAGGTTATGGATGCGTTCCGGGGCACTGCTCAGGTGAGCTGTGTGGTCCGCAAAATTGGCGGCGGGGAGCATTTGGCGGGATTTTATACCGTGGAAAAAGGGGGCGTGGTGGAGGAAGACCGGCTGCGTGACTTTATGAAGGAGCGTCTGGCGCCTTATATGGTGCCGGATATTTTAAAAGAGTTGGAGGCAATGCCGCAGACGCCCGGCGGAAAGACGGATTTGAAAGCGCTGCTTGAGGTACCGGTGGAATATGTGCGCAGTTACCGTGCCCCTGAAAATGATACGGAAGAGGCAGTGTGCAAAGCATTTTCCCATGTGTTGGGAGTACAGCAGGTGGGGGCGGAGGATAATTTCTTTGAGCTGGGCGGAGACTCTTTAAATGCGGTGGAGTTGATTGTGGCATTGGAAAAAGAACTGAAGGAAGAAACGGAAGGGCTTGACTATGAAAGTTTGTTCCGTTATCCCACACCGGCGCTGCTGGCGGCAAAAATCAGGGGGAAGGCGAAGGAACAGAATCCCTACCCCATTGAACAGTTGGATTATTCAGGGATTGATGCGTACTTGCAGGCATATGCCCGGCCGGAGGCGGGTACGGATGTACAAAAGAGGAAAGGGCTGGGAACGGTATTGCTCACCGGAGCCACCGGATATTTGGGGATTCATATATTGATTGAATTGTTACAAAATCCGGATGTTTGTGAAAAGATTTATTGCCTGGCAAGGGGCAAGGGGAAATTGTCCGCCCTGAAACGGATGAAAAACGCTCTTTTTTATTATGCGGAGGAGGATTTTGCCGAAAGTTTGGGAGAAAAGTGGGAGGTTTTGGAGGGGGATATTACAGAACCGCAGCTTTTCTGGGAACCTTTTGAAGGGCATATTGACACCATTATCAATTCGGCGGCAAATGTAGCCCACTTTGCCTATGGGGATACTTTGGAGCAGGTGAACAGAAACGGAGTACAAAACCTGATTGCATACGCAGTTTCACAGAAGGCATTGATATGCCAGATTTCCACAATCAGTGTGGGAGGCGTAAGTGAAGATATCCGCGGGCGGGAGTATTCAGAGGATGCCTTCTACATCGGACAAAAGATATTTAATCAGTATATTTATTCAAAGTATATGGCGGAGTATGAATTGCTGCGTGCTGCCGTGGACCAGGGACTTTCCGTAAAGCTGATGCGGGTTGGAAATCTCCAGGGAAGGAGCCGGGACGGTGAGTTTCAAATGAATCTGAAATCCAATGGTTTTACCCGCAGGCTGTCTTCCTATATAAAGATGGGGGCTGTGCCGGAATCGGTATATGGTGCAAGTGTTAATTTTTCTCCTGTGGATGAGACGGCTCATATGATTATTGCTCTGGCAGGGACGGCGTCCTGCTATTCGGCGTTTCATGTGTATCCTCCGGAAGAGGTGGCTTTCGGCAGATTGTTCGGGACCCTTGAACAGCAGGGACATAGAATTGAAGTATTGACAGACGAGGCGTTTGAGGCGCGGATGCGGGAGTTAAAACAGACAGAAGAGGGGCGCTCGCTTGTGGAAGGGCTGCTTACGGATACGCCGGGAAGCGTATACCAGGATATCCCTGTGGTACAGAAGGTAACAAATGAATTGCTGGATGTGTTGGGGGAGAAATGGCTGCCTGTAACGGATGCGTATTTGAATCAGTATTTATCCGCATTGGAAGGGCTGAACATGTTCTGATCGCAGGCGTCTTCCGGTAAAAGATAGGATTGTCATCGCGTAACCGGTTGTAGGCATCGGGGCGGACGGGAAGAATAGGATGTTGGTTTGGAGAAAGGACTGGAGGAAGGAAATGGTTACGGTTGGCTTGTGGAGTTTTGCGGTTTTTTTGGCGTCTGCATTTGCGGCGGTACTGGCGGGCATTACACTTGTGCCCAAATATAAGGGGTCGATTAGGGCGGCGGTATGGACCGGGGCGGCGATTGTTGCGTATCTTGTGACGTTTTTAAGTTACTGGGTGGATTTGAGCAATGATACGGTGGGAATTATAGGGCTTTCCGTCATGGTCTGCGGAGTGTGCCAGTTTTTATATAAGGGAACCTGGTCCGAAAAGCTGGTCATTGCCCTGATGGGGTGTCTGATTGGAAACGTGTCAACTTTTATGCTGTGCGGCACCACGGATTCATTGTTGGCGCCGAAGTTGGGGCTGATGGAAGAGGGGCCTTACAGTACGGCAAATATTTTGTTTTTTATCGTGATTAAGGCAGTGGTTTATGTGCTGATTACCATGGTATATGCCAAACATTTAAAAAGATATGTGCATACCACCGTGGAATCCGTGGAAGGAAATATGACCCTGTTTATACCAGCCCTGTTGGTATCTGTATTAGGATTTTACCTCATCAATCTGTTTTCCAATAGCAACGGTATTATGCCGGACCATGTGTGGTTTTTTCCGCTGTATCTTACCATATGCGTCATTTTTATGGTGGAATTCTGGATGATATTCTATTCCATTAATCAGAGTGCGGCTGCTATGAAGAATGCGGCGGAACTGAATGTGGCTACCAATATCCAGCAGTCCATGCTCCCCTGTATTTTCCCCGCATTTCCGGAGCGTGATGAGTTCGATATTTATGCTATGATGAATCCGGCAAAAGAAGTGGGGGGAGACTTTTATGATTTTTTTATGGTGGATGAGTCTCACCTGGCCATGGTGATTGCGGATGTGTCCGGCAAGGGGGTGCCGGCGGCGTTGTTTATGGTGATTGGAAAAACACTGATTAAGGATCATACGCAGCCGGGAGAGGATTTGGGCGCCGTATTTTCCCAAGTGAATAACCTTCTGTGCGAATCCAACAGTGAAGGTATGTTTATCACAGCTTTTGAAGGGGTGTTGGATTTGAATACGGGAGAATTGAAATTTGTCAATGCAGGGCATGAAATGCCTTTTATCTGCAGAAAGGGGGAGGCGTTTGAAGTGTATAAGCCCCTTTCGGGATTTGTTCTGGCCGGTATGGAAGATACACGTTATCGTTCCGGGAGCCTGATGTTAGAGGCGGGAGATAAGATTTTCCAATATACGGACGGCGTTACAGAGGCTACCAATGCCAAAAGCGAGCTGTATGGTATGGAAAGGTTAAGAGAAATATTGGGCGAAAACAGTAAGAAGACCCCAGCGGAGATTTTGCCGGCGGTAAAACAGGATATTGATAAATTTGTGGGGAATGCGCCTCAGTTTGACGATATTACGATGATTTGTATGGAATACAGAGGAACGCTGCATGCCGGAGCGGTTAGAGAAGGTGAGGCAAAGTAGCGTATCCGGCTTTCTAATATGATATGCCCGTCAAAGTGGGCGGGCGGAGGGGAGCAGAAAATGAGAGAATTGACGGTTGATGCGTCTATAGAAAATATTCAGGCGGTTACGGAATTTGTGGATGAGCAGTTGGAGGCTATGGAATGTCCTATGAAGGCCCAGATGCAGATCGACATTGCCATTGATGAGCTTTTTGGCAATATTGCCCATTATGCCTATAATCCGGAAGTGGGTACGGCCACCGTTCGGGTGGAGGTAACGGAAGATCCTTTGGCTGTGATTATCACGTTTATTGACAATGGCGTGCCCTATGACCCTTTGGCCAATGATGACCCGGATACCACGCTCTCAGCAGATGAGAGGCAGATTGGCGGGTTGGGGATTTATATGGTAAAGAAGAGCATGGATGAGATTTCTTATGAGTATCAGAAGGGACAAAATATACTGAAGATTAAGAAACATATTGAAAATTAAAAAATAATGAATTGATTGATATGTGCGCTAAAGCGCACAGGAGGTGTAAAAATGAAGATTACAAAAACGGCAAATGGAAACAAATTAAGTTTGGCTTTGGCGGGAAGAATGGATACCAACACGGCGCCGGAGCTGGAGACGGTATTGAAGAGCAGCCTGGAGGGTGTGAGCGAACTGATCATTGATATGAAAGAACTGGATTATCTTTCATCCGCTGGTCTGCGTGTGCTTTTAGGGGCGCAGAAAACTATGAATAAACAAGGCAGTATGAAAGTTACAAATGTCAATGAGACAATTATGGAGATTTTTGATGTGACAGGGTTTATAGACATACTGACAATTGAATAAGATATATTCCGGCATGAAGCGTTTTGTCAAGTGCTTTTTTGAGTTATTGACGCAAAACTTTTCAGCGCGGCGGCAGGATTTTTTTATCCTGTTCCCCGTTTTCGGCGGCGAAATGACAACGGCAAAAATCCAGACGGTCAAGGGTTTAAGAGTGGAGATTTTTTCGCGCTCTTTGCGAAAAAATACTACTCGTCCCTTGACCGTCTGGATA
>JAAWCE010000025.1 GCA_022793065.1 Lachnospiraceae bacterium
ATCAATTCCCCGGCCAAAATGTTCAATCCCGGCCTCCATATCGATCAGCGCATATTCCCCTTTGGAAAGTACTAAATGTTCTATGAACTGGGTGAGTACATTCCCCATCGTACAGGCGCATCCCTCATTGGCTGTATGGATCTTCCCACTGGACATCAGCTTTACACCGTCCTTTTCAGAATAATATCCTTCCGGTATGTCCTGAATCTCCCATGTTTCATTAAAAAACTGGTGCGTAAAATTGGACAGCATTATATCCTGCAGCGCTTTTTGTTTCCCACCAAAATAAGCAGTAAAATCCAAGGGCAGATCTACGCCCAGCTGCCTGCTCAATCCATAATTGGATTCATCTGAGTCAATGACAAGAACCTTTTTGCCTCTCCCTGCTAATTCTTTTGCCAGCAAAGTTGTAACTGTACTTTTCCCACTTCCGCCTTTTCCACATACTGCTACTTTCATCTTTTTCCCTCCTACTACAATATATTTATGGTCAATATCCCTTACAGCCAGTAAGGAATTATCCATCTTGTTGCTTAAGCTGTTATAATGATGGAGCAATCGGTATATCGGTTCCCCTCCTTGGACCTCGCGTCCGTAAACAAGACTGATAACCAGCTCCTCATTTGCAGCGTTCGTTTTATGCAGGTTGAACCGCCTCCGGTACGTTCGTGTCACACCACAGCAGATTGAATAGGCAATGAATAAAACTGGCGTCCATCCATTGCAATAATCTTAAGGAGTGACAAATTTATGAACATGAACGCAGTTGGTATTGATGTTTCCAAAGGGAAAAGTATGTTCGCCATTCTCCGGCCCTATGGAGAAATCGTTTCTTCTCCCTTTGATATCAAGCACACTTCCGGTAACATCCGATCCTTAATTGAGCAGATCAAATCTATCGATGGTGAGTCCCGCATCGTTATGGAGCGCACTGGCCGTTACTACGAACCACTGGCTCGTGAGCTTTCTCTGGCAGGTCTTTTTGTATCTGCCGTAAATCCTAAACTCATTAAAGACTTCGGAGATAACTCTCTCCGTAAAGTAAAGTCTGATAAAGCGGATGCTGTAAAAATAGCCCGTTATACACTTGACAGTTGGACGGAATTGAAACAATATAGTCTTATGGATGAAATACGCAATCAGTTAAAGACTATGAACCGTCAGTTTGGCTTTTACATGAAACACAAAACCGCTATGAAGAATAACCTCATCGGCATCCTCGATCAGACTTACCCTGGCGTGAATACTTACTTTGACAGCCCTGCCCGTGAGGACGGCAGCCAGAAGTGGGTTGATTTCGCCGCTGCCTATTGGCATGTGGACTGTGTTCGTAAACTGTCATTAAACGCATTTGTCGACCATTATCAGAAATGGCGCAAACGCAGGAAGCGCAACTTCAGCAAAGACAAGGCTGAAGAAATCTATGGAGCTGCCAGGGAGCTTGTTCCTGCACTTCCAAAAGATGATTTGACCAAGCTGATTGTGAAACAGGCCATAGAACAATTAAACACCGCTTCCAAGACCGTGGAAGAACTCCGCGCCCTGATGAATGAGACAGCCGCCAAACTGCCGGAATATCCCGTTGTTATGGGTATGAAGGGGGCGCTCCATCTCTTGGCCCTCAGCTTATAGCTGAGATCGGAGAGGTTACACGTTTCACCCACAAAGGAGCTATCACTGCATTTGACGGTGTAGATCCGGGTGTCAATGAATCCGGAACCTATGAACAAAAAAGCGTTCCGACTTTCAAACGCGGCTCATCTTCCCTTAGAAAAACCTTATTTCAGGTCATGGATTGTCTCATTAAGACAAAGCCGCAGGATGACCCTGTATATACATTTATTGATAAGAAACGCGCTCAGGGAAAGCCTTACTATGTCTACATGACCGCAGGCGCTAACAAGTTTCTGCGCATCTATTACGGAAGAGTTAAAGAATATCTCACATCTCTTCCAGAATAAGGAATGCCACATCCTTTCAGACCAGCGGATAACGGTGGTCTATTTGGTGTACCTGAAATTCAGTCAACAATAAATCTTGAAAATTTTTCATTTTCCTATTGACTTTTTATTTACAGGCTGGTTATAATCGCTTTTCTATTGCACAAAATGTATTGATGCAGATTTCTCCTATGCCCTCTGGGGACAGTTTGTGCTCCATCTGCCATATTTACATCTCCATCCGTTTTATAATTTCTTTTACTTCCTGTACCAGTTCCCTGCTACAGTCATAAGGAGACATACCCATGCGGTCTGCTCGGAGGATATCCGAATTGTAATGAATAAAGCCCAGAAAATCTTCCTTTGGTATTCTTTCCCGGATGAAAATTTCATCCTGTTCATCCTTTACCTTACTGGCAACCACCCGCACTTGCTGCACACCCAGACCAAGGGCAAGACGCTTTACATTGCGATAGGTCTGAATACTCCGGGCGCCAGGCTCAATTACAACAATAAACTGCTCCATGCCGGATGTTGTCCCGCGGGCCAGATGCTCCAGTCCTGCTTCCATATCAAGAATCACTACATCCTTCCGGTGCAGTACCAAATTGTTGATAATCCGTTTTAATATAACATTTTCAGGACACACACAACCCCCACCGGCTGTGTCCACCGTGCCAAGAAGCAGAAGCCGGACACCGTTATACAGCTTTCCGTACTTATCCGGGATGTCACTGACTTTGGGATTCAAAATATAAAATGTATTATCTTTATCTGCCCCTGTCCGTTCTTCAATCATTTTTCTCATTTTGGAAATCGGAATAATAGAATCAACGACCTCTTCCGGAAAGCCAAGGGCCAGTCCCAAATTTGCGTCCGGATCTGCATCGGCGGCCAGTACATTCCTTCCTTCTTCCGCAAAAATCCTTGCCAGTGTTGCTGCAAAAGAAGTTTTCCCAACACCGCCTTTTCCTGTTACTGCTATTTTCATCTCGAACTCCTTTTATCCTTCCAAAAACTGACCCAGATTTACTCCTTCAGGAATTGCATATCCACATACACTACACACACATTCCCCTACTGTCATCCCATCTTTTAAGACTACCTCTATTCCATCCTCCTCGCCGCACTTTGGACACATAATCTCCAGAATTGTTTTTCTGTTTCTGGCCTCCTGGCAATCTGCAAATGTTCCCATACGCTCAATCTCCTTTTTCTTATATTCTTCCTCCAACTGCCTTCGCAGATATCTGCTCTAATATAGACAGATCGTTTTTCCAAAGTATAGCTCTCTATATTCCTCCACCCCTTTTATCGCCGCCTCGGCTGTCTCCTCTGCTTCCTTTTTATCCTTTGTCCGTTACTTTCCAAATAAACATATTGGCACGGCTTTTCACAAATATTTAGGCTCATCATATCTTTCCCAGACCTTCCAGGTATTTCTTTATAATTGCCTCTATCTGTTCCCCTGTTTACAGATCCATTCTTTCCAGAATTTTATACAACGCCTTTTTGACCGGGTTATCTTCCGGCAGCTCTACAAGAGGCTTTCCGTCACAGTCATAACGGTAAACCATCTCATCCTGAGGAATCACTCCAAGCAACGTCAGCCCCTGCTTTTTAACCTCATCCTTTGTACCTTCATCTAACCTGCCCTTCGGCGCACGGTTGATGATAATTCCTATTTTTTCTGGAACCAGATTCAGCTCCTTCATCAAAGCTGCGATTCTCCCTGCTGCCTGCACGCCTCTCCTGGAACAGTCACTAACCAGAATTGCTGTTTTCATGGAAGGAATCAGCCCTCTGCTCACATGCTCCATACCTGCCTCGTTATCCACCACTACATAAGGATAGTGGCTTTGCAACTTCTGAATCTGTGTCTGCACCAAACCATTAACAAAGCAATAGCATCCCTGCCCCTGTGTACGCCCCATAACCATAAAATCAAAATCATCTTCCTCAATGATTGCATCTGCTATCCTAATCTCCAGCCATGCCTGTTTCGTCATGCCAGACGGAATCTGATAACGTTTATCAATACCAGCTCTCTCAATCTCCTCCCGCAGTTCCCCAAGAGTAGAACCAATCTCGACTCCAAGCACTTCATTCAGATTGGAATTCGCATCCGCATCCACTGCCAACACTGGTCTTTTTCCATGCTCACACAGATATTGGATAATCAGTCCACACAGAGTAGTTTTACCCGTCCCACCCTTTCCTGCCACTGCAATAATATGTCCCATATTCTTACCTCCGGTTTTTAAACAACGCGTTGATTATTTTTATATGATATAGTATAATATCTCGTGTTTAAAAGACAAGAAACAATCTACGAAATCTGTTAGGTTACTGAACGATTTTAAAAAATTGTTGATTTAATAAAGGAAAACTATGGCTGAAAAAACAAAAAAAGAAGATCGACGTATCCGATATACGAGACAGATCATAAAGGAAACCTTTTTGAAACTACTGGCGAAAAAAAATTTTACAAAAATCACAGTAACAGAGTTATGCCGTATTGCAGAGATTAATCGGGGGACCTTTTATCTTCACTATTATGATATGGAAGATGTCCTTGATGATATTTTAAACGACATGCTTTCTGACACCTCTAGTGTCGTGGAACATGTCCTTTCACAAAAATGTCAGTCACCCAACTGCTCTTATCCTTTTTGCGATAAAGTTCATAGCAATACCGCATTTCTTCCTCTTCTTCTGGATGATACTATTTCTGCAAAAATTATAGATAAAATGACAGATCACAAGGAGCATTATATCACTTGGTTAATGTCTCACAGTATTCTTACTTTTGAAGAAGCAGAAGCCATCTTCTATTTTCAGATGAATGGATGCTTAACAATCAATAAACTCATGTCTCGTAACCACTGCAGTGACTGGAAAAAAATCCAGAAAACAATTGATTCTTTTATCAAAGCAGGACTAGAATCTTTTTTAATTCATGATCGCTAAACTGCTTTTCATATCTTGAGCTATCACAACTTCATTAGGAATACTGATAATCAAAACGGAGTAAAATCCTCCTGGCTTGTTAAAACCTAAAAGCGGCTATTCTTGTTTCAACTTTATATCACATTTCTTGTCTATAAAATAATCACGAATGTTGGGAATTATTTTATCAGCAGGAATAATTGGTAGCTTTTTGATTTGTTTCTCATTTGTAAGCTCGGAGATTGTGCCAACAGAGGTCATATCTATTAAGATAGCCTTACATTTATCGTCCATAACCAAAAGTTGTGGATTTTGAATTAATATCAGATCAACACAATAAAAGCCGTTAAACTCCTTGTCCTTCAAAAAAATCTGTAACCACTTCCCGATATATGAGTCAAAAGAAAACAAATGCTCTTGTATCTTATCTTCATGGGGAGTATCGTTTATATCACGCAATAGATAATCCAAATTCACATTCAAAACATCGCAGAGAATTAGCAATTTTTCTGTTTCAGGATAACCTAACCCAGTTTCCCATTTAGAAACAGACTACCTTGTCACTCCACACTTTTCCGCTAAATCCTCTTGAGATAATTTTTTGGTTTTTCGTAAACTCTGTAACTTATCAGCAAATGTCATCATAATACCTCCTTGAGTTTTTATAGCTTTATGTTAGGCGTTTTTGAGAGAAAACACTACCAACTTCATCGTGCTTTTTCGCAACTTTGGGTTGCATAATTGCTCTTTACTCAATTATAGTATTGTTCGTAAATGTATTCAAAAATGTAGACACGGAGTAATAGGCTGCTGTCTGTTAAAGTTTTGTCTTACTTTATCGCACATGAATATCTTTGAACGAAACGTAATACTAGCCTTCTTTCTCGAATATCGTATAAGTATTATATTTATCCTTTCTTCTTTTTGGGCGGTTACCCTCCATGTCCTTTCCTCCAATCTGAATTTTTTGTTGAAAATCCAGATCGGCAGGCGGTGAGCGACCGCTACGAAACGTCAATATCTGTACTGTTTCCTTTTTAATATGTAAATATCTTTTCGCATTCCTATACTTGTATCATCATTCTTTACGGGGAATACAAATATTAGCAACACATTCTATACTTCCCTTAATTTTGATTGAAGTGAATTGTTAGTAAAGTGGGTTTTGCCAAAAACAAGTGGAAGAAAAGCTGGTGTGCAGGTGGTTCTTATAAAATGAATATGGTAAAATTTTATAAGAAACGAGGTAAGGTTATATGGAAAAGAAAATTTATATCACAGAGGAAGAACGGACAAAGTGTCAAAAGGTGGCAGATGCGTTTGCAG
>JAAWCE010000114.1 GCA_022793065.1 Lachnospiraceae bacterium
GGGCTGCAGGCCCAAAATTAAAACGATCTTTGCCGTTGGTTATAGTATAGACAATGGCAAAAACAAATTCAATAACCTATCGCTTGCACAGTTTCATTTATGGTGGTGCCAAATGTGGGGCATGAGGGTTTAGAAAGGAAGCAGGGAAACTGCGAAAGGAGAAAAGTATGAAAAAACAGTTAAAAAGTATTGTGGTTTTAGGCGCCGCAGCCGTGATGGCATTGGCAAGTGTTATGACAGCAAGTGCAGAGGTAGCATCAGAAGGAACTCAATATAAACTGCCTAGTACAGAAATCGTATACGATGGGGATACTTATGATGATTGGCATTACTATGACGTAGAGGGTGCAGAACTGTATGTGACTTTTACCAGAGAAGGGACTGCTGATTGGAATGGCTGGGATAAAGAGCAGGGAGCGTATTTGTATAATGAAGATGGATATGAGTGGAGATATGCCTATGTTACTTTAAATGATACTTACACAAGAGCTTGGTGGGCATTAGACGTGGAAAATTCGTCTGATTGGGAATCTGTATCCGAATATGGTATAGAAGCCGGAGGAGTTTCCCATCTTTATAATTTTAAAGTGGTAAAGGATGGGGTGGAATATCCTAAATGTAAGCTTATTGGCGGGGCTTACGATGTAAATGACTACTGGATGGAAGATTGTATGTTTGTGCTGGTGCCGGTTGGCTATGACGGAGATATTACTTATTCAATCTATGGAGGAAAGCTTGAGAATGAAGAAAGCGTGAGAAATGATGATGCAAAGTGTACCTTCCTTATTAGCGGCGACGGTTCCAGCCTGAATCAGCAGCAGGCGGCAGTTCCTGTATGGAAAGAGGATTCAACAGGATGGAAGCTGGAAAATCCAGATGGCTCTTATGTGATGAACGCTTGGTATCAGTCTCCGGAGAGCGGATTGTGGTATTATCTTGGGGGAGATGGTTATATGCTGACCAATACCACAACGCCAGATGGATATCAGGTGAATGGGGAAGGTGTGTGGATTCAGTAGCAGGCAGGATAAAAAGAAAAGAGGTTTATAATGAAAAGAGGATGGAGAAATATTTTTTTCTCTTTGACGTCGGTTTTGATTTTGTCATTTAATGGGATTACCGTCTTTGGAGATATTCGTGTAGTGGCGGAGGGAGAGAACTTCAAGGCAGAAGGATTCCGTAGTCCAGGTGAGGACTTTGAGCTTAATATGACATTTCAGAGATTTCAGTATAACGATATGCTTGCAGAATATGTAGAGCGGGCGGTAAATTCGATTATAGCCGCAAGGGCGGAATCTGAACAAAATGGCACAGAGATGGTATATGCGGTTCCGATTGAAGAGTGTCGTCAATGGGAATTGGAACGTGCTGAACAAGACAAGCAGAAGCTTGCGGAAGGAACGCCGGCAGGATATGAGTGGCATTTTATTTATGCGCTTACAGAGAACGAGCAGGGAACGGATTGGAACTTTGACATTAAAGCAGCTTCCGGGGATACTTCCGGAGACCTAAGTTATGGTACAGATACACTTTTTCATGGATTTAGTAAAAAATTCGGAGTAAATTATAATGGAACTTATTATCCAGAGTGTTTAATAAGTTATGTAAAAGGTAGATATGTAAGTTATGGGGACGATATGTCAAGCTATTTTGCTGTATGTCTTCCCCAAGGTTATTCAGATCCCCTAAGCATTATGGTTTATCCAAAGAAGCTGGATGAAGACGCGTATCATGAAAATGAGAGAAGATACGACGAAGCCATGAAGAGGGACGGCATGGTTTACAATTTTATGGGAGTCTCCAATGTAAGCTATTTGCCTATGTTTGTGCCAAATTATGACAATGGGTTTGAATTTTATGTAACAGGTTCTCCAGAAGCGGGGCAGAATTAATATAGGGTTTTATGGAGAAGGTATCCTGTTGGTCAATGAGGAAACATTGGCCAACAGGATTTTTTTATTGAAACGTATCTCAAACATACATTTCGATTTTTCTGATTCATATTCTATTTTTCATCGGAATAGGTTGTAAAAAACATTGGGGCTTGTTTCAGATGGAAAAACGGAAAGAAACAAAAAAGCAAAAAGTAAAAACATGGAGAATAATCCGGCGCTATCAATCTGAATTTTCCTGTCAGGAAGCAGTCAAACGATTGATTCAGGTTCATAAGGTTTTTAGAGAGGAGTAATGATGTCAGAAGGAAAAGAAAGATTTAGCTTACATAATTGCTATTTCCCGGAACAGTGGAGCGTGGGGATTTATGTCAGGCTTTCGGATGAAGACCGCGATAAGAAAATAAAAACGGATTTGAGCCAGAGTATTAAAAATCAGACCGACTACTGCAAAGCCTTCATGGAAATTCTGAATAGCCAACCAGAGGAAAGGTTTAAACTTGCTGAGTACAAGGTTTACTGTGATGACGACCAGACCGGAATGAATTTTGACCGAAATGGTTTTCGGGAGATGATGCGGGATGTGAAGGAAAATCGGATTGATTGTATTATTGTTAAAAATTTATCCAGACTGGGGCGGTACGATACAGAGATGCAAAGATATCTGGAAAAAGAGTTTGAGCAAAATGGCAGAGAAGTCCGCCTGATTGCCATTGGCGATAATTATGACAGCTTATACAAAGAGCCAAGTATTGCAGATCGATTTCAGTTATTGATTAATCGGGAGTACTCTGAGCAGCAGCATAGGAACGTTTGTATTGGTATGCATTCTATGCAGCGAAAAGGACTGTTTGTAGGAGCATTCGCCCCCTATGGTTATCAGAAAGACCCTGAAAATAAACACCATCTTATAGTTGATCCAACGGCTGCTATTGTAGTAGAGCGGATTTATGAGGAATATCTGAAAGGTATTTCACCAAAGGAAATCGCAGCGGGGCTGACCAGAGATGGAATCGTGAATCCAGCCACCTATAAGCGGCTTCATGGGTCAAATTTCAGATGCAGTAAAAAAATATCTGATGAAGAAGTCCATTGGCGCAGTGATGGGGTAAAAAAAATTCTAATGGATGAAACCTACACAGGGACACTGGTACAACATAAACAGGTGCAGAAAAAATTAACGGATGACAAGCCGACACAAGTTGCCAAAAATCAGTGGATTCGCTGCGAAGGTACACATGAAGGGATCATTTCCAGGGAGCGATGGAAGATTGCCCAATCCATGATGAAAACAATTAAGCGGGATAGGACAAAAGAGGATGAGGTGACTATTTTTAAGGGGATATTAAAGTGCGGAGACTGTCGCCATGGGATGCGAAAAAAGTGGGACTCTTATACACAGCTTAAAACCGGTGAATCGGCGAAGTACTTATATTATAACTGTGCGACTTACCGCGATTACAGCCAGAATAAGAAACTTCTTGGAGAGAATGCTCCAAAGTGTACAAGCCATTATGTGTCAGATAAACTGCTTCGTGAGATTGTCATTGACGATTTGAATAAAATCATCCGTCAGGTAGAAAACTTAAGAGAACTGGCAGAGAAACATCAACAAACACCAAAGGCAGAGTTTTCTGGGGGATGGCGTGAGATTGAGAACAAAAACAGGAGAATCCATCAGTACAGAGAGCGTTTACAAAGTGCCAGGTATTTGATGTATGACGGAACAATCAGTAAAGAGGAGTACGACAGTGATAAGAGGGCAATTCAGGCATATATTGACCGTTTAAATAATGAAATCAAGCTGTTGCAAAAGTCCATTTCCAAGGTCAGCGATGTGCTTTCTAACCCGTGGGTAGAGAGGCTTTTGGAGAATGGTGAGATCACAGAACTTGATCGTGTTACAGTAGTGGAGTTTATTGATAAGATTTATGTATATGAAGATAAGCATATTGAAATTGTCTATAAGTTCAGCGGAGAGTTTGACGGGTTGTTTATCAAGTCTGTTTAAGCGTGTCGGTAAGATTTTAGATGACTTGCAA
>JAAWCE010000135.1 GCA_022793065.1 Lachnospiraceae bacterium
CTCTCTCACGCTTTTTCCAGATACAGAGCTTTACCGGATGGCGCAGCAGGGCTTGTTTGTACCTGCCGAAGAAAAAGAGCGTATCCGTGAATTGCAAATCCTAATCAATCACCTAACTATACGCACACACCTGTTTGCGAACACGATATCTAATTTCACGCCAGTAACAGCGTATCTTCCCTATGACCGTGAAAAGGTTACAAACGAACTGCAATTTGTTTTAGATAACACAGACGAAAGGGAGATGCGGGAATATAGAAATAATTTGAAGTCTTTGGGATAAGGCTTGATTGGCCCCGCTTGTGGGTCTGACAACGGGAGCCATTTGCACAAGGATGGAATATCTGCGTAAAAGCTGAAAGGCTTTAGCGTTAGAGGGCACTTTTTTATGTGAGGTGTGAAAACAGTTCTTTGATATTGTCAAAGCAGTAGTCTGCTTGATAGGGGGTGTCCGCCATGTGTTCCGGTCTGGCTTCTCCGGTGAAAACGACACAGGTATCCACACCGCCGTTGATGCCGCAGGCAATATCTGTATAAAGTCTATCCCCGACGACGAGCGTTTCAGGGCGGGTAAAGCCAGACAGAGAAAGGCATAAGTCCACCACCGAAGGGTTGGGCTTGCCTAAGTAGACGGGGCGTTTTCCAACAGAATCCGCAATCATATTGCAGATAGCGCCGCAATCGGGAATAAAGCCGAAATCAACAGGACAGCAGAGATCCGGGTTGGTGGCGTAAAAGGGAATCTCTGTTGTGGAAAGCACTTTGCAGGCTTGTATTAGTTTATGATAATTCAGTTCACTGTCATAAGCCACCACGGCGCAGGCAATATGATCTTCAGCAGTTTCAGTAATGTGCAGATTATTTTTTCTCAGTTCGTTAATAAAGGAAGCGGTGCCCAGTACATATATTTTGTCGGAAGCATAATGTTCCTTGAGAAAGCGAATGGTCATGTAACCGGATGTGATAAATTGTTCCTCCGAAGTCTCCAGATGAAATGCCCGACGGAATTTTTCTACATAATCCTTGCTGCTTTTTGTGGAATTATTGGTGATAAAATAGGATTTACCGCCTGTGTTAGTAATATAGTCAAGCAGGGCGGCGCTGCCTTCATACAAAGTATCTTCTACGGCAATGGTGCCGTCTATGTCAAACAGAAAAAGTTTTTTATGTTTTAGCGGTGTTTTGGACATAATGCCTCCTTAGCAGTAGATATTTTGTTCATACTAAAATATGGTGCATGTAGTCTGCAGGTGTGTCTGCCACATGGTATAAGTATAGCATAGTCCAGCTAAGAAATGTCAATCCATTTAATAAAAATGTTTCGCTGGACAGGTGAGGCTGTGAAGGCGCACGAGAGCAAATTTCATGAGAATACTTACGAATGAAATTTGTCTCTCCTGAGAGTGCGCCGAAAGAACCGCACCCTTTAGTGCCGTCGCGCAGCGACTTAAAAATAGTCCAGCTAAGAAATGTCAATCCATTTAATAAAAATGTTTCGCTGGACAGGTGAGGTTGTGAAGGCGCACGAGAGCAAATTTCATGAGAATACTTACGAATGAAATTTGTCTCTCCTGAGAGTGCGCCGAAAGAACCGCACCCTTTAGTGCTGTCGCGCAGCGACTTAAAATAGGAGACAAGAAGACGCCACTATAAATTTAATGTCCAAAGCTTGTTGTTTTTGAAGTTTTCACTTATAATAAGTAAAGTATTGCATTTGGATTTTTTAGTAAATAGGAAGAGAAAGTGCACGGGAGGTAAGCATGAGTTTAAAAATGATTTCGTGGAATGTAAATGGATTGCGGGCTTGTATGCAGAAGGGATTTATGGAATATTTCCAACAGGAGGATGCGGATGTTTTCTGTCTGCAGGAAACAAAGCTCCAGGAGGGGCAGATATCGCTGGAATTGCCCGGTTATTACCAGTATTGGAATTATGCAGAAAAGAAGGGATATTCCGGCACGGCACTGTTTACGAAAAAGGAACCGTTAAAGGTAACATACGGCCTGGGCGTGGAGGAACATGACCGCGAGGGGCGCGTGATTACGGCAGAATTCCAAGATTATTATGTTGTGACGGTCTATGTACCAAACTCTCAAAGGGAATTGACAAGGCTGGAGTACCGCAAGGAGTGGGAAGCAGCCTTTCTGGCATATATTCAGGGATTGGATGAGAATAAGCCTGTTATTTACTGTGGGGATTTAAATGTGGCCCATCAGGAGATTGATTTGAAGAATCCTAAGACAAATCATAATAATGCAGGCTTTACAGATGATGAGCGGAACTGTTTTGGTAAGGTGTTAGAGAGTGGATTTATAGATTCCTTCCGTTATTTTTATCCGGAAATAAAGGACGCCTATTCCTGGTGGTCCTATATGTTCCAGGCGAGAGCCAAGAACGCAGGGTGGCGTATTGACTATTTTGTGGTGTCGGAGAGGCTGAAGGACAGGCTTGTGGACGCGAAAATTCATGCGGAGGTGTTGGGGTCCGACCATTGCCCGGTAGAATTGGAGTTAAAGGAAGAATGAGAGGTTAAACCAGACTCGGAGGGGAAGGATGAAATGGAAGGCACATTTGATTACCAGTGTAAAAATTGCGGTGGCAGCAGTGATTGCCATAGCCATAGCAGGTGAACTGGGACTGGGGTATTCTGCCTCGGCGGGCATTATTACGGTACTAAGTATACGGAATACAAAGCGGGAGACCTTTCAAAGCGCTGTCAACAGAGGGTTGGCATTTCTGTGTGCCGTGGGAGCAGCGGCAGTGTGTTTTTATATTTGGGGGTATACGCTTTTGGGTTTTGCAGTCTATCTTCTGATATTTGCCTTGATTTGCCTGGGAGCCGGTTGGAATGAAGCAATTGCTATGGATTCTGTTCTGGTTACACATTTTCTCACAGAGCGGAGTATGGCGCCTCAAATGCTTATCAATGAATTGTTGCTTTTTCTGATTGGAACAACTGTTGGAATTGTGGTAAATCTGCATCTTCACAGCAAAGACGAAGTGTTTGCAAGGCTTGCAGGAGACGCGGACATACAGATGAAAGGGATTCTAAAGCGGATGTCGGAGTGGCTTTTGCAGGAGGATAGAAGTGAATATGGTTCGGATTGCTTTGGACGATTAGAACAGGCGTTGGAGGCGGCGGAACTTTGTGCGGCAGAAAACTATAATAATGCGCTTTTTCATAATGATACCTATGAGCTTGATTATATGAAAATGAGGCAGCGGCAGAGTGTAATTTTAAAGGAAATATACAACAATATAAAAAGTATTGAGCAGCTTCCGGAGCAGACAGAACAGGTTGCGGCTTTGCTTGTGCGGATTGAGCAAGATTATCACAGGGATAACACGGTGACGGGACTGCTTGAAGTGTTGGAACAGTTGTTTATGAAGATGAAAGAGGAACCATTGCCGGAGAGCAGGGAGGAATTTGAGTCCAGAGCGATTCTTTATTATATTCTGAAGCAGATTCAGAATTTGCTGGAGATAAAGCGGGATTTTATGAAGTCATAATTTCGAGCTGTATCATAACCAGAAATGATGTGCACGGACTGTGGGGAGTTACAGACTATTGAATTTCGCTGTGCCATATGATATCATAGGGGCAAAATTACGGTGAAAAGCAAGATAAGATGTTTATTGAGATCAAACAAGAAGCGTTGTGGAAATAACAGGTTGGAGCGGAAGAAATCATATATTTGGAGGGATATACAATGCAATTAATTCAATATCAAAAATGCAGTACTTGTAAAAAAGCGGTGAATTGGCTGAAAGAGCATGGGATTTCTTATGAGGACAGGCCAATCAAAGAACAGAACCCAACGAAAGAAGAACTTCTCTCATGGTATAAAAAGAGCGGACTGCCTTTGAAGCGTTTCTTTAATACCAGTGGAAATCTGTATAAGGAGCTGCATTTGAAGGATAAACTTCCTGATATGACAGAGGAAGAACAGTTGGCGTTATTGGCCACGGATGGTATGCTGGTAAAGAGACCGCTGGTGGTGGCGGAGGATTTTGTATTGGTAGGATTTCGGGAACAGGAATGGGAAGAAAGGTTGTCCCATTGACTGACATTGATAGGCAGGGAGCAGATTGTTGGGAAATGTGAAGCAGAAAAAGCGGAGATGACAGATGAATGTGGCATTAATATTATCCGGAGGTACAGGTACCAGGTTAGGCGCCGAAGTGCCGAAACAATACCTGGAAGTGGAGGGGCGTCCCATTATTTCATTTGCTGTGGAACGATTGGCAAAGCATAAAAAAATTGACGTTATATGGATTGTGGCGGACAGGGAATGGCAGGATAGGATTCTGAAATGGATTTCCCAATATGACCCGGAGAGAAAGTTCAGGGGCTTTTCTGCTCCGGGTGAAAATCGTCAGCTTTCAATTCTAAATGGATTGGAAGGGATGAGGGAAATTGTGGATCATGGGGATTTGGTTTTAATTCACGACGCGGCCAGACCCTTAATATCTTCAAAGTTGATTACGGATTGTCTGGAGGGGATTCAGGAATATGACGGAGTGCTTCCCGTGCTGCCTATGAAGGATACGGTTTATGCAAGCGCGGATGGAAAAAGAATCTCATCTCTGCTGGACAGGAATTGCATATTTGCCGGGCAGGCTCCGGAAGTATTTCGCTTTGGAATATATTATGAAGCAAACAAGCGGCTTTTGCCGGAGGCAATCCTTAAGGTGAATGGTTCAACGGAACCGGCGGTGATGGCGGGAATGAATATTGCAATGATACGGGGGGATGAGAATAATTTTAAGATTACAACCCGTGGGGATTTGGAGCGTTTTCAGGAAATTGCAAAGGGATTCCAATAAAAGGCCCATATATCAAAGGGCTTCGGAAGGTAAGAAAAGGCAGTTGGAGGTGGGGAAGTGTGGGTTGAAACAGACGCAAAAAAGCGGCTTGCCAGGGAGTTTTTTACCAGGGATGGAATTACGGTGGCAAGGGAATTGCTGGGTAAGGTCCTGGTGCATCATACAAAGGCGGGGATTGTGCGTGGGATGATCACGGAAGTGGAAAGCTATATGGGTGAGACGGATAAGGGGGCCCATACATACGGGGGAAAGCGGACGGAAAGAACCGAACCCATGTATCACATAGGCGGAACATCATATGTATATTTGATTTATGGCATGTACAGTTGTATGAATATTGCGGCTATGACGGAAGGGAATCCTCAGGCGGTATTGTTAAGAAGTGTGGTGCCGGCGGACGAAGCGTCAAAGCAGAGAATGTTGGCGCTGCGGTTGGCGGAACTGAACAGAAAACAAGAGAGAAAGGGAAAGCTACCCTATACCCTGGATACCATGCCTCCTTCCATGAGAAAACACCTTTCGGATGGACCGGGCAAGATGTGCATTGCAATGGGGATTACCAGGGCGGACAATGATGTGGATATGGTGGAAAGCTCTGACTTCTATGTAACGGAAGGCATACAGATAAAGCCGGAGAAGATTCAGGAAGGCAAACGGATTGGCATTGATTACGCGGAAGAGGCTGCGGAGTATCTCTGGCGGTTTTATATAGAAGTATAAATTGGGATGTCTGTAGAACTTAGATTGGGATGTGAAACTGGTAATAGGATATGAAGATGGGATAAGAATGGGGAGGGTTTGATATGAGCCTGCAATTTTATTTTGGTCCTTCGGGGGCGGGGAAAAGCAGACAATTGTATGAAGAGATTACCCGCCGGGCGGGAGAGAATCCCAGGCAGAACTTTCTGATTATTGTTCCCGACCAGTTTACCATGCAGACGCAGAAGGATTTGGTTTTGTTAAATGACCGGGGCGGTATTATGAATATTGATGTACTCAGCTTCGGACGCCTTGGGCATCGTATTTTGGAAGAGGTGGGAGGGAAGGAAATTCCTGTGTTGGATGATACGGGGAAAAGCCTGGTGCTTCAAAAGGTGGCGGCAAATTTAAAGGAAGAATTGCCAACATTGGGAAGTTTCCTGAACAGGCAAGGGTATATTCATGAGGTGAAAAGCGCTGTCTCCGAATTTATGCAATATGGCATTGGAACAGAAGATGTGGAGAAGCTGATTGCATTTGCCGCAAAACGTGGGGCGTTGGTACAGAAGCTGAAAGACCTGGAGACATTATACAAAGGGTTTGTGGATTATATCCATGGCAATTTTATTACCACGGAAGAGACATTGGACGTACTGCGCCGTTCTTTACATAAATCAAAACTTTTGCCTGGGAGTGTGGTGGTATTTGACGGCTTTACCGGTTTTACGCCGATTCAGAATAGGGTGATTTCCGAGCTCATGTGTCTGTGCGGAGAAGTGATTGTATCGCTCACATTAGGGGCGGGAGAGAATCCGTATGAGCTAGACGGGGAACAAAAGCTGTTTTACCTGAGTAAAAAGACAGTATCCGATTTGACCAGACTGGCGAAGGAGGGTAAGGTAGAACGGAAACAGGATGTGACAATATTGCCGGCGGAAGACAAAAGAATTGTAAGTGCAATTCAGCACTGTCTTGTGCGATATGATGACTTACACAGGTTCCGCACCGCGCCGGCCTTGTGGCATTTGGAGCGCAATCTGTTTCGTTATAATGCCAGACCTTATGAAGAGGAGCAACAGGAGATCAGGATGTTTGAAACTACCACACCCAGAGATGAAGTGCACCAGACAGGACTGGAAATCTGCAGGCTTGTACGGGAAGAAGGGTATGCGTTTCGAGATATTGCAGTTATTATGGGAGATTTGGAGGGATACGCGCCTTATGTGGAGACGGAATTTTCCAATATGGAAATTCCTTGCTTTATTGATAGAACCAGCAAAATTGTGCTAAACCCTATGATTGAATATATTAAGAGTGCACTGGAACTTTACCGCAAGGATTTTTCCTATGAGGCGGTATTTCATTATCTGCGCAGTGGTCTGGCGGATTTGGATTGGGAAGAAGTGGACAGGCTGGAAAACTATTGCCTGCAGACAGGAATCAAAGGTTATCGCAGCTATAGCCGTCTGTTTACGCGCAAAACGCCTCAGATGGAGGGGGAAGAGCCTTTGGCGGAATTGAACGCTCTGCGGGAGCGCATGATGGAACAGGTGGAAATGTTGCATTTGCGCGGGGAAGAACCGGTGAAAACCTATGTAAACGCATTGTATGATTTCCTGGTTAGAAACTGCGTACAGAGTAAACTGGCACAGTTCCAGGCGCGGTTTGAAGAGGCCGGCGCGCTTACCAGAGCCAGGGAATATGCACAGATTTACCGTCTGGTTATGGAGCTTTTAGACCAGGTTTATGCGTTGTTAGGAGAGGAAACCATATCTTTACAGGAATTTTCGGATATTTTAGAGGCCGGATTTGGAGAAATCAAGGTGGGAGCCATTCCTCAAAATGTGGATAGGGTATTGGCAGGGGATATGGAGCGAACCAGGTTGAAACAGGTGAAAGCATTGTTTTTTCTGGGGGTAAATGATGGCAATATCCCGAAGACGTCTTCTAAAGGGGGCATTATTTCGGATATGGACAGGGAATTTCTGCGGGAGTCGGAACTGGAACTGGCGCCCAGCCCCAGGCAGCAGATGTATATTCAAAGATTTTATCTCTATCTGAATATGACAAAGCCTTCTGAGAAGCTGTATTTGTCCTGGTCAAAAGTAAATGGTGCGGGTAAGAGTATCCGTCCGGCCTATCTGGTGGAGGTCATGCTGAAATTATTTCCCGGTATCTGCGTATGGTATCCTCAGCTGCGCAGTCCGGTGGAGCAGATTGTGACCGGAAGGGAAGGGGCCAGATATCTTGCGGAAGGACTGCGGCAATATGTGGAAGGCGTGCTGCCTAACGAGCAGGAATTTTTTATCATTTATCAGGTATACGGTGAAGGGGGATTGAAACAGGTGCGGGATTCCCTGACGGACGCCGCTTTCAGACGTTACAGAGATGGCGGGTTATCTGCAGCGGTGGCCAGAGCGCTGTACGGTGTAAGGCTGGAAAACAGCGTTACACGCCTGGAGACTTATGCGGCTTGCGCTTACAGGCATTTTTTGCAGTTTGGTCTTGCCTTAAAAGAGAGGGGAGAGTTTACCTTTGAAACTGTGGATATGGGAAATGTGTATCACGCGGTATTGGAGCAGTTTGCGGCAAAACTTGCGGAGAAGGGTTACACATGGTTTGATTTCCCCGAAGAATTTGCAAGGGAAACAGTGCGGAGCGTGTTGGAGAGTTATGCGGCGGAGTACGGCAATACTGTGTTATACAGCAGCGCCAGAAATGAGTATGCCATTACCAGGATGAGCCGGATTCTCATAAGGACGGTACTAACGTTGCAGAAGCAGCTTCAAAAAGGCAGTTTTGCCCCTGAAGCGTTTGAGCTGTCTTTTCATCATGCGGATAATCTGGAAAGTATTAATGTGGCATTGTCCGAACAGGAGAAAATGCGTCTGCAAGGTCGGATTGACAGAATTGATGTGACGGAAAATGATGAAAAAGTATATGTGAAAGTGATAGATTACAAATCGGGACATCGCAAATTTGATCTGGCGGCATTGTATTATGGGCTGCAATTACAGTTGGTGGTCTATATGAACGCGGCGATGGAATACGAAGAAAAAAAGCATCCGGGAAAAGAGGTTGTGCCCGCGGCACTATTGTATTATCATATTGACGACCCGTCCATTGAGACACCGGTGGAGCTGACGCCGGAGGAAATCAATGAGCAAATAGGCAGGCAGCTCCGCATGGGAGGTGTGGTAAACAGCGCTCCTGAGATTGTAGAATTGCTGGATCAGTCTATGGAGAGTAAATCCGATGTGATTCCTGTGGAGCGAAAAAAGGACGGCAGTCTGTCGGCCCGTTCCTCAGTACTTAGTGAGAAAGAACTGAAAACAGTATCCAATTATGTCAGCCGTAAGATTGCTCAGATTGGCAGGGAAATATTGGATGGCGCCATCAGCTTAAATCCTTATGAAAAGGGGAGTGAAGAGGCTTGTACCTATTGTGTCTATCAGAAGGTATGCGGTTTTGAACCTGCTATGCCCGGCTGCAGCAAACGGGTGTTGGAAGATATGGACAAAGAGGAAGTCCTTAAGTTGATGGATGAGCAGAAACCGGAAGCCATACCATAAACCGAGAAAGGATTTTATATAAAAAAGATTGCTTAATTGTGAAATATAGCATATAATAAAACAGATCGTAAATGATAGGATTCCGGAGAGAAAAAATCTTCTGCTCCGGATTCTTTGAATTACTGATGATCTGCTCTTCGGGGGCATTGATTGAAATGAAAGGTCAGTTATACCATCGGTGTGATTGCCGATGATATCCTCGCATTGTATACATTCCGCTTTTCTAATTACCAAAAATCACAGAAAGGAAACAATACAGATGAAACTTCATTTTCTCGGCGGCGCCATGGAAATTGGAGGCAGCTGCATTTATCTCAGAATTGCGGACAAGGGTATCCTGATGGATGCCGGAATCAGGCAGTCCGGCGCGAAGGATCCCCTTCCCGATTTCCTTACCATACAGGAACAGGGTGGATTGGATGTGATAATAATCAGCCATGCACATATGGACCATATCGGAACGCTTCCGATTATCAGTAAAGCGTATCCCCATGTTCCTATATATATGACTGCCATGACTGCGGATCTGACTCGTGTGCTTTTGTATGACAGCCTGAAAATTATGAATTACAGGGAAAACGAAATCCCGTATTATTCGGAACGGGATGTGCTTTCCATGCTTGGACGTATCCGGATGGGGGGATATCAGACTCCTATCCGTATTTTTGACGGATTTACGCTGACTTTTTATCCGGCGGGGCATATTGCCGGCGCTTCCTGTATATATCTTACCACGGAAGAGGGGACTGTATTTTACTCCGGGGATTTCTCGGCCTTTTCTCAGCGAACCATTGAGGGGCTGAGTATTCCGAAACTGCGCCCGGATATTTCCATTGTGGAGACAACATATGGAAACAGGCTGCACGCCAATCGCCAGGTGGAAGAAAAGCGTTTGGTTGAAATGATAAAGGATTGTATCAAAGAGAGGAAAAAGATTCTGATTCCTGTTTTTGCTCTGGGGCGCGCCCAGGAAGTATTGCTGATTCTGCGAGGGGCGATTCAGAATGAAGAAATTCCGGCAGTACCGGTCTATGTGGACGGTATGGTACGAGATATTAACATTATGTATACCAGAAATCCGATTTATTTGAAAAATTCCCTTGGAAAGCGTATTATGAAGGGGAATGAACCTTTTTATACAAAGGAGATTCAACCTGTGGCGGCAAACCAGAAGAGGGAAGATTTGCTCAGCGGAAACGAACCGGCTATTTTTATCTCCAGTTCAGGTATGCTTACCGGCGGTCCCAGCACATTATATGCTAAATTTTTGGCCGTATCGGAAAATGCGTGCATTATTATCACCGGATATCAGGATGAAGAGTCCCCCGGCCGTCAACTTTTAAATCTTTTAGAGAATACCGGAGATAGAAGTCTTACACTCAATGGAACCACAATTCCTGTCAATTGCCGTATTGAACAGGTAGGGCTTTCCGCCCATGGGGATAAATCGGAAATTATGGCTTTGCTGGAACGTTTATCTGCCAGGCGAATTTTTCTGGTGCATGGGAATAGGGATGCCATGGAAGCGTTGGGAAAGGAATTGGTGTCCGAGGATTACCGCAGACAGATTTTTCTTCCGGAATGTGGTCAGGAGTATGGGGTTACTTTGCATGATAAGAGGAAACAGATTTCCTTTCATCCGGCGTTTAACATGCAGATGGAAAGGGATTTCTGTGCGGGAGACGAAAAGCTGTTGTGGGATTTTTGGCAGGAGCATTATTCCGGTATGCACTTTTCCATAGCGCAGATTGCTTATATTTGGTATGGCAGACAGGTATCGGATACGGATATTCTCCAGACGATGCAGGAATGTCTTTGGAATAACAGCTATTTTGCGCCCAATACGAAACGGCTTTTTCTTCTGGAGGCAAAAACGCCGGAGGATGTGGCCGCGGCGCTGACGCCCAGAGAACTGACACAGCAGGAGCTGAATGTTCATATAGAAAAGTATTTTGGGAATTGCCCTTATCGCAAGATTAGTTACCACAGCAGCCGCAGGGAGGTATTGCTGCAATTTGATTATCCCGACGCCCAGGACGAAGAAGCGTTCCGGCAGCAGGCGGCTGATTTTATGGCGGCAACCGGATGGACCATTCAAATCAGTCCGTCCATGAATCACAATGCGGCGTCTCTGTTTTTGTCCATATTGTTTGGAGAAAGAATTTCCAAAATATCTTATTATGCAGAGAGAAAATGTTATATGGTCACATTAGAAAATTATTGTGGACAAGCCGATGATACAGCGGCGGAACAATTTCTGCATACTACAGGATGGAGGCTTAAATTCAGCGGTAAAGGATTTTTGGACGAAGCTATTTCCACATGTGCGGGCGCCGTTTCCGGAGGGCAGGACGAAGAATTTTTCTGGCCTGTGAATGGAGACAGAGAAACAGCCGAACAAAACCAGGCGTTTACCTGCATTGATCAGATGTTTGAGAAATTGCCGCATAAGCCGGATAAGAAGAGTTTGAAACAGGACGCCAGGGGGAAATACCTGGAAATCGGTTTTATTTCACCGGCAATCGGACACAGATATCAGGAACATCTGCAGTCTTTATCTGATGAAACAGGCTGGCGTATACGGATTGCCGATAAAGTAAATCAAAATGAATTATCCAGAATTGCACAGATGTTGTGTATAAAGCATGATATATCACTTGTTAAGAATCCTTCTTATCTCCCGGCCCGCAAGACCATTCAAATGAAGATAGCCAAGCCTCAGCTTCCTGAAAAACATGAGAGGGCTGCGGAAGAATTTCGGGAAATGACAGGGTGTGAATGTATCTTTGTGGAATAATATTGACACAAAAAAATAGAGGCAGAGTAGAGGGATTGAAGTGTACAACATGTTGAGGCGCGTGATTGAACCGAAACAGGAGGTGTGGGAATGGAACAGACATCAAAATATAAGGCGGGCCAATTGTTAAAGCGATTTTTTCCATATTATAAGAGATATTGGAAGATAGTGGTCCTTGATCTGCTGTGCGCAGGGCTTACAACAGTATGTGAAATGCTTTTGCCCATGATGATACGGTACATAACCAATACGGGAATCAATGATCTGGCGTCCCTCAGCGTAGAAATTATACTTCGGATTGGGTTATTGTATCTGGGCTTGCGGATAATGGACGGTATTGCGAATTTTTATATGGCATATACCGGTCATGTTATGGGAACCAAGATTGAGACTGATATGCGTCGGGATGCCTATGCTCATCTGCAGAGTTTGTCGGATACTTATTACAGCAATACTAAGGTTGGGCAGATCATGGGGCGAATTACCAATGATTTATTTGACGTAACTGAATTTTCCCATCACTGTCCGGAAGAATTTTTTATTGCGGGAATTAAGGCGGTATTTTCTTTTGTTATTTTGTCGGGTATCAGCTTTTGGCTGACACTTCTGTTGTTTCTTGTGGTGCCGGTGATGGTGGTGGTATGTGTCCGCATCAATCTGCGTCTGCGCGCTGCGTTCAGAGGACAGAGAGTTCAGATCGGTGAACTGAACGCCAGGATAGAAGATAGTTTATTAGGTCAGAAAGTGGTAAAGGCATTTACCAATGAGGAGAAGGAAAAGGGGAAATTTGAAGAAGACAACCAAAATTTCTACTTGATTAAGAAGAAAACATATAAATATATGGCGGTATTTCAGACCACTACCAGGGCGTTTGACGGATTGATGTATCTGGTGGTGCTTGTGGCAGGAGGCATATTTATGGTGAAGGGGTTGATTCTCCCCGGTGATTTGGTGGCCTATGTAATGTATGTGTCCACGCTGATTGCAACCATAAGACGCATTATAGAATTTGCGGAACAATTCCAACGGGGGATGACCGGAATTGAACGTTTTGTAGAAATTATGGACAGTGAGATTGAGATTTTCGATGAGCCGGGTGCGGTTCCCTGTGGAGAGGTGAAAGGGGAGATTGGGCTTAAAAATGTCAGTTTTGCCTATCCCGACGACCATAATACGGTATTTCGCAACCTGAATCTGGAGATTCACGCAGGAGAAAAGATTGCCATTGTGGGGCCTTCCGGCGGCGGAAAAACCACTCTTTGCAACCTGATTCCGCGATTCTATAATATAGATTCCGGGGAAATTATTTTGGATGGAGAGAATATCCGTCATTATACAATTCGGAGTCTGCGTAGGAATATCGGCATGGTGCAGCAGGATGTGTATTTATTTTCCGGTACGGTATATGAGAATATTGCCTATGGTAAGGAAGACGCCACAAGGGAAGAGGTTATGGAGGCGGCGAAAAAAGCGGGCGCTCATGATTTTATCCAGGCTTTGAAGGATGGTTATGACACTTATGTGGGAGAGAGGGGCGTGAAGCTTTCCGGCGGGCAGAAACAGCGCATCAGTATTGCCAGGGTGTTTCTGAAGAATCCGCCCATTTTGATTTTGGATGAAGCTACTTCAGCCCTGGACAATGAGAGTGAATTCCAGGTGGCGAAATCTCTGCAGGAGTTGGCCCAGGGCAGAACCACAATCACCATTGCTCATAGGCTTTCCAGTATACGTAATTCCGACAGGATTCTGGTTCTGACAGAGGAAGGGATTGTGGAAGAGGGGAATCATGACCAGCTTCTTGCCAAAAAAGGAATTTATCATCATTTCTATGTTACAGCCAATGAATTGAAATAGCAGCTGTAAAAATCAAGATGTGCCATCTATCAATCAAATGTTGGAGGAAATGAAATGGAAAAGCTGATGTGGGCATTGGGATGAAGGGGTATCATGATATCACTTTTCCATCCAGAAAGTCTTTCATCCAGTCCAGAAAGTCCAGACCATTGCCGTAGGGGGCAATGCCCACATCTGCCATATCCCATACTTCTCCTTTGGCTCCGCCGCAGACAATGAGACGGAAGGAGCGGCCGCAGCCGCAGTCTATTAATTCTATTTGCCCGTTCCTTGTGGCGTTGGCTATTTTTTGATTTGTGGCGTTGGGGTCTTCTTCCCAGCACCAAACTTCCCGATGGCTGAAACGCTTTTTGACACATTCCGAATCGTAAGGAATCTCTGCCAGAGGAGGAAACCGATAGAAGAAATGGTCAAATTTGATTTCAAATCCATCGCCTATTTTTGTCAGGAAAGCAGTGTATTCTTTAGGGAGCTTTATACCAGTCTGCTCTTGAAAGGTGTCGATGGCGTCACGCTTCAAGGGTGGACGGGGGGTGATGTTCAGTTTGTTCAGCTTCTCTCGTATTTCTTCAATGACTTTTTTGATTTCTTCAGCGGATTTTCCAACGTTCTTAATCCCCAGCTTTTTTCGCTCGATTCCCAATATTTTCTCCCGACCCTGGAAAGAGGAAAGGTCCGTTACCTGGGTTTTGTATAGATTCAAGCTGTTGAGTCTGGGCAGCGAGGCCAGACAAGATACATCTTCCACCGCCGTCTCATACAACCATATCAATTCCAAAGTGGGAATGGTGGCCAAAGGGGAAATGTCAGTGACTTTGGTGGAGCTTAGCGTAATGCTTCGCAGACTGGGATGTCCGGCCAAAGGCGTCAGATCACTGACCAGAGTACCATAGGCGGATAATTCTTCCAGGTTTGGGCAGGAGGAAAGAGGGGATAAGTCGCTCAGGGCGGGGTTGTATCCAATGTCCAGGTGCTTTAAAGAGTGCAGACCCCGCAGCCCTTCCAGGCTGTCAGTCTCAGACACAGAGATAAAGTGCAGACCCGGCAAACCTTTCAGTATGGGAATGGTACAGTGAGGGGTGATGTGGAGGTGCAATGAACACAAATTTTGCAGTGAAGTAAGGTCACAAGAGAGAATATCCGTGCCGCCGTCCAGGGTAATACATTGCAGGGTGGGGATTTGCGTCAGGGGAGATATGTCTCTCACGTTACAGTGATAAAGGGCTATTGTATCCAGGCGCAGGCGCACAAGAGGGGAGATATCAACAAGTGGAGGGCGATTTGCGTTGGCGTAATAATGAAATTTCAAAGAGTCATCGGAGTGAATACAAGTTCTGAAAATCATATCCAGTGTGGTGCCCGGATTACATTTTACCATTTCTTCAAAGACCTCTCGTTCTAAACTGGAAAGTTCGTATTTATTCATGGGTGATTCCTCCTTCTATGATTGATATACGATATGTTTTATAGTGCATTATAAAGTCTTTTCGCGGTATCTTTGTCTCATGATAATTCAGGGTTCAGTTATTGTTACAATCATATCACAAATTGGAAAACGAGAAAAGCGTAAACAGCAATTATATTTTGCTGATACTGAGGAACCAGTGTGAGTTTGTTATTAAATTTGGAGGGATTGATTTCCGGGCAGAAAACTATTATAATAAAAAATAGAAGAAGGATGCCATGCGGCGGCATGGTTGACGACGGCAATGCAGTGCTGGCGTGAGAAGCAAGTGCTAGTTACTTAAGGATGAATGCAATGGGGTACTGGCAGAGTAAGGGGAATTTTATATGGGGATAGAAGAGATAGCGTATCAAAATAAGGATATTGTAAGTAAGTTTTTGGCGGAAAATTTGAAGGGCAAGACTTTTCGGGTATATGGGCTGGATCTGCCTGGGATACGGGATGTGAGGCCGACCAACCTTCCGACAGTGAAGGCCAATGAACTGCGGATAGATAATCTGTTTGAGTTGGAGGATGGGTCCATAGCCATCGTGGATTATGAAAGTGTTTATGACGAGTGGGACAAGGTGAAGTATCTAAATTATCTGACAGGAATCGCAAATCGATATTTTACGGACAAGGAAGCGTGTCCTGTACTGCGTATGATAGTCATATACACGGGTGATATTCGCAGAAATATGGTATCTTGTGAATATAATATAGGAGCCATCCGAATTAATATAGAGGCGGCTTTTTTGTCGGAGTTAGATTCTGACAGAGTTTTTCTGGAATTGACAGAAAAGGTAGAGAAGAATGAGCTGTTAAACGACGAAGAATTGATGAAATTTATGATTTTTCCACTTTCTTATCAGAAGAAGGAGGAAAAAGAAATAAAGCTCAAGGAAGCGGTAGAATTGGCAGTAAAGATGCGTGACAGAGAACAGCAGGTGTTTGCTTTGGCGGGATTGTTGGCATTTACGGATAAGATTATTGACCAGGAGACAGCAGGCCGAATAAGGAGGGCGATTGAAATGACACAGGTGGCAAGAATATTTGAGGAAGAAAAGCGAGAGGCACTGAAACGTGCGGAAGAGGAGCACGAAGAGGAGAAGCGCCAGGAACTTGAGCAGATTGTGATGAAGATGCTCAGACGGGGAGACTCGCCGGAGGATATAGCATCTATCATTACAGGGTATTCACAGGATGATGTCAAGGCAATTAGGGCCAGGATGGAGTTTTAAGATGTATACAAAACAGGATTTAACAGCGCAGATACAGGCAATGGGGCTGAGGCGGACGGATGCCGGATGGATGCTTGAAAGATGTAGCTGTGTATCGGCATTATAATCCTCACACGGCGCACATTTCCGAGAGTTTTGATAAACTCAGTGAAGTTTTTTATACCACAGGAGCCGCAAGGAAGGTATCTTTTGGCCATGCGCAGTGCATTCTCTGCGATGCGGAGAAGCTATTTGATGTCACCTGTAAGGTGCTTTCCCATGAACGTAATTGTCTGATGGAGAGGGATTATATTCCGTCAGAGTGGATAATGTGAGAAGAAGCTCTAATCTCCACGCAGGGGCGTCGCATTAAGAAATTCTACACAAGATACAGGATGTCCGTTAATCAGACATACCTATATCTAGTGTCCATGACCCTTAATGCGACAGCCCCATTTTTATGCACAGGACTCTGCGGAGGAAGTGTGCTGTTGCGGCACAGGAGCAGCACAGGAGAAATGTCAGCAAACAAATCTTCCATGCATCACAACTGTTCCCACATGCATGAAAGGCTGGAATGTATGATAAGCCGGGTGTTTTGACCAGTCAGGTTAAGGGTTTTCACAGTAATTCCTGTGCGGTCAGCAGCGCTTATGTGAATGAAAGTGTATGGAGATTTACAGTGTCTGTTTATGGGGACATTGAGATGGACTGAAAGCCCCGAGAAAAGCAGATTTGGTCCAGGGCAGTTTTCTGTGGGTTTTTATATGAAACTGTCAGTAAAATAATTGGATTGTTTCTCCTTTGACATAGGGAAATCTGTATTTTACAATATTGGATGTAAATACAAGAGCAGGGTTGTCCGCCATTGGCGGACAGATAGGAGTTGGTATGGAAAATATAGTATATCATGGAGTTGCTGTGGGAGGAAAGATTTATTCCCTCCGTATGGCAAAACGAATGACACAGGAACAACTGGCGGAGATACTGCGTATCAGTCCGGCGGCTGTCTCCAAATGGGAGCGAAACCTGTCGGTTCCAAGTGTTGAAATGCTTTGGGCCCTGGCGGATTTCTTTGATTGCAGTATTGATGAGCTGGTGGGCAGGAGTCTGGCGCAGGTGGAACGGATGGGAGCGTATGACGATGAAACGTTCCGGCTTGCGGTAGTGGGGGAAGATTTGCTTGAATGCTCTCAGGTCAGCAGGGCGGAAGGGCTGCTTGCCATGGAGGAGGGGATTCCAAATCTGAAAGGGGAGTGCAGATTTCTGGCATTTTCGATTTCTTATATTATGAATCTCTACAGGAAGCAAATGCCGCCGGAGCAGGCGTTTGAATTGTTGGGGAATTATGTCTACACCCTGCCAGAGAAGGAGAGGGCGGAAGGCCGTATGGTTGTGGCAGTACTGAGGAAGATATTTGACGGGGAATGTCCGGAACTCATTCAGGAACTGATTGCGTCCCATATTGGCATGGATTACAGGGAGAGGAGCGGATATATGAAAGAGACATTAAAGTACACCAGACAGGAACTTATCAGTCAACATAAGGATAAAAAAATGTATTCGGAGACAACCTGCCTGTTGGAAGAAATGGTACACTTGGGGGATTTTGAAATTCAGGTGATACTGCGGAATCTGGATAATGTTACCCTGACAAGGGCACTGGCAGGGGCATCGGGCGGGGTTGTGACAGCTTTTTTGTCCAACTTGTCGGACAGGGTATTGTACCTGCTCAGTGAGGATCTGGAACATTGGGAGGGGAGCGAAGAAGACATTTTGACAGCGCAGAGAACCGTGTTGGAAGTGGGGGATTTTTGCTTGAGTCAGATGGAAGAAAAAGGAGAAATTCCAGTTCCCTGAACAACAGGATACTGCCTGAAGGGACATTTCTTAGAGTATAATTATCATTGGCAAAAATAAAGGGAAGAAGTAGAAACCCTCTTCCCAAATATACAGATTTCGCTTATGAGGAAGAGAAGGTGGAAGAAATATATGGAGAAATCCTAATGTCAGCGAAAGCCCCAAAAAAGGAAGGAAAAGGGTATGAGTATCCGAAGATTGGACACATGGTGGGACTGGAGGGAAAGATACAGGGAGAGAGAAAGAAACTGCTTGCCATGGCAGGATTTTAAAAAGTGAAACCGAGA
>JAAWCE010000087.1 GCA_022793065.1 Lachnospiraceae bacterium
AGACAGAGCTGGAAATCATGGAAGCGCTTTGGGCAAAGGGAGAGCCGCTGTTTCTGGGAGAACTGCTGGAATATTTCAATTTCAGGACCGGGAAGGACTGGAAGAAGCAGACCATGAACACGTTTCTGTTCCGGATGCAGCAGAAATCTCTGGTGGAGGCCGTCGGAGGGGGAAGATACAAGCGATATGTGCCGCTCATCACCAGGGAGGAATACACTGCGGATGCGTCGAGAGCGTTTCTGGACAGGAATTACGGGGGCTCCTTTGCCAGGATGTTTGCGGCGCTGAGCGGAGGGGAGCAGATCGATAAAGAGGAGATCCGGGAGCTGAGGCGGAAGCTGGAGGAGTGGGAAAAGCAATGAGGCTTTATGTACATATGATACTGTGCGGGAGCACATGCACACTGCTGTATTGGATTCTGAACCGGTTTTGCCCCCGGGAGCTGCCGCTTGCATGCAGGCGCATTTTCCTGAGGGTAAATGCGGCGCTCTATCTGCTGCCTGTTCCATGGCTTGTGGCCCAGCTTAAGGGATATGCGAAGCGGATCCTGGAGAAGGCGGGGATGGTCTTTCCGGAGGGAGGACATCCGGATGTCATGGAGCTGAACAATATCTGGAAAAGCTATCTTATTTATGACGAGAGCGGAAGGCTGATTCATGTGTCGGGCTACGAGCGGTGGCTGCCTTTTCTTCTGACCGGGGCGCTGGTGTACCTGGTGTTGACAGGCGGATGGCTGATACGCTATCTGCGGATATGCAGCCGGTACAAAAAGGGCACGGAGCAGCTTGACAAAGAACAGTATGTACGGGATGAAAGGCTCAGAAGGAGGGTGCGCATCGCCTCTTCCTCCCGCATCGCTTCTCCTGTGACCTTGGGAGTGTTCAGGCCTGTGATTCTCCTGCCGGCCGACCGGGAGCAATTTGAGAGGGGGATGGAGGGAGTGATGCTGCATGAGCTCGGTCATGTGACCGGCAGGGACATGCCGGTGCGGCTGCTTCTTGCCGTGGTTCGGATGACAATGTGGTTTAATCCGCTCGTCCACTATCTGGCCAGGGAAGAGCTGGCAGTGAGCGAGATGCTCTGTGACGAGGCGGCAGTAAAGGGAAGGACTAAGGCGGAAAAGGCGGATTATATGAGGTGCGTCCTGGAAGCGGCGGACAGGCAGGTCACTTCCAAATTAACAGTTGCTTCTCTGGGAGCGCCGAAGAGATTGCTGACGGAAAGGATGGAACGAATTATGGAGAACAACAGGAAAAAGATATGGAAAAGGGAGCTGGCGGCCATAATCATGGCAGGGTGCTTTCTGATCAGCGGGATTCCCGCATATGCTTATCAGGATCCGGTGAAGATATTGGGGAATAATGGCTCATATGCCAAAGAGAATGGATGGGAAACTACCGATATGGGGATATTTACTCCGGAAAGAGAAAATAAAGAGACACCCATGGATTTTAGTCAGAGCGATCATATATTTATAAGCGATGAGGGAGTAACGTACTTTGTTGATGAGGACAGTTTGGATGAAAGCGGACAGCAACGTGCGTCATGCGCTCGTAACTATGAGACGGGGACTTATAGCTACCATAAGAAAAACTCTGATGGGGGCTGTACAGTGACTACTTATAATGGGAAGAGATGTGTGAAGTGTGGCAATGTGGAGTCGGAAACTAAAATATCGACTTTTATTTATGAGAGTTGTCCGCATTGACACTTAGTCCATAATATTCGGTATTGGGCAATCTACTGTCTGTTTGAATATGCATAAAGTATATCAAATAGTACTACATTATTAGTACAATATGGAATTGGTCAAATAAAGGATGAGGGGACTGAGGGGGATTAATTTTATGTTATCAAGTTGCGTTGTAAGTACTAAGTTGAAAGATGGCATGCTTGCTGTTTATAATAGCATATTTTGTGATCCTGTATTTATGTCTTCGGAAGAATTTATTACAGTATCAGATGGGAAAATAACGTCTGATATGTATGGGATTCTTAAGCGGAAAGGAATTTTGGTAGATGATGAACAGGATGATCTGTATCGAATAGATTTCGTGAGAGAAAAAGTTCGTGATAAAATCGGAACAATTAATTTTGTAATCATGATGATGTCTGATTTCTGCAATTTGTCATGCGATTATTGTATAGAAAAGCAATATAATATAGTTGAAGGGAAATGTATGACAAACGATGTAATTGATGGCTTTTTTCAAATGGTCTCTTCTGGCTTGATAAATCTTGCTTCTAATGTCGAGTTTATTTTATATGGTGGTGAGCCGTTGTTAAATCTGAACGGAATTAAGTATTTTCTTGATAGAAAGGAAATAGCTCTTCCGGAATCAAAATGCAGCATTGTTACAAATGCCATATTGTTGGATGAAGAACTTGTTTATTTCTTTAAGGAAAGAAAAGTAAATGTGGGAATATCAATTGATGGACCAAAAGAAATTACTGATTGCCATAGGAAATATAAAAAAGGAAATGGGAGTGTGTATGATGATGTCCAAAAGAACTTGTCTTATCTCTGTGAGTCCGGTGTTGAATGGAGTTTGTCTATAACAGTAACGGATGAACTTATGAATAAGAAAGACAGATTTTTTAAGTGGATTGGTGAAGTTAGGCCTAGGACGGTTGCTTTTAATTTGTTAAAGCTTTCATTTGCCCCTACGGAAGCTACAATCGCTACCGATTATTATAAAGATGCTTCTTATTTTTTGGTTGAAGCGCACATGAAGTTACAGGAGATGAAAATCACAGAAAGAGATATCACAAGAAAGATTGGTTATTTTTTGGAACATCAACCTGTTGTTTCGGATTGTGCTGCGGCGAGTTTAAACCAATTAACTATAAATACAAATGGAGACATTCATGCTTGCCAATGTTATATGAATCAGATGAATACTTTTGGAAGTGTATTTGACAAGACCTCATATACGATTCCGATGACAAGCTTGAAAATGTTTGAAAATTTACCGATTAATAGAGCTCCTTGTCTAAAATGTAATGCACTTCCAATTTGCGGTGGTGGATGTTTAGTACAAGGGAAAACAGTATATTGCAATGATAAATATTTGGATGAGGGATATTGTGAATATGCAAAAAATATTATGACTTGGATTTTTCAGCGCCTTTATGATTCATTTCGTGGGGATATACCTTTAGAAGGGAGGTGAAATATATGATTGATATTCCTGATACTCAGATTCAAACTGCTTTTTCTGCTGAAGAGAATGATATTGACATAATTATTATGGGTAGCGGTTCATGTGTTAACCCATCAAGAATGTTCTGGTATACACCAAAGGAAATTTTTGATGATGCAGAAACCCAAACTGCATAATGGATGTAACTATTCTTTTTATCTGTAATGGATTTTGATTTTTGAAAAAAAGGTATATCCTCTTTTTTGTTATGGTGTGAAATATGGCTGATATAATTTTTGTTAATCAATTTGATTGGGAAATAAGTGATGAGCAAATCTTGCCGATAGGTTTACTCTCGCTGAGCCAAGTTTTAAAGAAAGATGGAATTGAGGCGCAGATATGTGATTTTAATTGGCTTTATTTTCAAGGGAAAATTAAGCTTAACACAAACTTTCATACAAATGTAGATCGTATGGCTCATTATTTAGTTGAATTAAAACCATGTATTATCTCATTTTATACGATGGCTCACAACTATCATATCGCATTAAGTATATGTGATATGATAAAAAAATATAATTCTGAGATATATACTATTCTTGCCGGGCCACAAGCAACGGCTGTAGCTGCTGAAACTTTGAAATGTTTTTCGCAGATAGATCTGATTGCTATGGGGGAGGGCGAGTTGACGATATGTCATATAGTAAAACATTTAAAAATACATGGCTTAGACGGTATTGGAGAGGTGGATGGAATATCCTGTAGAATTGGAGAACAAATAATTACAAACTGGAATAAATTTAAATGGATAAAAGTTGATGAGCTTCCCATCTTGGATTTCAC
>JAAWCE010000021.1 GCA_022793065.1 Lachnospiraceae bacterium
ACTCACCTCCACGTGCTCTGTAGTGTGCCTGCTTCCTCAAGCACAGTCTAACAAATTTTGACTTGCTGCGTTAGGGGCACCTGCGTTTCATTCCCTTTGGTGCCTTGGAGCGCAGCGGAAAGGAATGGTCATAAACATGGAGAACAGGCGCGTTTTTATGGATTGGCAACAAGCACTATATGATGACTACATGATTTTCAGGAAGAGAGGTGCTAGCTGTGCACCATCTACAGAAGCGACGATTCGTGCGGCAATTTTTAGTTTCTTCGATTATATGAACTTGCATGGCATGGAGTCTTTATCTGACATATCGGCTATCGATTTGAAAAACTGGCATATTCAATCCAGGCATTCCTCAGCAAGGGCGAGGAATCTCTACACTTCTCAGCTGCGTATCTTTTTTGAATATCTTGCCGATAAAGGACTTATCCTCCCCAATTTGCCCTTAGCACTCACTCCCCAATGCAGTTCCCGTATATCAATTGTGGAAATACTCACACCTGAACAAATGAAAAAGATTGACGAATATCGGAAATCTGCATCAACGCCGATGGAGCTTAGAGACGTAGCAATTGTTTTGCTGGGTCTCAGAATGGGAATGCGGAGCGTTGATATTTGTAAGTTGATGATCTCAGATATTTCATGGAAAGATCAGACAATATCCTTTGTACAACAGAAAACGGGAGTTTTTATTACCCTTCCTATGCCTACAGATGTAGGCAACAGCTTATATCGATACATTACGGAAGGCCGGCCCTGCGTTCAAGGAAATAATCAAATTTTTCTGAGCCACACTCCTCCCTATCCTGGATTAAAGCAGGCCAATGCAGCCAGTAGAAGCATACGACACATCTTCGCAAATGGTAGCGTCAGTAGCCCGAAAGGATTTCATATTACACGGAGGACATTCGCTTCAAATATGCTGCGTTCCGGAAGTTCTGTCCCCCTTATTGCATCTGCCTTGGGTCATGCCGGTATTCAAAGCGTAGATCCTTATTTATCTACAGATGATGCTTACCTCAGGCTATGTGCAATTAGCTGCGAAAAGATCACATACAAGGGGAAGTATGACTTATGAGTTTAGATGAATTCAGTAGTTCTCTGGCACCTGCGATTTGCGAACTGATTTTACAGAAAAGAGCAAATGGTTCGAAATATATTCATGGAGAAACTCTTCTCAGGCATTTTGATCGATTTTGTGTTGAAGTAGGATATACTGATAGTGCCCTTACGGAAGACATAGTCCTTCGATGGAAGAATCATAACAAGAGCCGAAAACACCGGCAGCAAAGTCAATATTTATCTTATGTCCGCCATTTAGGGCAATATTTGCGCTCAATTGGGATTCCAACCTATGTTCCCCCTACAGAACAATATTCAGGGACAGCAGATCCCATTGAACTATCAAGCCCATTTGCTCCCCATATCAAGAATTTCATTTTACAGAAACAGGCTGATGGCTATGCTTATACCCTTGGAGAACGAACCCTCTATCGCTTTGACCGCCATTGTGTGGAATTGGGAATCACTGAACCTGTACTCACCCGCGATTTAGCCCTGGAATGGATTATGCTAACCACAAAGCGAAATGCACCATTGATGCGTGAATTTGCAAAATATCTCCTATCTGTTGGTAACGAAGCATATATCATTCAAAAACTTCCTGTCCGCCATTATCAACAGCCATATATTTTGACAGATGACGAATTGACGGCCTTTTTTGCTGCGGTAGATAGTTTTAATCCAGACTACAGATCCTGCGACCGAATGGCTGCAGGATATAGTGTCATGTTTCGTCTCCACTATTGTTGTGGAATGAGATCTCAGGAAGTCTGCTGTTTGAAAGTGGAAGATATGGACTTAAGCACCGGAAAAATCATAATACTAAACTCAAAAGGGCATAAGGACAGGGTAATTTATATGCACCAAGACCTTCTCCATATTTGCCAAAACTACGATGCTTTTGTCCGAAAGACATTACCTCAAAGAAGATGGTTCTTCCCTGCGAAAGAACCGTCAAAGACGATTAACAAAGCAAATATGACCAGAAGATTTCATTACTTTTGGGCAATGACACCATATAGCAATAACTCGGCCCATGTACCTACCGTTCATTCTTTGCGCCATACTTTTGTGGTAAATCGCATCAACAGTTGGATACAGGAGGGACGAAATCTCTCTCATATGATGCCGTATTTGAGCAGATACTTGGGGCACAGCACAGAGGAAGATACACATTATTACTATCATTTAGCGGCTTCAGCTACAAATATCATCCGTGACCGCGATTTGCAGTCTCAAAAAGTAATTCCGGAGGTCATACCTTATGAAGAAACGTGATAAAAAACTATTTTTCTCAATGACATACGAATTTTTGGAGATTTATATGCGGGTACAGTTAGAACGGAGTCCTGCAACAATCGAATCTTATCGGGATGCACTCACAGTGTTCCGCTACTATCTGCGTAATCAGAAAAACATTTCTCTGAGTTCCTTTGAATTTGTACAATGCACAAGGGATTTGGTTTTAGACTTTATGGAGCACCTCGCTGCAGCAGGCAAAAAACCAGGAACAAGAAATCAGCGTTTGGCCGCATTGAAAAGCTACCTTTGGTTTGCTGCAGATAAAGATATTTCTTTACAGTCTATTGCACTCTCAATTGGCAGGGTGAAAGCCTGTAGAAATCCTAAAAAAGAAAAACCGATTCTTGATGAAGAAGCTCTCCGATTACTTTTTGATGCCCCCAATAATACCAAGATGGGGATCCGAGACAAGACGATTATGATATTACTGTATGACAGTGCAGCCAGGATTGATGAAATTCTCAGTCTTAAGACGCAAGATATTTGTTTGGATTCCGAAGCTCCATCTATTCATGTCATTGGGAAAGGGCAAAAGGAACGTGTTATTGCCTTAACCGAGCGATCCTGCCGCCACTTGCAGCAATATCTGGCTGTCTATCATCCGAAGAATGGTCCTAACACAGAACTTCTGTTTTATACAGTAATCAAGGGCAATATATCAAAGATGTCAGCCGCAAATGTAGAACGATTTCTAAAAAAGTATGCACAGCAAGTACGAGATATTTACCCTGGTCTCCCGGATTGCGTTCATCCGCATATGTTCCGTAGAACCCGAGCCACTGGCCTTTATCGAGATGGAGTTGATCTTGCGATTGTTTCCCGTTTCCTTGGTCATGCACAACTTGAGACAACAAGGATTTATGCTACTCCCTCCGTAGAAATGATGCGAAACGCAATTGAAAATAATTCAATAAGCTCCTTCGATGAAAAACCAATTTGGAACGATGATACAGATAAGATTATGGCAAAATTGTGTGGGCTCCGATAACTTATTTGTTTTATATGTTAACATTTTTAGTGAGATGCTACTCTTATAGCGTTGTTGATATATCAAAACAAATGGAATCAAAAAGCATGAAATACAACTCCTGCCTGAACTATATCAAAAAGTAAATCCAGTAACCTTCTATTTATTCCGAAAATCTGTTTTCACCTAAACAGCTAATATCAACAAACGTACCTATCTCCTGGGTGAGCCATATATGCGGTTCACCCAAGAGATTTTAGAATTACAAACATTGTTCACATGGCCAACTTCCAGGACATAAAAACCGTGGATTCTACCGCGAAGCTAACATATAAAGGGTATCTATCCATTCAAAAATTCTTCGTTGATGCTGGAAATAAGAATATATCTATTCTAATGTAGTGATGTGACAGAGTTTCGACACTGATATTTCATGGAAAAGTAAAACTCACGAATATGAAAAGTCCCTACTGAATAGGTCTTTAGGAGTATGCTGGCCTAGCTCAATTACTCTAAGCGTCTAAGCAAAAGCTATGAAGTTCTATTATTCTTTCCGAAATTATGGTCAAAATCCCCCACATTCATGCCTTGATTAATCTCTCATGAATACATAATTTTATATCAAATTTTCTATATATGGCTATTAAAAATCGGGGAAAGTTTCTATCAACTTTTTGGCAACCAACGCAGCATTTTGAGCGGCAGGTTTTCGGAAAGCTTTAGTGAGTGCCTTATCTACATTGGCCATGTCGGAGATTCCACGTATGACGAGCAGTCCTTGTACGGCATGATCACTTAATCGGCTTTCATAAAAGGCGGAACTAATGCCGGATGCCTCCATCTCCACGGCAGCGACTTTGGAGTTGACGTCCTTGAGCCAAGTGATGATCTCACTCAGCTCATTGCCAATAACAGCATTTCCGCTACCGATTGGCTCAAATAGGACATGCAACGTATCGTTCTTGCTACCTTCCGCTACAGAGAGAGGGGTGGTCTCCAGTGTCAACAGAAAATCGTTGACAACTGATACACTCTCAGCGGACACGTCAAAAATATGTGCACGATGCTCCGTGCCTTTGTCCGTTTCCTTTCGCAACTCATAATCAATAACCGATTTTGCAATAACGACATCGCATAGGTCAAGTTCCATGCGCTTATCAGGGTTGTGGATTTCACCCTTTTGACTATCCAGAATACTTCCAGCAATACCGATTAGAAAAACAAATTTTGGACGATATTTATTCGCCATATCGTGGTAGGCATTGATAACGGAAAATTCACCTTGGTCAATTGTTTGTGTACAAATGACCCTGCGGGGCTCCCTCTCTCCATGTGATTCCACTTTCCCAGTATAGTAGATGCGATCTCCGAACCTGTAAGGAAGCCTGCTCAAGGAGAATACCTGTTTTGCTGCATCCATTTCTTCAGAAAGTATGGTGATAATACCAAAATCAAAAGCAGGTGACGGGTTCATTACGATTCTCCTTTCCGCAGTGCAAACATATTCTGCAATCCGATAATTTATTTTTGACAGAGCTGATCCGGCTTTTTCAAAGGAATCTGCCAATCGATACCACGCATCCTTTTTGAATTCTTCCTGACAGCGAGAACTTTTTAACAGATGGCTTGGACATATATGCAGGATACAGGGAGCATGGCTTCGCTGCGGGAAGATGATATCTTTTTTGAACGGCTCAATGAAGGTGTTGAATTGATTACAATGGTATTCTGCAAATTCAGAAGAATTACTCTTAATACAGTTTTCATAGCTCAGCCTTTCAAAGATTGTGATCTGGCAGTCAATATTATTCTGATATAAACGGTAGAAGATACTTTTAGCAAAAAAAGCCATTCGTTGGTCAATCCGGAAACCGTGTGCAATATACCACATATCCTGCGCGGCAGCATCAGAGACCGGTTCTGGTTTGTACTTTTGTGGAAGCTCCCGAATTTCTATCACCGGAATCGGCATACCTTTAGACAGATATATCTGTCGGATATGTTTAATGTTCTGCTGTTCGGTGCGGTAAACCTGCTCAATGTGCTTGCACGCCTCTATCCGCCTGTCCTCCGGACAAAGGCTCAAGTTGATGTGCAACACATGATTAAAGAGTATAATCTCGTGTATTTTCCCCCTTTCGCCCAGTATATCACAGACAGTCTCCTCTATGTTGGAGGCAATGCTGCCGATTTGCTCAATCACTTTCTGGATAGACATAAACAGAGCGTGAAATCCGGTTTCGTTCGTCGGGATATGTAGACATTGTGGGCGAATGTGTTCACACAAGCCAAACATTCTTTCAGCGTCTCCGGATCTGTCAGGTGGATTGGTTTTCAGGGTATCGAGGGACTTAAATGCCGAATTTTGACGTTCCTTAGCCCTATTATACTGATTTTGTGAGATGGGAAGTTCGCCGTAGTAGCCAGCATACCGTTCCGTGAAACGAATAAATAGCGTATTGACAAGGGCGGATATCAGATGCGCCCAAATCTTTTGCTCGTAAAAAATAACAGTAAGCGTTGCATTGTTATCGTCGGAATGGTTGTTCAACTCCTCGGCAAAATAACTTAACCAGATGCGTTGTTCTATGCTGGATGGAAAATGGACAGATTGAATCAACTCTTGGCCCCTTTTAGATGAAAAAGAGTTAATTTTCATAATTGCATTATGTATACTTTCAAAAGCATGACTGCCGCAAAAATATTTGATTTGATTTTTATCTCTTTGCTTATTGTGTGTTAAGGCAAGCAAAGAGGAAATAGAAAAATCGCTTGAAAAAATTTCCATTTCTGCTGCAACTGCAGTCACGGTGTCCGGCAAGGTAAGCGTAACTGAGACCTTGGCCCAGTCGTTATCAGAAAAGCTAACACCGGTCTCGCATTCCGGGTTACTAACGCATCCGGTTAGTTCGGCAAAATTTTGCAGAAACGTAAGCTCCGGTTCAGTGAGTAGCGAGATATCAATGTCAGCGGACAGGTCATTTATATGGTACTTTTTCAGGTCAAGATTTGGGATAAGCTGCCCGTTTTGGATCAACACATTGGTTAGCCACATGCTTTTCCGCTCACTGGTAATAAAGGGGACCATTTTTGTTTTTTGATGTTGTAGTGCACTCCCGACAAGGGCTACCGGTCCCTTTAGGTAAGGTTTGACCCGCAAAATTTTCATGGGTAGACCGTTGGCATCCAATGGTTCTGCGGTAAAATTTGATGTATAGGGATATAATATTTTCTCCCGCAGGCCAATTTTACTGAAAAGCACAATCATTTTTTCAACACGAATCTTTGAAATGCCATCGGTAGAACCGGCGTGTTGAGAGAACTCAGAGAGCATTTTGATATACATCATTTCTTCCCTGCGTCCATACAACACATCTTCTCCGTGCCGATATGCCCGGAATATAGTATGACCCTCTTGCTGTATAATGGGTACAATAATACCTGCATCAATGGAATAGTCGATAAATAGCGATACCTTTTTCCCTATGTCATAGAATGGGACGCAGTCAGAAAGCCGTTGCTCCATGTCCTGAAAAGAAAGTCCCTCGTTCAACCGATTGCGAAGCTTCTTATATTGTTCGTGCTGAAAAACTTTTTTCCCCTCCCGTACAACCAACCTTCTGCATGGGAGTTCTTTTTCATGGTACATTTCGAGAAAGGGTTCATATAGTCGTGCATTAATAGAAACGGGATCAATGGTTTGATAGACTGAGTAGGCGTCATGAGACCGTAAAACAGCATCACTTTTTGCCAGAATATCTGGGGAAAGTTTGACAAAACGTTTGTTTAAGGTTTCAACAGCGAAAATATATTTCTCCGGGAATAAAAAACTCAAATTGCGATAGGAGTAAATGAGCTCAATCGGTACTGCCAACAGGTGACTAATTCGGTAAAGCCAAAAGGAGGCCAGTTGATGGGAATAATAGAATTGCAAAAAACGGAGTTGTACTGTACTATTCCAATCGGCGAAGAGCGATGCATCAATTTTGCTGTGGTTGGAAGTAATCGAACTAAAAATTTGCTCTGTGATATCAACACTCATCTCGTGGAAGATGACAAGCGGAGAGATACGAAGGGCATACTGTTTTTTTGCCCGGCTTAAAAACCTGCCGTAGATTCGTATTTTGATAATGCAGTGTTGGGTGACGTCCAACCCAAAAATCTCACTGAGTTGGCACAGCTCGTAGTAGTTGGGAAGCAACGTAAAATTGACAATATCATGCTGTTTTTGCAAATCAGTGCGGAGATCATAGGTTTCCCAGTTATTGAGTACCAGAAGGCGATGCATTTCGTACTCTGTAAGGTGAATGCTCCTATAAAGTGGAAAATCAATATCATAAGGTCGGGGAACAAGAGAGATCGCGTGGACAATATCGTTGCAAAGTTTGATGCACAAGTTATCTGGTAGCTTGTTATAAACGGGGAATACATAGCTACTACCAGCATCATCCTGTAGCAATTCGGGATTATACCATGTTTCATTCACCGTCAGTATTTGTATACTGATGTTTTTAACCCCGCACAACAGAATCTTTTGGATTGTAGTATACAACGTAGTTCCCGAAACTACCGCATCGTCAATAATTATAACTTCTTTCCCTTTAAGCCATTCTCCATTGATATCGAGGCAGCGGTCGCTGGTGACGTACCCATCTAAATGAACCAGGCCAAGTTCCTCCAAGCAGTCGCAAAATGCAGCAGCCTTTCGTGCCATAATAATGTACACATCCGCATTTGTTGAAGTAAGCCTTCTACAAAAAGCCATAATTTCATCTTGTACGGATTTTTCAAAAACGCTAAAAAATCGCTCTACTCTTAAATTTGACATTCTTCCACTTCCTTCTTATAGTATAATGTTTTGATAGGAGGATACATTGAATGGACAAAATGGAAAGGATACTGCAATTTCATGAGCAAAATCTTCAAATATACGTTCTGCTGGAGAGTGCTGTAACCTGTTTGGAAAACAAACTATTTGAAGGTATCATAAATTTTCCCCGTCTTGCAGGAAGAATGCCAACGCAACTAATGCTTACGTTATGTATGCCACACCACATCATCGAAGTAACGATAGGGAATTTGCAATATAATGTTGAGATTAAGGCAATTATGCATCGCCTAAAGCCGTATTCAAGTGTTGGTATAGACGAAATGGCAGACGCAATTTTGGGCGAATTGGAAGATAAAGTTAGGGATTACTTTTCTTGGGGAGCATAGAAGCAGATCAATTAAAACGGTTATTATATCGCAGGTAGGATGACTCAACCAAAGTGCGTCTGCCTTTTGCTATGTTAAAATGTTCGAAATTATATTTATAATTATCCCTTTAGATCAGCCTGCCAGAAGCACCAACAGCGAGGACAAGACGATCAAGGAGAGCAGGACCAAAAGAGCGACGTGAGAAACGGAAACAAAATTCGTCCAGATAGGACTGCAAATTGTCTTTAGGCAGGCCGTGATAGATGCCGGAAATGAAAGCCTTGGCATTGCTGACCATGATATGGAGCCAGTGAAGCAGGCCGGAGTCGGGATCGTAGATCTTGTGCTCGTGAGAAAAATCTTTCAAGGCCGGGATGTAGCTGCAATAACCACCACTGCGGACCACACTGTCCTCCGCAAAAGCGGATTGGGAAAATTTTCTGACGGAAGCTTGTTTGATGTTGGGTGTGACCCGCATTTTGAGATGACGTGGATTGCCTTGGCTGTCCAGAGACAACGCAACAAAAGCCTTCGCCTTTTCCGTACCACGACCCCGCTTTTTGCCCTTTACAGAACCGCCAAAGTATGCATCGTCGAAGTCTATCACGCCGTTAAGCTGATGCTTCCCGTCCCGCTGGCCCATAGCTGCGCGGATTCGCTTGAGCATACGCCAGGCAGTCTTATAGGTCGTCCCCAGCTGGCTGGAGAGTTGGACTGCCGAAATCCCGCGTTTATCCTGGCACACCAGATAGAAGGCCAGAAACCACTTCATCAGCGGCATATGGGTCTTATGTAGCACTGTCCCTGCCGTCACGGAAACCTGGTGGCGGCATTAGGCGCACTGATACCCGTCCGTTGTGTAGCCGGTATCCATGCCGGCTTCCGCATTTGGGACAGACGCACCCACTTTCCCACCGCTGCAATGCCAGATACTCCTGGCACGAACTTTCCGTTAAGAACCGTTTCAGAAATGTTCCCAGCGGTAATCCTTTCCTCTTCGCCATGACTTCCTCACTCGCTTTCGGGTATTCATGGCTCTAGTTTACCACGTTTTTTCCCTTTTGTCCCAGCATTTTCTCTTGCTGATCTAAAGAGATAATCATAATTATATTTTATGCAGTTATCCCCTTTATTCAGGCTGAGTTCCTCGTTGCAAATAGGTTTTGTAGAAAATCAGCACACCAGAAAACGGTTGAAGGCTAAATGCACATTTCGACAACAAGGCCAACGCATTCATGTAGGGTATAGGCCATTATGCTGTTACAGTTTGTGGTCAGTTAACTCAAGATAATCATTCTACTATTATATATTATAGTAGAATTGAAAGAAAAATGCAAGAACAGTCAAGTGAAAATTCAGATAGGAGATTTACAATGTAGCCTTCTTGAAATCAGTTTAATACAGTGGCTGTTTCAAATAAAGCGCCTTTGAAACGGGGAATATACAGCGTGATGTTTCCCGAGATTAGGGTAAGGTTCCGGCTATATTGTCCACTGTGGTATCCTTGACGAACTTTATGCCACGCCACCTAAGATTGCCTTTCCATTTCTATTCCAGCAACTCTTGCAGCGATTCTTCGCTGCCCTGCGATAATTCTTTAATCTATCTCTGATTACTTCCTCGTTTTGTTGTATAATTTCTCGGGCATGGTTTGATGCTTCCTTTTATCTTGATTTTTATCTTCATTACTACTCGGCACTGCAAAAACTCGTTTCCTTTTTATCCATTTGCATAATTTATTGTGCATTATCTTATCCTCTATAAGCCAGTCTTTCATCTGATTCAGAACTTGCACGCTGCTCTATGCTTTACATAGCAATAGGGCCATCTCTGAAAACTTTCAGGTGATGGCTCTAGTATAATCTATTAAGCTATACTATTTCAAAAAGTTTCTTAATCCTTAGAATTTTTCTTGATGAACATAGTCTACATCTTAGCTTTCTCAGTACTCTTTGGATTACACTTTTCTGTAGATAAACACTGTAATCCTAATTTTAAGATTACAGGTCAAGTTAGTGCGGAGTGAGCCCTTCATCTCCGGCCTGACAGAGAGCGAGGTGCGGCCCTTCGGTATGGATGTGCTGAAGTATAAGGACAAATACTATCAGATTTCCGACCAGCGCATCCCCTACCGCCGGGATAAGACGGAGGATGACCGGTTCTTTATCCTCACCTTGTTTGGCATCGCCAACGAGATTGAGGCAAACGGCGCCTATATCCCCGGCATCATGCGTGTGCAGCTGGCAGTGGGTCTGCCGCCGGCGCACTATGGAGCGCAGAATGAAAAATTCATCCAGTATTTCTCTATGAGGGGCGTGGTCAGCTTCACCTACCGCGGC
>JAAWCE010000110.1 GCA_022793065.1 Lachnospiraceae bacterium
ATCGTCGTCGCTGAAGAGAAGCTTGGGCCTGGGAGCCTTTTTCAGTTCCTTGTAGACTCTGTCCGGCTCGTCCGTGTCGATGAACACATAGCCTGGAAACAGGTCCTCCTGGACCGTATGCCACTCACCCCGGAACTTCATCCTCCTGTTTCTGATCAGGTGGAAGCACCGGGCATTTAGATTGTGGGGAAGAAGGCCTGATACAAAGTCTTCCGTCCGAAGCTCTCCTTTGTCCTTTACATGTACCACACACCACATCCTGCTGTCACTCCTGTCTGCAATTCCCATGGCCCTGCAGGCTGCCTTCCGGCTATTGCTGCCTTCTGGGCTGCCGCCGTCCTGGCCGGTGCCGCAGTTCCCACGGCTGCCGTGTTCTCGGCCGGCGCTGCCGCGTTTCCTGCACTACCGCGCTTTTCGCCGGCACTGCCCTATTTCCTGCCTCAGCCTTGGGGAATATCCCATGGGTTTTTCCCCACTATTTTCTATTTTCTTTCTGTTTTGTCCTTTTAACCCTTGTCAGACAGCCTCTTTTCCAAAGGTTTATTTCTCACTAGGATTCCCCGATGAACACTTCCTTCCCATTAAGCGCAAATCCGTATCTGCGTATCCGCTCCCCCAAAATCCCTCTGGCTGTCAGAACATATCGGCCGGACAGTTCCACCACAAGCCCCAGTACAAATCCGTGGTAAAAGCGTTCAGGCTCTGCTTTGGACGGGTGATGAGCGTTACATGATCTCCTGTCTCCCACCATGCTTTGATAAATTTCGTTTTATCTATATAAAAATATTGGCTCTTTCGTATTATCTCAAAATGATTTTTATCTTAGCATAGTTTAACGATACCGCGAGAGTCTACACAGAAGGACGGCATCATATTGCCGGCTGCGATGGTATGGAGCATGGTGGCAAGGCAGATCACGATGGTGGCCCTGGGGATCACCTCTCTCATGGCCGAAGCCCCCTCATTATCAATCAGACTAGACTGCCCGCGTCACTGTAATTCCGGGCGAACCGGGAAAGGTCTTTCACAATCACGCAGTTAATTTTCTCCCTCATCACATCGGCTAAAAGCCGCTGGAAGTTTTCGCGGTTGGCATCCGTCCCGGTACGCCCATCGTCCTGTTAATTTATCAATTCTTCACCATAATCATATATAGGATATAAATTTGAGACATATATATCTACACTTTGTATAGAATCCGGATATTCCCTAAGTATGGCAAATTCACAAATATACTCATTGTAGGAATAACGATATACATCATATACCCCATGGGCATCATATGTACGTTTTTCAAAAGAATCTCCATATTGTTCGATCAGCTGAGAATATGAATCGTCTTTGTGTATATCTCGTACAGTCTGGCATTTCTGGTTCAACAGTTCTAAACGTACACATATACCATCCGCAAAGTATGCACACAGTGATGCATCTACCCATTGTGCCTCATCAGTCCCTAATGACGATTCGCCAACCATATAGTAAGAATCGTATTTATTATAGCCCGGATCAGAATATTTCATCTCGGAGTTGTACTCGTTATAACTCAGACCATTTTCATTCAGTTTATCCGTAATGTCTTGTTTATCTTCATATAGAGAGATTGTAAAGTTTCCCATAGAAACAGAGTAATCACTGGTTATTTGCTCTGTTCCAGAAACGCTGCTTCCAGATTCCGGCAAAGCTTCATTGATTTGGATATTTTCATCCTGAACATTTTTTGTTTTGGTATCCTCTGTTTCTGGCTGACCGGGTACATCCTCTGCACTTTCTTTTGCGATTGAGCAGCCCGCCAATGTCCCCATACTAACTGTTAAAATAATGGTACAAATCAATACTGCCAGTCTGTTCTTCTTTCTCGTCTTAGCGAAAATATTCTTGAATCGTTTTTTCATAATATGTTTCCCTCTATAAAAACCTGTTGATAGAACAGTTTTCTTTGTGCTTTGTTAGGGGAATATTCTTAGCGAACCTTTTTAGATTTAAAAGACTGGCAGTGCGAAATAAAGAAATATGTCACGCTGCCGGTGTTTTTCGAGTTCGTTGGGCGACCACATGAGAACTCTCCAGGTCGCCAACGAAAGAATAATAGATTTCGATTTTTTGTATGCGGTGGCCGCTGCTTTTATCGCCTTCGTGGACAATGATCTTTTCAACCAGTTCGTGAAGCATTCCGGGGGTCAGTTTTTCAAAGGAAGTATATTTCCTGGCAAGTTCCACAAAGCTGTTGATATTGACCACTTTGGAATCCTGCTCTGCGATCTGGCTCTTTATGTCCAGGGCCTCCGCTTTCAGGGTATGCTGTTCATTTTCGTAATCTCTGGAAAAGATTATGTAGCGCTCGTCTGACAGTTTCCCGGAAAAATTATCTTCATACAGCTTTTTGATGATCCCGTCCAGTTCCACGATCCGGTGTTCCTTAGCCGCCAGTTCTTTCTGCAAGGTCTTGACATCTTCCTGCTGTTTGGAAAGCGTCCGGTTCATAATGAGCTTGACAAATTCCTGCTCCTGCTCCGTGGCAAGTTTTACGATCTGCCGCAGGTTTTCAAGAACCAGTTCTTCCAGCACGGGCTGGCGGATATAGTGGGCGGTACAGCACTTCTCGGCACTTCGTTTCCGATAACTTCCGCAAATGTACCGGGGATCTTTGCCGGAAGTATTACTCCCGGTTGAGAAGTGCAGGGGCGAGCCGCAGTCCGCACAGTAGAGCATACCGGAGAAAAGTCCGGGGTCATGGTCATTGGTACGCCGCCTCCGGTGTTGTGCTAACCGCTGGACGGTTTCCCATACTTCCTCGGTGATGATCGCCTCGTGGGTGTCTTTGAAAACCATTTGCTGCTCTTCCGGGATGGGGTATCGTTTTCTGAATTTGTAGGACTTGGAGTAAGTTTTAAAATTTACTGTATGTCCCAAGTACTCCTTGTGTTTTAAAAGCATAGTGATTGTCGCCGCGCTCCACACACATTCCGCATGAGGGAGATACCTATGGGTTTTTCCCGTCCTCCGGTATTCAATGGTTCCGGGAGTGGGAATGTTCCTGCGGGTCAGTTCGCTGGCGATCCGTCCAACCCCCAGCCCTTCCACACGCAAGTCAAAAATCAGTTTTACCACTGGGGCCGTTTCTTCATCGACCAGGAGTTTTCCGTCCTCGCCCTTGATGTAACCGTATGGGGCGTGGGAGGAAATCCGTTCACCTGACATTCCCTTCATTCGTTTGACAGCCCTCTGCTTCTTGGAACAGTCACGGGCATACCATTCGTTAAATAAGTTGCGGAAGGGAGTAAGGTCATTTTCGCCCTTCTGGGAATCTACCCCGTCATTGACAGCGACAAAGTGAATGTCATACTCGGCAAACATAATCTCTGTATACATTCCCACCTGAAGATAGTCACGTCCGAATCTTGACATATCCTTAATGATTACCCGCTTGATTTCACCGGATTTTATGCCTTCAATCATTTTCTTAAAGCTGGGACGATCAAAACATGAACCAGAATAACCATCGTCCACGAAAAACCGGGTATTAACATAACCATTTTCCTTTGCGTAGTTGAGGACAATTTTTTTTTGGTTTTGAATGCTGTTGCTGTCCCCCTCGTTGGCGTCGTCTACGGATAACCGGCAGTACAAGGCAGTCATGGCTTCCGGGGCCAATACGTTGCGGATAGAATACAGGGTATCGAAAGCAGTTCTGTTTGTATCTTTTATCGTCGTCTGTAACATCATAACCTCCATTCCGACGAACTTTAAAAGACACGGGTTCGTGGTTCTATTATACCGTATCCCATCCGTCTTGTGAAGCACATTATCAATTTAAAGTACTAATATTTTCTTTTTGAGGCCGCAACGTCAACATCACGTTCA
>JAAWCE010000007.1 GCA_022793065.1 Lachnospiraceae bacterium
GTCCATGCTGGATGTGGACAGCATAAGAAAGGCATTGGAATCGAAAGGGGAATCTCCCATGAAATAGAGCATATCTTTATATTTTTAACCAGCACCAAAGATGGTGCTGCGGCGCATAACAGTTTATAAGTTTAACCTGCTTTTGAATTTGATTCCATTGACAACAAGGACTATCATGCTTTGACAGCATGGGAAATCATTGAAGAGGACGGGCGTGTCGGGGCAAAGGTTATGACAGGAGGGGCGGTCAGCGAAAAGAATCCACACTATCTTGCCCTGGATATACAGGAAGAAGGCAGAAATGTAGGAATTCAGAATAGGGGATTTAATACAGGTATTCCTTTAAAGGCAGGGGCGGTTTATTTTTTTACCTGTTATGGAAAGCGGGAACAATGTCTGGAAAAAGCAGTAAAAGTTTCGCTGCGCAGTGCGGATGGTAAGATTTACGCGGAACAGAAACTCTATTTTGGGTTGGAGTGGGAAAAATTTTCTCTGGCCTTTCGCGCTCCTGAGGAAGATTTCAGCGGCAGGCTGGCGATTACGGCAGAGGGGCGGGGAAAAGTGTATCTGGACTTTGTGTCACTTTTTCCGGCAGATACATATAAAGGAAGAAAAGGAGGACTGAGAAAGGATCTGGCAGAGATGTTGGAACAGCTTCATCCGAAATTTATGCGTTTTCCGGGAGGATGTCTGATTCATGACGGCGCTTTGGACAGTCAGGCCAGGGATGCGCAGTATCGTTGGAAAAATTCCATCGGCAGACCGGAAGATCGTCCGGCAAGGAGGAATAATTGGAATTATAATCAGACTTTGGGATTAGGGTATTATGAATATTTCCAATTATGTGAAGATATTGGCGCCGAGCCTCTTCCGGTGGTTCCGGCAGGATATGACCCCCACCATAAACGTTATGCCCCTTTGGATCAACTTGCCCCTTTTGTGGAAGATGTACTTGATTTGATAGAATTTGCCAATGGCGGAATAGATACTGCATGGGGGAGAAAGCGGGCGGAATTAGGGCATCCGGAACCTTTTGGTCTGAAATATGTGGGGATTGGCAATGAAGAGGTTGGAGCCCAATTTTTTGAGAGGTCGGATATTCTGCAGGCGGCTGTCCGCAGAAAATATCCGGAGATAAAAATAATCAATACGGCAGGCCCTTTTGCGGCGGGAGGAGAATTTGACAGAGGATGGGAAAATGCCGTGAAAGTAAAGTCCGATTTGGTGGATGAACATTATTATATGGCGCCGGAATGGTTTGTGGCAAATCATTACCGCTATGACCAGTATGACAGAAAAGGACCCAAGGTGTTTTTAGGCGAGTATGCCTCCTGGGGAAATACATGGTATAACGCGCTGTTAGAAGCCTCTTATATGATAAGTTTGGAGCGCAATGCAGCAGTGGTGGCACTGGCCTGTTATGCTCCGCTTTTTGCAAATGCAGATTATGTGAACTGGAGTCCTGATATGATTTGGTTTGATAACCATAGGGTATATGGTTCCGCAAATTATTATGTTCAGAAGCTTTTTATGGAACACCTGGGGGAATATGGATTGGAATGTAAAGTGGAAGACAGACCGGCCCCGGTGGTATTTTATAGTGATTGGAGTGGAAAAAGACAAGCTGGTCAAATTAAGATAGAGAAAAATGATAATAAAGAAGAAACTGCAGACGAGAGTGGTGCGAAAAATATTGTGGGTAATATTTTACTGTCCGGATATGAGTCTGAGATAGCTTATTCTAATATTGTGTATACTGATTTGGAAACGGGTATGGAACAACGTTTTGAAGATTGTATTTCCACAGAGGAAAACCGAAGAATTTTCTTGCATCATACCCAAAGCAGCCATTACAACCTGGAATTGGATGCCATGGAAGTATCCGGTTATAAGGGAATACAGGTAATATTCGGAAGCAATGATTCAGGGGATAATGAGTTTGTCTGGACATTGGGAGGATGGCAGAATCAGGATAATTCCCTGACGGAGCGTATTGATGGTAAGGGAGCAGAGTTATGTCAGTATGCCTTTTCTTTGGAACAGGGTAGAAAATACCATTTAATGCTGGAGGTTACAGGCAGAAAAATCAGGCTTTGGGTGGATGGAAAACTTTATCAGGATACAGAAAGCCGACTTCCTATGGCAGAGGCCGTTTATGTGTCGGCGGCGCTGGCAAAGGCGGATGGTGGATGTTCTGCGGAGATTATCGTAAAACTGGTCAACATATTGGAGCAGGAACAAGAGGTTGAAATCGTATTAGAGGGAGATATTGCACCAGTAAATAGTTCCGTAAAACAATGGCAGATGGCAGGGTATGGGCCGGACGCAATGAATAGCTTTGATGAACCGAAAAAGGTGGTTCCTGTATACACGGAAAGTTTGGAGTTGCTTCCTGTATTAAAGCGTAAGATACCAGGATGCTCGGTGACTGTTTTGAAAGTGACAGTGGTTTAAATATAAGAAACCTGTCCATATAAAAAGATTGATGTAAAATGGGGGAAAACATGAAATTACTTCATATCTCGGATATCCATCTGGGAAAACGGGTAAACGAATTTTCGTTGATGGAAGATCAGAAGTTTATTTTGCAAAAAGTGATAGAAATCGTGAAGGAAGAACGGGCGGAAGGTGTTATGATTGCAGGGGATATTTATGATAAATCGGTTCCCTCTGCAGAGGCCGTTCAGGTATTTGACAGATTTCTTACCCAGTTGGCCTTGTTGGGAACAAAGGTTTTCGCTGTCAGCGGCAACCATGATTCCGCAGAAAGAATAGCTTTTGGGGCGCGGCTGATGAGCGGACAGGGGGTGTTTTTATCCCCTGTTTATGAAGGAAAAACAGAACGGATAGTATTGCAGGACGAATTTGGAGAACTTTGCATTTATTTGCTGCCATTTATAAAACCAGCAATAATGCGGCATGTACTTGAGCGGGAGGAAACAGAAATAAATCTGCCGGAGACTTATCAGGATGCGTTAAAATTGGCCATAGAACGTATGAAAGTAGATGAAACAAAACGCAATGTGCTGGTGGCCCATCAGTTTGTCACCGGAGCCGGAAGGTGCGAATCGGAAGAAGTTGTAGTGGGCGGACTGGACAATGTGGACGGGAGTGTATTTGATGCTTTTGATTATGTGGCTTTGGGACATATTCATAGTCCCCAATGGGTGGGACGGGAGACAGTGCGCTATTGTGGTACACCGCTGAAATATTCCTTTTCGGAAGCGGAGCAGGAGAAGTCTGTTACAGTGGTGGAGTTAAAAGAGAAAGGGCGGATAGAACTGCGCACAATTCCGCTATTTCCTCTTCGGGATATGCGTAAAATCTGCGGGACATATATGGAAGTGACGGCGAGATCTTTTTATCAGGATACAAATAGGGAGGATTATGTTCAGATTACTTTGACCGATGAAGAGGATATTCCTGACGGTTTGCAAAGACTGCGCACAATCTACCCTAATTTAATGCGTCTTACATATGACAACAGCCGCACCAGAGAAAATCGAGCAGTGGAAGCGGTGCAGGATATGGAACAGAAATCGGGGCTTGAGTTGTTTGGAGAATTCTATGAAATGCAGAATAATATATCTATGAGTGCGGAGCAGAGAGAGTTTGTAAGGCGGTTAATGGAAGAGAGAGAAGAAAGTAAAGATTGAAAAATTTTCATGGAAGGGGAAGTGGGATGAAACCGATTAAGCTGACAATGAGTGCATTTGGACCCTATGCAGGGAATACGGAAATTGCGTTTGAGCGTCTGGGAGGACGGGGGCTTTATTTGATTACCGGAGATACCGGTGCGGGTAAGACCACTATTTTTGATGCCATTGTATTTGCCCTGTATGGGGAACCCAGCGGGGAAGTGCGCAGAGCGGACATGTTTCGCAGCAAATATGCTTCAGAAATGATTCCCACGTATGTAGAATATGTTTTTGAATATCGGCAAAAGCGATATACCGTGAAACGAAATCCTGAATATCAGCGACCAAAGGGCCGTGGAACGGGAACTACGACCCAGAAAGCGGACGCCCAATTGATTTATCCTGACGGACGCACGCCGGTGACTAAGTATAGGGATGTGACCAGAGCCATAACGGAGCTGATTGGACTGGATCGTAAACAGTTTACGCAGATTGCAATGATTGCCCAGGGAGATTTTCAGAAACTTTTGCTGGCTGGAACAGAAGAACGAAGCGATATTTTCCGGCAGATTTTTAAGACAGGATTGTATCAGAGATTACAGGAACAGCTTAAGACGGAAGCAAAGATGCAATGGAAGGAATATGATGAACTGAAACGGAGCATAAATCAATATATGGACAGCATTGTCTGCCAGGGAGAGACACTTTGTGCAGTTAAAATCAGGGCGCTTCAGAAAGAGAAGTTTGACAATAGTATCGGGGAAGGAATGGCACTTCTGGAGGCAGTATGTGGGGAAGAGGAAAGGGCGTTAATAGAATTGGATGCTAGGATTGACGCGCTGGACAAGCAGATTGCAGAGGAAAATCAGTTAATCGGAAATATCCGCAAAATCAGAGAGCATCAGGAAGAACTTGTGAGAAACCAAAAACAGTTGCAGGAACAGCAGCCGGAACTTTTTAAAGCGGAGGAACAATGTGCGCAGGCAAGAAAAAATGCACAGGAATGTTCTGTTATAGTATTGCAGATAAAGGAGCAGCAGGATAATCTTGCGCTTTTTGACAGGTTAAAAAGTGAAAGAGACGGGCTGATGGTACAGGAGAAAGCGCTTGCGCATAGTGTGGAACAAAAAGAGATGCTTCTGGAACAGAGAAAGGAAGCGGAGCGGCTGCTGGAGCTGGACCGTGAACAATTGAAAAGCTTAGATTCCCTGGGGGAAGAGAAAGAACGATTGGAAAATAAGATGAATACGGCGTTGCGCCACAGGGATAGGCTGTGTCAGCTAAAAGACGGCTGGGAACAGGAAAACGTCAAAAGGCAGGAAAATGAAAAATCTATTGGGGAAATAAAGGGAAAAGCAGATGAACTGGAACGGCAAATTAAAATTTGTCGAGAGAAAACGGAAACATTGACAGACAGAGATATATTACTTACTGCTGCAGAGAAAAGTCTGATAACGCTTCGGGATCGTCGTGAACTTTTGCAAAAAAGAGGCGCAGAATGGATAGAAGTCAGGCAGGAGATTGTACTGACAGCAGAAGGTTTGAAAGTACTTTGTGACAAGGAAGAGGCGTATGGCGAGAGAGAAGAACGCAGGGAAAAGGAGCGTGCAGTTCTGAAAAATGCCGGGGAGGCAGAGATTCGGCACCGTCATATGGCAGATGAGGCTCAGGAGATGCTTTGTACGTTCGTGGAACAGAGAGAAGGGCTTAGGCAGGTAAATAAGTCTGTGGTGGATTCGGAAACGATATGCAGAGCGCTGCAGATTCAAATACAAGACAGCCAAAATACATACGATTCGCTGCAAGAAGAGTGGGAGCTGGTGAAAGACGCACAGACGCAGAAACTTTTGTGGATGCAGAAGGAAAAAGAACTGGAAGGGCGGCAGCAAATGCAGAAAAGGCTTGCCTCGGAGTTGAAAATTTTACAATCGCGGGGAGAGGAACTTTCCAAGGCCCAGGAAGCGTATCGGAAAGCGGCAATAGAGAAAGAGAGTTGCAGTGATATAGTTCAGAAATGGGAAAGGTATTTTTTGGACGCCCAGGCGGGTATTTTGGCAAAAGATCTGGCAGAAGGGCAGGCATGTCCGGTGTGTGGTTCTATACATCATCCTTCTTTGGCAAAAATACCGGAAGAAGTACCGGAAAAGGAACAATTGGAGCGGCAGAAAAAATTACTTTCTCAGGCGGAGGCCAAAACAGAATATCTCAGCGCACAGGCCGGACTGTTTGCAGAGCGTGAAAAAGAACAGGAAGCGCTGGTGGAGGAATTGGCAGAGGAAGTGTTTGCAGGGTTGGAGAACGCCGAAGCTGTTTTAATGAAAGAAGACCGGAAACGGTTTGATATTATGCGGGACAAGCTGGAAGTACAGAGACAGCTTGTGGAAACGGAAAAATTACGTTTAAAAGAGAAAATAGAGAAAACAGAAGAGGAAATCTGCAGGAAAAAAGAATTGGAGGAAATCATCCCAAAAGCAGGAGAAGAACGAAGCAGGCTGGAGGGGGATTTGCAGAAAAAAAAGCAGGAATATGCGGCTGCAAAAGCTATATTGGAAGAGAAGAACAGGCAATGGGAAATGCTGCTGACAGGTTTTTCGCTGCCGGAGGATGTGCAAGGAGACAAGGACGGAATTGAAGCATGGCTGAGACAGAATGTTGAACAGAGCAAAGAGAACTATATTCGGGCGAAAAAAGATAAATTACGCCTGGAAGCCTTAGAACAGGAAGCGATGCGGGAAGAAGGAGAAAGAAAGGCGCTGAGAGAAGCCATTGCAGAAAAACAGGAAAAATCTGCGGACTTAAAAGGGCAGGACAGGACATTGGGCAGACAGCTTGCGAGAGAATTGGAAACGGCTTTGGATGAATTGAGGGAAGCCCAAGAGGCGGCAAATTTATCTGCATGGAAGGAGAAAATGGAGGAAGGCGTCCGGGCATTGGGGATGAAAACCCAAGAGGACGGGAATGAGAAATTTCTGCAGAAACTGCTTGAAGAGAGTAAGGAGGATTTAAAGAAAAGCTGTGATATTCTTTTTGAGCGTCAGCAGGCATTAAAAAGTGAGATTGAAATCAGAAACCGTTTGGAGGAAGAACGCAGTCGTAGAGAATCAGAACTTTCCGAAACCAACCAATACAAAAATGAATTGGAAAAACAGCAGGAGGGTATTTTAAGCAGGCAGGCAGAAAAAGCAGAGCAGCTTTTTGAAACTCTCTGCGGGGAAGAACCAGATCTGGCGGAAGAATATGCAAAGTCTCAGATGTCCGAGACAGCATTGAGAGAGACGGCAATGAGGATTGGACGGTGGCTGGAGGAACAAGTTTCGGTTCTCCAAAGCTCGCTGAGGGAAAATAAAGAGAAATTTCAGCAAAAGCAGGCGTTGGAAGAGCAGATTCCACAGAAAGAAATCCGTGTAAAATCTTTGGAAAAGGGCATACAGGAATTGGAGATAGAGGTTACCAGACTGACGGCTGTCTGTGAAACGGGAAGGGATAAGATAGAGGCGTTGGCAAGGCAGTTGGGAGCGGAACACAGAGAAGATGCAGAAGAAAGGATTCGTGTGCTGGAACTGCGTAAAATGGAACTTGAGAGTGCGTTAAAGAAGGCGGAGCAGGCATTGGCGGATTGCAGTACCCGGCGGGAGAGGCTGACGGCTGCCATAGAGACTTTAAAAAGCCAGATTCAGGCGGCGGGTGAGGCAGGGAATTTGAAAGAAGAGGAAGTTCTGGAAAGAAGAGAGCATTGGCAGCAGGAAAAAAAGGAGCTGCACAAAAGGCGGGATGAACAGAAATCCGCGCTCACTGTCAACAGAGAGATATGGTATAAGGTAAAAGTTCGGCAGGAGGGTATTGTCAGGGTTGAAGAAAAGTATCGCTGGATCAAAGCGCTTTCGGATACGGCAAACGGTACTTTAAGCGGTAAACGTAAGATAGAATTGGAGACCTATATTCAGATGGCATATTTTGACCGTATTTTGAGAAAGGCTAATGTAAGACTGCTTACAATGAGTAACGGGCAATATGAGCTGAAAAGGGATGAAGAAGGCGAAAACAGAAGGGAAAAAGCGGGGTTGGAGCTTTTGGTAATCGACCATTATAACGGGACCCAAAGAAGTGTCAGAACCTTATCCGGCGGAGAAGCTTTTCAGGCGTCCCTGTCCCTGGCGCTGGGATTGTCGGATGAAATTCAATCTTATGCCGGAGGTATTCAAATGGAGTCAATGTTTGTAGACGAGGGCTTTGGCTCGTTGGATGAGGAAGCGCTGGAACAAGCTATGAAGGCACTGGTACGCCTTACGGAGGGGAATCGTCTGGTAGGAATTATTTCTCATGTTTCGGAACTAAAGGAAAAAATAGATAAAAAGATCTTGGTTACAAAGTGCAGAAACAGGGAAGGGATTACCAGCCAGGCTGTTATTGTTTGAATATCATATATATTTGATAAAATTGTCGTGTATTGTAGGTATGAGTTTTGGCTTAAAATCTGTAAGAAAGCAGAGGGAAGAATATGAATCAAATAAATTATCAGAAAGAATTGGAGAAAGTATTGGACCGTATCTCCCAAAAAGAAGCTAAAAAAGAGATTGAAGTTCCCACTTTATTTTTACATAGTTGCTGCGCCCCTTGCAGCAGTTATGTTCTGGAGTATTTATGTGTTTTTTTCAGGATTACGGTTTTCTATTTTAATCCCAATATTTCTGATACAGTGGAATATAAGAAACGTGTGGAAGAACAAAAGCGATTGATAGATGCGTACAACAGGGAAGAAAAAGGATACCCTATTTCTGTGATAGAAGGGGAGTATGAACCGTTGGTTTTTTATCAAATGGCAAAGGGGTTGGAAAATTGTCCCGAAGGCGGCGAAAGATGTTTCCGCTGTTATGAGCTTCGGCTGGATGAAACTGCAAAACGTGCGGCGGAAGCGGGCAGCGATTATTTTGCCACAACATTGACTGTCAGTCCATTGAAGAATGTGAGTAAATTAAATGAAATAGGGCAGAAAATGTCAGAAAAATATGGTGTTTTGTGGCTGCCGTCGGATTTTAAAAAGAAGGAAGGATACAAACGTTCTATAGAATTGTCCGCACAATATGAACTATATCGTCAAAATTATTGTGGTTGTGTGTATTCTAATTCCTAAGAATGAGTTTTAATAGAAAAGAAACACCGCAGGAGAATTTATTAATAAAATATAACAGCTAGTATTTCCCTTAAAAATCATCAAATCACAATCGGAATTTATAAAGGAGGTAGTGTATATGGGCACTTTCATAAAATCACAAAATGTCATCAAGGGACAATTTGTGTTAAAAGATATTCTATATTCTATTACAAGTTCGCAACTATCGGCTGAATATCAAAATAGGGAGCTTATTTTGTACTTAGCAGTATGTGCAAAAGCAGAAAAAAACAATGTGGATTATAACATGAGTTCTGTTCATTTATATCATAATAATGGTTTTAATACACATGTTTCTAATTTCAATGAATTAAAAGGCAAGAAATTTATATGGAAAGATGAATACAACGAAGAAGGGGAAGAAGCCGGGAATCTTTGTGTGCAGGAACATGAAGCGGTAAGAACGGGAATCATTGAGATATTAGATATAGAAGCAGGGCAGATGATTATAAAATGGAGTGGTAAAGCTGATGTGAAATGGAACCGAAAATATGGAGATGCAGTTCCTTTTGCAACTATTTTTACAGTAAAAATACCAGATATAGTAGATTATACATTAGATGCGTTTAAGTCCACAAAAATGATAATAGACAGTGAAACACAGCTTGAAGTAGTAAATTTGCAAGAATTTAATCAAGAAATTATGCGCGTGTGTGAAACCAGAGTTTGGGAAAGTTTTAACACAATTCTAAAATTTAAGTTGATACATAATGGCAGAGAATATTTTGGTGAGGTGATATTTACTAACGGTAAAAACAACTTTGAGCTGAGTATAGATAACGATTGCCCCAAAAAAGTCCAATTTAAGGGCGTTGATTATAATTTGACCATAAATTATGAAATGTTTACTTTTAGTATTTTGTAATTTTTTACTCAATTTCCAGTTTACACACTAACTCAAAACATGGACGGCGGGACAGGCCTTGACTATCCTGCCACCCTGTCTGTGATCGCTCCATATGTACGCCCCGCTATCCATGATGTTGTTGACTTATACGAACTCATCGGCGATTTCTACTATCCCTGTTTGACGATAGAAGACCGCCTACCCTCTCAAAATATGGAAGAAAGAGGGAACGATATTTAAGGGAACACAGGAAAGTCTTATATTTTAATCTGCTGGCAAGCGGAAAGTTAAATGAACATCTTGCCCAAATTGATACTTCGGCGTGTAATATGGCGGAGTATTTGACAAAGGAAATTACAATAAGGCAAGGTGTGACAGAAAAATTGAAAGCAGAGGATATGATGAGATGAATAGGATTGATGAATAACATTCGAGCTTGTGTTGGTGAGGTTGTATTGAATGATATTGTGTACTCATAATTTAATACCAGCCGAGAGGAAACTGCTGTCAATAGATGGCAACGTTTATTTTTCGGGAAGTATTCAAGAAGTTTTATACAGACTAAAAGATTACAATTAAAAATTAAATAAAATCAATATTACATTGAAAAAACTCAATTTATATGGAAGAATAATGAAAATGGAGGAGATGTTATAGCAATAAGTTATAGACCATTATGGATACAATTAGCGAATAAAGGCTTACAAAAAACTGATGTTATTAAAAAAGCAAATTTAACAACTAATGTAATGGCAAGTATGGAAAAAAATTAAACCATTTCTTTTAAGAATTTAGAAAAAATATGTATTGCACTTGGCTGTTCTCGTTCTCCTAATGATGTTTTTGAATTTGTGACTGAGGAAAGCGAGGGATAAAATGAAACATACCTATCATGATTTATAAAAGCTATTTCTCTAAAAAGTGATTGCGGTGTGAGGAAAAAAATATTTTGATTGAGAGAAAATATGATGGGCCAACATAATAAAATAATAAATGCGGCAGCTAAGAAAATACTGGCTCCCGAAGGACTTTTTAGAGTAGGGTCTTCCAGAACATGGCTTGATGATAACGGATATTTTGTGATACAGGTAGAATTTCAGTCAAGTTCATATGGCAAAGGTTCTTATTTGAATGTCGGAATCAGTTTCTTATGGGAAGCTAGTGCAGGCTTAAATGAAACATTGGCGTTTCATGTCGGATATCGAGTAAATGAAGCGGGATATGTATCTTATATGGGTGATGATGTTGTCTTTACGGAAAATATGGAACGCTTTGCAGAAGCTGCCATGAAAAAAGTGAGGGAATATCGTCTGTTTCGTAATATGGATTATGCAAAAGAACAAATGAAAAGTCAGCTAAATAGCATGTCAGAAAACAGGGTGTTTTGGGAAAGCTACAACTTGGCAATGCTTTGTTTTCTAAAAAGAGACTTTAACGAGGGAAAAGAATACTTTCATCGTTTTCTCAAAATGCTTAAAAATTCTTTTTATATAGGAGAACTGCATATCGAATGGCATGAAGAACTATATAATCATTGTATTCAATATCTTTGCCCTAAACTGGAATCTGAAGACACAGCATATAAAATGGTATTGGATATGATTGAACGCAGAAGGATTTTCTTTTCCGGTAAACCTTCATATAAGAAATTAAAGAAAGAATTAACCTTGTGAGATAACATCTGAAAAGCATTACAAATTCTTGTTTATCTATTAACTGCCTTAACTTTTGATACAGTTGGAACGTGAAGAAAAATGTACTGTTTCGACAGGTAATAACTGAATTTGTGACGCTCAACTAAGCGTTTACTATTGAATCAACGCTTAATACGTTCTAAATAGGTCGCTTTTACAGCCTTTGTGCGATGTTCTGGGTATTAGTTTGAATGAGCTTTTTTCGGGAGTAACTATATTGAAAGCTATGTTAATCAATGATTCTGTATGGCTAATATTATTTTTGGCCTCAATAAGTAAGCTGGTATATGACAAGAAAAAATTGAAAACTCTGAAATATTCAGGCGTTTGTATGGACTGCGAAATAGAGGACGTGATTCCGGCAGTCTGGATTAGGTTTATATCTCAAAAAATAATCCGGCCCAATACAGTGTAGAGCTTTTTCAAACAGGCCGATAATTTAGACTCATATATACCTATCCCAAACTACCGTTGTAAGAACGCCCATTCCTGCAACGGCAGTTTTCATTTACGCTTTTTTCTCCGGTTGATATAGCTTTTGAAGAATTTCGATTTTTCAAGGATATGTACAAGCTGCCGGAACTCCATATCAGACGGCTTATTATAATTGATACCCAGCCCCTTGCAGTAAAGCGCAATCTTAAAAACATAATCATGTTCAACATATATTTATGTTGCAGAATTTAACAAAACAAGATATAATGTTAAAACGTAAAGTTATTGTTTCAACGAATGATTTCAAATGTGCTCAGCGTACAAGTGAAGAGGAAAAATGTTGGGACGTTAAAAATATGCCAGCTTGAAAATTGGCTGAGATAAATAAATTTGAAAATATCCTAAGGCGGTGGTTGTTATGAAAAAAATATTGGATATGCTGTCGGAAGAAATGGGAAAAGCCTTTGAAGCGGCGGGATATGATGGGACTTTGGGAAAAGTAACTGTGTCCAATCGTCCTGATTTGTGCGAATATCAGTGCAATGGCGCAATGGCGGGAGCAAAGCGGTATAAAAAAGCGCCGATTGCCATTGCGGGCGATGTGGCGGAGAAACTTACGGATAGTCAGGTATTTCAGGAAGTCCTTGCAGTTACGCCGGGTTTTTTGAATTTAAAGCTTTCGGAGAAATTTCTTCTGGATGTGATAAAAACAATGGCAAAAGAACCGAAATTTGGTGTGGAAATGCCGGAAAACCCAAAGAAAATCATCATTGATTATGGTGGGCCAAATCTTGCAAAGCCTCTTCATGTGGGGCATCTGAGGTCGGCTATTTTAGGTGAGAGCGTTAAGCGCATTTGCCGTTATGCCGGAAACGAATGTATTGGAGATGTGCATTTGGGAGACTGGGGAATGCCCATGGGGCTTGTGATAACCGGGTTAAAAGAGAAACATCCTGATTGGCCATATTTTGATGAAGAATATGAAGGAGATTATCCCACGGAGCCGCCGTTTACGGTTTCGGAGCTGGAAGAAATCTATCCCGCGGCCAGTGCGAAATCCAAGGAAGATCCGGAATTTAAAGCAAGGGCCATGAAATCAACTTATAAGTTACAAAATGGTGTTCGAGGATACAGGGCGCTTTGGAAACATATTTTAAATGCTTCTGTGGCAGATTTGAAGAAGAATTACAGTGCCCTGAATGTGGAATTCGACCTATGGAAGGGAGAGAGCGACGTTCATGACTTAATTCCTGAAATGGTAGACGAAATGAAAGCAAAAGGATATGCTTATATCAGCGAAGGCGCTTTGGTGGTTGACGTAAAGGAAGAGACGGACACAAAGGAAATTCCTCCCTGTATGATTTTGAAATCCGATGGCGCGGCTTTATATAATACTACAGATTTGGCAACCATTAAGGAACGTGTACGGCTGTATCAGCCGGATGAAATCATTTATATGACGGATAAACGACAAGAGCTTTATTTTGAGCAGGTGTTCCGCTGTGCCCGCAAGACGAAGCTGGTGAAACCGGAAATGGAATTAAAGTTTCTGGGGTTTGGGACTATGAACGGCAGCGACGGGAAACCTTTTAAGACCAGGGACGGCGGAGTTATGCGTTTGGAAAAGCTGGTTCAGGATACTAAGGATGAAATGTATAAAAAAATAAGGGAAGGCCGTGAAATGCCGGAACAGGAGGCGAAGGAAATTTCAGATGTGGTGGCGCTTTCTGCGTTAAAATATGGAGATTTGTCCAATCAGGCATCCAAAGACTATATTTTTGATATTGACAAATTTACTTCTTTTGAAGGTGATACAGGTCCCTATATCCTTTATACGATTGTACGTATTAAATCTATCTTGAATAAGTATAAAGAACAGGGCGGTCAGATGGAGCAGCTTGAACTCCTGGAGGCAGACAATGAAGCGGAAAAGGCAATGGAGATGGTATTGGTACAGTTTAATACCATGGTGCGAAATGCAGCGGAAGAAACAGCGCCTCAAAGAGTATGTGCGTATGTATATGATTTGGCAAATGCTTTTAATCATTTCTATCATAATGTGAAAATTCTGGGTGAGGCATGCGAGAACAAGCGCAAAAGTCTGATTGCATTGCTTATTCTAACCAGAGATATTATGGAGACTTGTATTGATTTACTGGGATTCAGCGCTCCTGAAAAAATGTAGGTTTGTAATTATACTTTAGATAGTATTTATGTCAGTTTATTTCATTATGCCAGTAGTAAATTTTTTATAGATAGTGAGTAAGATAAATAATCGCGGCTGTATTATGACTGCGGTAAAATGCTGACTTTGGCATGAAAACCGCCAGGCGGTACAGGTGAGGAAAGTCCGGGCTTCACAGGGCAGAATGCCGGATAACATCCGGTGGAGGTGACTCCAAGGCTAGTGCAACAGAGATATACAGCCCAGAGTATTGTGGCAGCACAATACTCTGTGGTGATGGTGGAAAGGCAGTGTAAGAGACTACCGTTTGTCCGGCAACGGACAAAGCCATGTAAACCCCATTCGAAGCAAGACCAAATAGAAAGCAAGAGGCTTGCCCGGCCTGCTTTCAGGTAGGTCGCTTGACGCGGCTGGCAACAGCCGTGCTAGATAGATGATTATTCACGACATAACCCGGCTTATCGTTTTGCTCATTACAAGAACACCGTGTTCTTCAGTTTTATTCTGAAGTGCGCGGTGTTTTTGCGAGTGCGCCAGGTAGTGATAGAATGGTTAAATTATTATTTTATTACCTGTATTATTCGCAGATTGTTATAATCTGCGAAATTATACCTTTTATTTCTATGAAAAAGATACACAATATGTTTTTGACCACATATTTTGACCCATTATATTTTTAATTGATATTTATAAATATGTTTAAAGTACTTTAATTAGAAGGTTTTTACTGTTTTTGTTTTGACCCTTTAATTGACGTAGAATAGAAAAGACAGAAACTTACAAATATAGTGTATATCATGTTTTTTTATATGAAGAGTGTTATGAAAGTGAATTAAATTCTGTACTATATAACAGAAAAATTTTCATACTTGACAAAATGTATGACTGCAACTATAATGAGTTTCATGATGTTTAGAAGGTATTTATAATTAATAATTTTTATGTGGAAATATAATTTCGCAGATTATAACAATCTATGAAATTTAGTTATATTAATAAGTAATTTAATAGGAAATTTAAATCTCCATTAATGGCTGGGAGGAAATGATTAGAAGAATAAAAATGTTTTAATCAAGTCTATATTTGATGTTGAATCACGGTAGGAGTAGAAAATGGGAGAAAAGAAAAGGATTCGAATACTACATGTGGCTCAAGCTGCTGGTGGGGTAGATAGATATATACAAATTTTACTAAAATATTTAAATAAGGAAAAATATGAAAATATTATTGTTTGCTCGCAGGATTTCAAAAAAAAGGAATACGAAAATTTAGTAGTTGCATTTGAACAAATTAATATGCAAAGAGAAATCAAGTTTTCAGATTTAAAAAGTGCTAAAGTTGTTAGAAAATTAATAAAGAAATATAAACCTGATATTGTTTATGCCCATTCGAGTAAAGCAGGGGCAGTCGTAAGAATGGCTGATATTGGATTAAAAAATGTTTGTATTTATAATCCCCATGGGTGGGCGTTTAACATGCGATGTTCAGAAAGACAGAGGAAGTTGTATACGTTAATTGAAAGATTAGAAGCTTCTTTCTGTGATGTAATTATATGTATATCAGATGCAGAAAAGAAATCTGCATTAGATAAAAAAATTTGTCCGGGGAAAAAAATACGTGTCATTATAAGTGGAATAGATATAGAACAATATGAGATGCGGAAGAAAAATCAACTTACTAGAAAAGAACTGCAGATACCTGATGATGCCTATGTAATTGGAATGGTAGGAAGAATTAGCTTGCAAAAGGCACCAGATGTATTCATGAAAGCGGCAAAAAAAATTAAAGAGTCTATCCCAAAAGCTTATTTCATAATTGTTGGAGATGGTGAGCAGAAAGATAAGATTATTGAATATGCAGTTGAAAATAATCTTAGTAATTGTCTGTTGATTACAGGGTGGGTTGATGATTCAATGAAGTATGTGGAGCTGTTTGATATTGCAATGCTTTTATCCCGCTGGGAAGGTTTTGGTTTGGCATTACCAGAATATATGTTAGCTCAAAAGCCAATCATTGCGACACAAGCCGATGCCATACCTTATATTATAAGGAATAATATAAATGGTTTTCTGGTTGGAATTGATGATGTGGAAGGAGTTTATAATGCAGCAATGAAACTATATGCCGATGTAGAATTGTGCAATCGTTTTATTAATGAAGGATTAGTAGACGTGTATGAACGTTTTAATGCTATTAGAGTATCTAAAGAACATGAAGTAATTTTTGAAAGTTTAATATAAATGGGATAAATATGAAAAAAAGCAAGGTATTGCATTTGGAGTTGAGTGGGCAAGTTGGTGGAATAGAGTCATTTCTTACAAATTTATATTCAAGTATGAATCAAGAATTAATTCAGTTTGATTTTATTACACAGGTGAATAATCCGGCAAAGGAATTTGAGATGAAACAAATGGGAGGGAATATATTTAAGGTTTCATCATATAAAAATCCAGTCAAATATATTGAAGATTTACAAAAAGTGTTGGAGAAAGGTTATGAGGCGATTCACATACATAAGAATTCTGCCGCTAATATTCTACCCTTTATTGCAATACAAAAATATAAAAAAAAGCAGAAGGTAATTGTACACGCTCATAATACTGCTCCTAGTATTGGGAAAAGTACGATTATTTTGCATAAATTAAATAAAAATTATCTCTGGAAACACTCAGAATATCATCTTGCATGTTCTGATTTGGCCGGACAATGGTTATATGGTAGAAATAATAAATTTAATGTGGTAAAAAATGGAATAGATATAAAAAAATATTTATTTCATTTGGAAGACAGAAAAAGAATAAGAAATATATTAGGTATACCTGGAAATGCATTTATTGTTGGACATATAGGAAGATTTACAAAACAAAAAAATCATAAACGGCTTATCAGCATATTTCGAGAAATAAATCTGAAAAATAAAAATTCATATCTTCTTCTCATAGGTACGGGAGAATTAGAGTATTTGATCAAGGAGATTGTTTTTCAAATGAATTTGGAGAAAAATATTATATTTTTAGGTATGAGAAATGATGTGCCTTGTTTACTAAATGCAATGGATGTTTTTTTTATGCCTTCAATTTATGAGGGTTTGCCAATTGCAGCAATTGAAGCACAAGCCAGCGGTTTGCCTACAATACTTTCTGATACGATTTCTCATGAAACGGAAATAACAGATGCGGTGTCATGGATTTCATTAGAAGAAAGAGACACTGCGATAGCCGATAGAATATTACATAATGAGTGTGAGTTCAGTTTGCGTTTAAATCGCAATCAACAGGCCATAGACAGTGGATATGATATTAAAATGATTGGAGAATATATGAGTAAAATATATTTAACAGGGAGTATTTGATTATAAATGGATAAAATTAAAATAGCATTATGCGTGTGTAGTTTGGATGGAGGCGTAGGGCAGATCATATTAAATTATTTTGACAATATGCCTGGAGAAGAATATGAAATCAGTATAATTACACAAGATTTAGTTTCAGAGTTGTATAAAAAAAAATTTGAGGTTCGTAATTTTAAAATTTATAAAGTACCAAGTAAAAGAGAATCTCTCTATAAAAATATGAAAGATATGTATGATATTATGAAAAGTAATAAGTTTAATATTGTACATGCACATATGACGCTAACGAATTTCTTTCCTTTAGTTGTTGCTAAAATGTGTGGTATTGGAATTCGTATTAGTCATTCTCATCTTGCGCAAAAACATACGATAAGTAGTCGGTTTATGGCAATGATCTCCAGGTGGGTTGCAACGGATTATTTTGCATGTGGAGTGGAAGCAGGAAAATACTTATTTGGAAAGAAAAAATTTGTCATCATGAATAATGCAATTAATATTAATGACTATAGATTTAATTTAAGCATTAGGATGGAAGAAAGAGAAAAATATGGTGTTGAAAGTGATGAGAGAATTGTAGGTCATATTGGTCGATTTTCAAAACAAAAAAATCATATGTTCTTATTGAATGTTTTCACTCAGATGTACCAACAGAATAATAAATTGAAGTTGTTGCTTGTAGGTGATGGTGAATTATTAATTGATGTAAAAAAGGAAGTAGAAAAAAGAAATATTAGTAATCATGTTATTTTTACAGGAGCCATAAGTGATGTTCATCGAAAAATTCAAATGATGGATTTATTCATATTACCTTCTTTATATGAGGGATTATCTATTGCAGCAGTTGAGGCACAGGTAAATGGACTTCCATGTGTGCTGTCAAACAGGGTGTCAATAGAAACAAAAATTAATTCAAATGTAGAATTTTACCCGCTTGAAGGTTCATTAGAATTATGGATAAAAGCTTGCATGAACAAAATTTTTGAGAAACGTATAGAATCTGATGAAATTATTAATACAGGATTTGATATACAAGAAGAAGCAGACAAATTACACAAATTTTATATAACAAAGTTAGAAGGCGAGTATAACGAAAAATGTTAATATATTTAATTACTTTTTTTGGATCGTATTGTTTATTGGTTTATGCTGAAAAAGTAAAAACAAAAAGGATGCATGTTTTTATATCACTAATTGCTATCTTAATTCCAAGTATTTTGGCAGGCTTAAGGGATTATTCCATAGGAACTGATATAGAAGTATATGGTAACATATGGTTTCGGAATGCGGTTGATGCTGCAAGTTCTAATAATATAAGGGGATATATTCAACGAGCTGTTAATTCTGATATTGGTGCATTGTATGCACTACTTAATTATATTGTTGCAAAATGCACATCTAATGCACATTGGTTTTATTTTGTTCTTAGCTTTCTTACCACAGGTCTTGTGTATAAAGCAGCTAGTGATAACGATGATATTGTAAATGCCCCTTTTGCTATGCTAGTGTACTATTTTTTGTTTTATAATCAATCTTTAAATATTTTAAGGCAAGGTTTGGCTTTAGTTTTTGTGTTATGTTCATTTAAATCAATTCGAGACGGAAAAATTATTAAATTTATTGTTTGGACTCTTTTGGGATATATGGTGCATCTTACCGCAATCGTAGGGGTGGTATTGCTCATTGTATACAAAGTGGTAAATTCAAAATTAAAAGTATATGCGAAAGGGGCAATTTTGGTTGCAACTATAGTAGTGGTAGCTGAATTTTCTTATGTTTTGAATTTTTTGATTGGGCTTGGAATTTTATCAAGTAAATATGAGATGTATGGAACTACATTTCAGCGGGGAGGCGGCTATATAAGGTTGTTTTTTTTATGTTTACCCAATCTCATATTACTCTTTTTGCTTATAAAGAAAAATATTGCAAAAAAGGAAACAGAAGCATTAAAGTTTTATGTTGTGATAGCAACAGCTATTTCTTTTCTTGCATTTAGAATGACATATATTACACGTATGGCTTTATATTTTGATATGTTATTGGTTATAAGTATTCCATTAACTTGTGACAATATGAAATATAAAATTGTAAATAATAAAAGTAACATGAACCGTTGGGGTGTGATTGCTTATTTACTTTTTTATTGGATATTTGTATATGTACATAGAAATTCAGGGGAAACAGTACCATATATGTTTTTTTGGTAAAGAAGTAAATCGGTGAAGAAGGGAACAGTTATTTTTGGGAGGGAGTCAAGTGTGGGTCAGAATAACGATTTAGTAAGTGTCATAATTACAACCTATAAAAGAACTGTTCAAGATATTAGAAAGGCAATATATAGTGTATTAAATCAAACCTACTCTACATTGGAAATTATTATTGTGGATGATAGTCCAAATGATTATCCTTATAGAAATCATATTAAAGAATTTTGTAAAGCAATAAATGATACAAGGATTATATATATACAGCATACTTCAAATTTAGGGGCTTGTGCGGCCAGAAATACCGGAATTGCACATTCTCATGGAATATATATATCGTTTTTGGATGACGATGATGAGTATTTGGCTAATAGAATAGAATTGATGATTGACGTGATAAAACAGGATAAAAAAATAGTTTTAGTGTATTGTAATGCTAATATCATTGAGTTGGATAGTGGTAAGGTTATTGGAAAATTTTTTAAAGAAAACAAACAATACAGAGGAGATGTTTTTGATAAAATAATGGCAAGTAATTTTATTGGTTCAACATCATTAGGGATGGTTCGTGCGGAAGCCTTAAAAAAAATAAATGGATTTGATCCTTCTATGGTGGCGTCTCAAGATTGGGATGTATGGATTCGGCTATCGAAGATAGGAAAAGTTGATTATTTAAGTGAAGCATTAGTGAATTATTATATCCATTCTGGAATCAGAATATCCAATAATATTAACAATAGAATTGCAGGATTGATACATTTGAATGAGAAATGTTCGGAAGAATTATCAAAGAATAAAGTTGCTGCAACGGCAAGAAAAAAATTTGAATTACACTTACATGTTATGAATTCGGATATTCAAAGTGCCCTAAGGTGTTATAAAGAATTATGGAAGTTACAACCTACGAAAGTCTTAGACAATATCATTGCCGTAAAATCATTTGGACGATTCATGCTAAAAAAGAAAGAATAAACAAAAAATGTGTGTATGTAACTGAAAAAAATATGTTTGACAAGCTGAATAGTTTGTTTTGATGGAGATATGTTAATTGAAAGTTGGAGTTATAATTTTAAATTATATGGCTTATCAGGCAACCATGAATTGTATGGATTCATTTTCTAGCCAGGAAAATGAATTCTGTGAAATAAAATATGTAATTGTTGATAATTGTTCAACTAACAATTCCTATGCAATATTGAAAGAAAAGTATGAAAATCGAGATGATGTTTTTGTTGTGTCTACAGACAAAAATATTGGTTTTGCAAAAGGAAATAATTATGGATATAAGATATTAAAACAATATTTTCAGCCTGATTTTGTTATTTTTTCCAATGATGATATTCTGCTTTCTCAGGTTAATTTATATGGTTGGATACGGAAAAGTTACGAAAAATATTCTTTTGCTGTATTAGGACCCCAAGTTTATTCCATAAATGGAAAATTTCATCAAAGTCCCATGGAAAATTGTACAAGAAATACACTTGTATGTCATTGGTGGATTCTTAAATATTTACTTAAAATAGTAAGAGCGTTTATTGTATTTAAAATTCTTCAAAAAAAGAAGGCTGGGTATTCTACGTGGAAAAATGAAATATATTCTGTTTTCTCAGATAATAAGACTATACATGGATCTTTTATGATTTTTTCTCAGAAATATTTTGAGTACTTTAGCGAACCTTTTGATTCACATACGTATCTCTATATGGAAGAAGATATTGTAAAATTAAGATGCGATTTAAGTAATATTCGTATGGTATTTTCTCCAGAGTATAGAGTAGAACATTTACAATCTGTATCAACTAATATGATAAATGATTCTTTGTATCAGAAACAGTTGTTTTATTATGTTAATCATATTAAATCTTTAAAAGTATATCAAATGGTTTTAAGAGAATTATTGAGGTAATTATGTTTGTCTTAATAATGAGCATAATAAATGAAAGCTTTTAGGCTTGAACAAAATTGAGAAAGTAGTGAATAGTTATGAAAATATTGATAATCAATTGTCATTGGGATAATCGTGGGGATGAGGCGGCAATCCGGGCAATGATAGATGAATTGCAATTAAGATATCCAGAAGCAATGATATATGTACAAAGAGCAATTGGACAATTTAAAAATTTTCCTGTCAATCAGCATGTCAATATACTTCCCACATTTCCAGCTGGAGGAAAAAGAAGAGCAATTCAGGAAAGAATATCATATCTTACTAATGGGAAGATAAATTTAACTGATGCTGCAAAACAATTTTATAAAGTGTTGTTTTCAGCCGATATTGTTATTCATGCGCCAGGAGGACCAAGTATAGGCGACATATATTTGAAACAAGAGGTATTAAAATTAAGGCGCTTAATGATTGTGAAAAAAAGTTGTGTGCCATATGTTTTTTTTGCGCCGTCTATGGGGCCATTTGAAAATAAAAAACGTAATAAAAAACGTAAAATAATTTTAGAGAATGCCGCTTTGATTTCTCTTAGAGAAGAAATTTCAAAACAATATGTGGATAATTTTGTACCAGAAAAAAATGCCATAGTAACGCTTGATTCTGCATTTCAGCATACAATTGATGCTGAGAAAAATGAATTTATATTTCAGAAAGATATAGAATTAAAGGAGTTTGTTGGGGATGGCAGCAGAGTGGTTGGAATGACTATTACAGACTTACAGTGGAATCCTTTATATCAGGGAGATGATAGGACGGCAAAAAAAATACGAGATGTATTTACTCAATTTGTTAAGTTCTTAGTGGATAGGAAGTACCGAGTTTTATTTATCCCTCAATTGTTTGATAATGCAAATGATTATGATTACATGAATTCATATGCGGTTGAAAATTGCTGTGTGATGAAAGATACATATGATTGTTATTTTCAGCAATATATTATTAGCAAATTAAAAGCTGTCGTTGGTATGAGATACCATTCTAATATCTTTTCAGCAAAGATGGGCACTCCATTTGTCTCTATCTCTTATGAGCAAAAGATGAGTGGATTTATGGAGAAAGCTGAGTTAAAAGATTATTGCATTGAGATGAAAGATTTATCTTTTCAGATATTGAAGGATAAATTTGAGAAGTTGGAGGCAACATATTATAAGTATCAAAATGAGTTGAAAATGAAAGCAAATGTATTTAAGGCAGAATCCATAAAAACTACAGAGTTAGTTTGTAATATTATTGAACGTAATAGTCAAAAGAGGCAGTGATGTATGGGAATAAAAAGCGGAAAAATACAGACATATAAAAACTTGATTATGAATATTGTTGCTTTTGGAGTTCAGTTTATTATAAGTTTTTATATCTCACCAATCATTGTAAAAGAAGTGGGGGCATCTGCATATGGCTTTATCGGTTTGGCAAATGATTTTGTAAGTTATGTATCGCTTTTGGCAACTGTATTCAATTCAGTAGCTTCAAGGTTTATAGCAAATGCTTTCTATCAAAAGGATTTTGATAAGGCTAATAATTATTTTAATAGTTTAATTGTGACAAATATTATTATTGCCGGAATATTGGGATTTGCTGGAATGATTCTTGTGCCAAATTTAGATAAACTGTTGGTTGTTTCAGCTCATTTGATTACAGATGTAAAATTAACTTTTGCTTTGATTTTTGCATCGTATATTGTATCATTAGTGACTTTGATTTTTACTACATCTACTTTTATATCCAATAGGGCGGATATACAAGGTGTAAGAAATATAATTAATTATATAGTTCGTTTTGCATTTATTATAATATTTTTAAATTTTATTTCAATTAAAATTTATTGGGTTGCCGTAGCAACATTGCTTGCAAGTATTATTGTAGCCGTTATGAATGTTAAATTAACGAAACGGTTAACTCCTGAAATAAAGATCAATTTGAAATCAGCTAAGGTAAAATATTCAATCGAACTTGCAAAAGCAGGAGTTTGGATGGTTTTGACAAGTTTGAGTACTATCCTTTTAAGAGGTATGGATTTAACTGTGGCTAATGTGATTCTGGGAGATTATGAAATGGGGCTTTTGTCCATAGCCAGAACCATGCCCAATAATGTAACAAATGTAATCTCTACAATTTCACCAATTTTTACGCCAATTTTTATTATGGCATATGCAAAAAAAAATCAAAAAAAACTTGTTGCAGATGTGAAAAGTTCCATTAAAATAATGGTTTTTATTTTATATGTACCAATAAGTGTATTTATTGTTTTTTCTTATGACTTTTATCGTTTATGGCAAAGTAGTTTAACAGAAGATGAATTAATTGTAGTTACTATTTTATCAACCATAACAATTATACAAGCTTATTTTAATTCTGCTACGTCAACAATGGCACAGGTAAGCGTGGTTGTGAATAAACTGAAAATACCTGTACTGGTCAGTATCACTTGCGGTGTTGTTAGCTTCATTTTGGAGTTTGCACTTATATGGTTTACTGATTTAGGGATATATGCAATTGCCATTTCTACAACTATTGTAATGATTATAAGGTATATTGCTTTTAATTCTGCTTATGCTGCAGATTGTTTGGAAAAACCTTGGAATTATTTCTTTTCTACATTAATAAGAACCTGGTTATTTGTTCCAATTTTATTGATAGTATTTTTATTAATTCGATGGAAGATGCCAGTAGGTACTTGGGTAAATTTTTTTGTCGATGTTATTTTATGTGCAATAATAGGTTATATATTAATGTTTATCATATATGGAAGGAAGTCTATAACATCTATTTCAAATATAGAGGAATAATTATTATGTTAAAAAAATTTATGAAGAAAGTTAGAATGAATTTACAGATTGATTGGGCATATAGACAAGACTGTATAGAATATAAACGTTGGCAATACAATAATTCAAATATTAAGACTAAAGATGCGCTAGAGGCAAAGATATTAAGACAAACGCATGTGATTGAGAAAGGGATGTCTATTGAAAAACCTAAGAAATGTTTTGGTGTTCAAAAGGTTAGTGATTTATTTTCATATATTCAAGATTATGTAGGTTGCGGATATGAGATAGAAGAATCATTACCAGTTTTGAACGCAATAGAAGCAATAGGATGTTATTTAAATTTTCATAAAAATAGAGGATTTGAACCGCAAGATTTAATTCAGAAATATGAAAAAATTAAGCTTTTATATCAGAGTAGTGAACAGGTAAACGCAGGAACCACATCTTTGAATAAAAGAGAATTAGATAAAAATATTCATGGAGAGTTTCCAGAATTTTTTCGGAGTAGACATTCTATAAGGCAGTTTTCAGATGTCCAAATAAAAGAAGAGGATGTTAAAAAAGCAGTTTCTTTGGCTATGTATGCACCTTCAGCCTGTAATCGACAACCATGTAAGGTTTATTTTTATAAGGACATTTACATAAATCAGAAATTAAGTCAAGAAATTGCAGGAAATACAGGATTTGGTGATGATGTGAAAAATTATTTAGTCATTACAAGTAATATTTCAGCTTTTTATGATGCTTTTGAACGAAATCAGGTTTATGTTGATGGAGGGATTTTTACTTTAGCTTTGGTTGAGGCATTACATTATTATGGAATCGCAAGTTGTATACTGCAAAATGGAGAAAGAAAAAAGAAAAATGTGAAATTTAAGCAGATATGTGGAAATATTCCCGAAAATGAAAAAATAATATTGTTCATTGCAATAGGCTACTACAAAGAAAAATTTGAGTGTGCTGCATCGCAGCGAAAAAAATTAGATGAATATTTGAAAATTAAATAGAAATATCAGGCGTAGAGATTTATTTCAGTTGTGACGTTAGATAATGTAAGGTATAAATAATGTATGTAGGGATATTTATTTTGATTTTGCTGTTGGGTATACCAGGGGTAGGAATAAAGTTAGTTTCGGATAAAGAGCAAGTTATTGAGAGAGATGAAACAATTGTATTAAAGGCGTTAGCTGTTTTAATTGTACTTATAAGCCATTATTATCGTTATACCAAACATGTAGGGGTGGAAACATTGCTGGTTTCAAGCGGATATTTAGGGGCTTCTATTTTTTGTGTGTTATCAGCCTATGGTTGTACAAAATCTTTTTTTAGTAAAGGATTTGTCAAGGGTTATTTTACCAACAAGATAAAACATGTTTATATACCATTTGTGATCGTTAATATCTTGACACTTAGTTTGAACTGTGAGTCATATACTGTTTTAGAGTGTATTATATATTTTTTGGGAATAAAATTGTTAAATGGTATTTATTGGTTTGTTCCTTTTATTTTAGGGTTTTATTTATTATTTTGGTTTATTTATAGTCGTATTACAAGATATAAAAAACGTATTTTTATGATGTTATTAGTAAGTGTAATATACATATTTCTTTGTATTTGGGGACAAGTGGAGGAACAGTGGTATTCTTCGGCACTTTGTATTGTTTTAGGGTGTTATGTAGCTGAAAATGAAAAAACAATATGTAGTAAAGAACTGAAAAATATTATTATAATTTCAATATCTTATTTTCTGTTATTTATTTTTTTTATAGTTATTAATCTTTGCTTTAGACATATAGAAATTATAAAGAGCATTTCAGCATGTCTGTCCGCAGTTTTATTTTGCGGATGTATAATGAATGTTTTATGTAAGTTAAGATTTAAGAGAAATCAGTTTTACTTATGGATTGGATTGTCCTCATATTGGATATATTTAATTCATGTGAATATTCTTTATATATTTTTTATTGAAACTAGTCATTTTGGGAGTGTATTGTTTGTATTTTGTTCAATTTTAGCAGGAGGTGCATTTTATTTTATTGAATCTAAGCTGTAGTGCCTTAATTAGTTTGCAAAAGTTGATGTAGACAAAAGTGTTGTATCAATTATTATTTCGCAGATTACCATAATCTGCGAAATTACACCACAATAAAATTTCTGTGTTAATAATAATTTTATAAACGGCCATTCTTATCACAAAAGTTATTATAGTTCCGAGAAAACACTTTGTCAAGCATAATAAAATTTCCTATTTTTAGTTTGCAAATAGAATTTATTTTGTTGGAATTGGTATAGAAAAATCCTGATAATATGGGATTTATTGATACATGGACTTGCTATAAGAGGTCAAATTGGGGGTCAGAAGTTTTCAAATAAAGTCAATATAATACAACGGTTTCGAGGACGCTTTCAGTTATCACACACATATATTTGGGGTCACTTAAAAGGGTCAGCAAAAAAACAAAATGATATTTACAAGATAAAACGGTGAATTTCGCAGATTATGGTAATCTATGAAGTTCACCGTTTTATTTCATATAAAATAAAAATAACTGTATTTATAAATTTAATCAGAGAAAAGTTTGGTATTCGGTAAACAGGAAAAACATGAGTTTAAACCTGGAGCTGCACTTGAAGAAAATCGGTAAGTGATATGGGGATGAGAAAAGATTTGAAGCAAAAGAATGAGAAATTAAGAATAGCCATGTTGGGGCATAAACGGATACCATCAAGAGAAGGCGGCGTAGAAGTTGTAGTAGAAGAATTGTCTATTCGTATCGCTGGTCTCGGACATAGTGTGACTTGTTATAATCGCAGCGGTCATCATGTGTGCGGAAAAGAGTATAACATGACACGGACCAGCAAAAAACCGAAGTACTATAAAGGAATCAGATTGAAAAGTGTGCCCACAATCAACCGACGTGGATTGGCGGCAATGACGTCCAGTGTTACAGCTTCAATTTGTGCTGCATTAGGACCCTATGATGTGGTACATTTTCACGCGGAAGGCCCAAGCTTCATGTGCTGGCTTCCAAAGCTATTTGGAAAAAAAGTCATAGTGACAGTACATGGATTAGACCATCAGAGAGCCAAATGGGGAAAACTTGCTCGTATTTATATTATGATGGGGGAGCGAAATGCTGTCAGATTTGCAGATGAGATGATTGTTCTCAGTGAAGGAACCAGAAAATATTTCCTGGATACATATGGAAGAAATACACAATTTATTCCTAACGGCATGAGCCGGGATGAAATTTTACAAGCGCAGTTGATCAAAGAAAGCTTTGGTTTGGATAAAGACGGTTATATATTATTTTTAGGCCGAATTGTGCCGGAGAAAGGACTTCATTATTTAATAGAAGCATTTCAAAAAGTCAAAACCAAGAAGAAGCTTGTGATTGCCGGCGGAAGCAGTGATACGGATAGGTTTATGGAAGAATTAAAGAAGGCAGCTCAAAATGATACCAGAATTCTTTTTATAGGTTTTATGGAGGGAAGGAAATTAAAAGAGTTGTATAGTAACGCTTATTTGTATATATTGCCGTCTGATTTGGAAGGGATGTCCTTGAGTTTGCTGGAGGCTATGAGTTATGGAAATTGTTGTCTGGTTTCGGATATTCCCGAATGTGCGGAGGTTGTGGAAGACAAGGCGGTAACGTTTCAGAAAAGCAATACGGAGGATTTGAGAGAGAAGCTGCAGGAACTTTGTGATAAACCTTCTATGGTGCAAAAATATAAAAGTATTGCTTCGGACTTTATATGTTCTAAGTATAGTTGGGATGACATGGTGGATAAAACATTAGAATTGTATTGGAATATGCTGGGAGAGAAAAATACCCAATCAGCAAGTGAAAAAGCTAGTAAAGTACAGAGAGACAAATTGCTGAACGAGAATAAATAGTGGAATTAGTCAATGAATTTGGCAGTCAGAGAAAATACTGGAACCATAGTGAAAAATGATGAAAACGGCAGCCAGATGCAACAGAACAGCGGAGGAAGGATAAATTTTGAGTGAGAAAAAGTTAAATGGAACGGTTATAGTTACTTATCGCTGTAATGCCCATTGTTCCATGTGCAATAGATATAAAGCTCCGTCCAAACCGGAAGAAGAGATTTCAATTGAAACCATCCGAAAGCTTCCCAAAATGTATTTTACTAATATAACCGGAGGTGAGCCGTTTATCAGGACGGATTTAAAGGAGATTGTACGTGAACTTTATAAAAAGAGCGACCGGATTGTGATTAGTACCAATGGGTTTTATACGGATCGAATTGTAGAATTGGCAAAAGAATTTCCACAGGTGGGAATTCGGATTTCCATTGAGGGTTTGGAAAAAACAAATAATGAAATCAGAGGGTTGGAGAATGGTTACCAGCGGGGGGTTCAGACATTGAAAAAGCTGGTGGAAATGGGAATGAAAGATGTAGGCTTTGGCATGACGGTACAAGATAGAAATGCACCGGATTTAGTACCTTTATACCGGATATCGGATGAGATGGGAATGGAATTTGCCACGGCCAGCCTTCATAACAGTTTTTACTTTGTGGAAAATAAAAATATCATTCATGATCGTCCTATGGTTGGGAAGCAATTTGAGCATCTGATCAATGAATTGATAAAAAGCAACGCTCCCAAAAAGTGGTTTAGGGCCTATTTTAATCATGGACTTATAAATTATATATATGGACAAAAAAGATTATTGCCGTGTGATATGAGTTTTGACACTTTTTTCATTGATCCATATGGGGATGTGATGCCATGTAACGGAACAAAAGATAAAGAAGTGATGGGAAATTTGAATAAGGCGGCTGCATGGGAGGAAGTTTGGAACAGTGCGCAGGCGGAAACAGTGCGTAAAAAGGTACGTTGCTGCGACAGAAACTGTTGGATGATTGGCAGCGCATCACCAGCCATGCACAAATATATATGGAAACCGGCTATGTGGGTGATTTGGCATAAGTGCAAAAGCTTTTTCTCCAAGCATCCTTATAGTATGTATGAAAATAAAGTATGCCGTGAATATAGGGATGGAAAAATTACAAAGGAAGTATTGGATCGGTGTTCAACCTGTGATATGAATACAGAGGCAAAAGATGGGTTAAATGTGGTTTCCGCAAAATAGAATACCGGCGTATGGGCAGAGATATAAAAGCGGGTTTGGCTGAGGATGGAAGAGTGAAGGTATTAATGGTAAATAAATTCCTGCATCCTAACGGAGGCAGTGAAACGTATATATTCCAACTGGGAGAATATCTGCAATCTATTGGACATGAAGTTCAGTACTTTGGAATGGAGCATGAAGGCAGGATTGTAGGGAATAGGGTGGACAGCTATACGAGCAGTATGGACTTTCATGGAGGTAATTTTTCCATTTGGGATAGGATAAGTAAACTAGGTTATCCGGTAAAGACAATCTATAGTTATGAGGCAAGAAAAAAACTAAGGAAAGTTTTAGAGGATTTTAAACCGGATGTGGTACATTTGAATAATTTCAATTATCAATTAACTCCCAGTGTGATTGTGGAGACAGTACGTTGGCGGAAAAAATGCAAACGAAAAGGGAGCGGCACGGGCAAGTGCAACATAATTTATACAGCCCATGATTACCAGTTGGTCTGTCCTAACCATATGTGCAATCATCCCGGTACACATCAAAATTGTGAGAAGTGCCTGGGGGACGGCAGAAGCGGAAGGTATGGAAAAGGACATTTTGCAAATTGTACCAAGGGAAAATGTATTCACAACAGTAGAGTAAAATCGTTTATTGGAACCACGGAAGCAATCTACTGGCAGAGAAGAGGCATATATAGATATATTGATAAAATAATTTGCTGCAGCCAATTCCTGAAAAAGAAAATGGATACCAATCCTTTATTTGCCCATAAGACCGTTGTGATGCGAAATTTTGTCAAAGAAGAGGCAGAGTTTGACGGAAGAAATCCGGAGAAACGTGTGGAAAAGAAATATGTCCTTTATTTTGGAAGATTTTCCGAAGAAAAAGGGATGGATACTTTGATAGAAGCATGTCAGTCTTTACCTGATATTCCGTTTGTTTTTGCTGGGACAGGCCCGTTGGAAGATCGCATTGGAGCTTTGGAAAACGCAGAAAATGTGGGATTTCAAACTGGAGAAGCCTTACAAAGACTGATTCGTAATGCACAATTTTCCGTCTATCCTTCAAAGTGGTATGAAAATTGTCCTTTTTCAGTGATGGAGAGTCAGAAAGCCGGCATACCGGTTTTAGGGGCAAGGATAGGAGGACTTCCGGAACTGATTGAGGATAAAAAGACAGGAAGGCTGTTTGAAAGTGGGAATTGTGAAGACTTGTGCAGAGTTCTTCAAGAGATGTGGCGTGATTCCGAGGAAGTTCAAAAATATGGTGAAAACTGTAAAAATCTGAAAAGAGATGGCATAAAAGAGTATTGTGAAAAGTTAATTCAGATTTATCGTGGGCAGGCAGGAGAATGGTTATGAAACGTGTGATTACTTATGGAACTTTTGACTTACTGCATTACGGACATATTAATATTCTCCGCAGAGCGAAAGAATATGGAGATTATCTGATTGTCGTTCTTTCTACGGATGAGTTTAACTGGAATGAAAAAAAGAAAAAGTGCTACTTTAATTATGAACAGAGAAAACAGCTTCTTGAGTCCATTAGGTATGTGGATCTTGTGATTCCTGAGACTTGTTGGGAACAGAAAAGGACGGACGTTCATGAATATCACATAAATACATTTGTGATGGGTGACGATTGGGAAGGGAAATTTGATTTTCTGAAAGATGAAGGGGTTGAAGTCGTATATCTTCCGAGAACGCCGGAAATCAGCACAACACAAATAAAAAAGGATTTGAATCATCAATAAATTTTTGAAGGCATATAAGGGAGATAATTATGGATTTGGATCATCAATTAGAGAAGATACATCAGTTAGAATTGAAAATTGCCATTGAAGTCAAACGTATTTGTGAAAAATATGATATAAAATATTTTCTGATTGGTGGTACTTTACTGGGAGCAGTTCGACACGGAGGATTTATTCCCTGGGACGATGATATGGATATTGGCATGAACCGTGAAGAATACAATCGCTTTGTCAAGGTTTGCAATAGGGAGTTGGGAGATGCGTTTTATCTACAGACCTGGGATACCGATATGCAATATCCCTTTTCTTTTGCCAAGGTTCGGCTGAAAGGGACAAGGGTTGTGGAAGAATTTTCCGAAGTTGGCGGCATGGAAAATGGAATTTTTATTGATATATTTCCCTTTGACGCAGTTCCTGATAATGAAAAAGAAAGAAAAAAGCAGGGAAAGAAATATTTTATCTGTAAAAGGCTTCTTTGGATTAAGAAGGGCATGGGTACCAATATGAAAACAAGTGCAAAGTCCGCAGTAAAATATTATGTTTTTTTATTGTTTTCAAAGTTGTTTCCATATGAGGCGGTAAAAAATTATTTCAGGAAAACCCAACAGAAATATAATCATTTACATACAAGGAAAGTAGTCGCAGACGGGGCTTATACATATGAAAGAGAGTCCATAGAGCGAAAATGGGTTGAAAAACTGGAACCAGTGAAATTTGAGACGGAATATTTTCCGGCATTTCAAGAGAAGAAAAGTTATTTGGAACATTTGTATGGAGATTATATGCAGTTGCCGCCGGTGGAAGAAAGAAGAGGTCACGGATTGGTGAAGGTGGATTTTGGGGCTTATGGAGATTAAGGCTAATTTGAGACAGAATGGTGGAGTGAAATGAAAGTGCTGAATTTGCTTACCAGTGGAGATGCTGGCGGAATAGAGAGTTTATGCAGGGATATGGGGGAGAAAAGTACATTTGAAAATGGTTTTTGTTTTCTATTCCGTGGAGGCTCAACCTATGAACAGATGAGACAGAAGGGATTAAAGACATATTGTTTTGAGCAAGACAGTAAAAAATTGAATTTTCATAAATATAGAAAATTGAAGGAAATAGCCAGAGGATATGATATTATTGTCGTTCATCATGGGGATCCGTTTTTAAAACTATATTATTGGCTGCTTTCAAAATCATTAAAGAAGAAATTTGTTACATATGTTCATTCATGTTACGAAGAAAAGTATTTTTTCCATAACAACAGAATAAAGAAATTATTAGCGCATTTTATGTTTCAGTTGGGATTAGATTGTTCAGATAGAGTAATTTTTGTCTCAGAAGCAGGAAGACGAAGCTATATGTCTGAATTTAGAATTCCTGATAAAAAATCTGTTGTTGTGTATAATGGGATCGGGTTAGATAAACTGATACAAGGAAAAGAATTTCAGTTATCTGTAGAAATTCCTTATAATCTTACCTTTATAGGAAGGTTAAGCAAAGAAAAAGGACTCAATAATTTATTGGCAGCATCTGCGGTGCTAAGGAAAAAGTATGATATTAAACTTTCTATTGTAGGAAAAGGCGAGGAAAGAGTAGCTTTGGAGCAATTGGCAGAAAAATTGAATATAAAAGATATTGTTGAATTTTATGGTGAACAACAGGATATAACCCCCTTTTTGAAGAGCGCCAGCATATTTATTTATCCTTCAGTTTTCCAGGAAGTCTTTGGGATTGCGATCGTAGAGGCAATGGCGTTCGGAATTCCTTGTGTGGCCTATGCCGTTGGTGGAATTCCAGAAATTGTAGAGGATAGAAAAACAGGGTATTTAGCTAATACAATCAGCGTCCTTTCGTTATCTGAAAAAATTGAAGAAGCCATAAAAGATATACGTTCAGGAGCGGTTTGTAATATTTCTGAACAGGCAAAAGAAAAGGCTGAAAGCTTTTCGATTGGTATTACTGTTGATAAATTGAAACGGATATATGATTGTATGTAGAGCGGATTTGCTAAGTTCATTTTTGTATTATAAGAAAAACGGATAAATATTTCATTAATAAATTGAAGCATAAGCTTTAATTTAAGATAAATTAAAAGTAAATGAAGATTAATAGGGAATGAATATGACAAATAGACCAACTTATCAAATAAAAAATATTTACGGAAATAGAATTTTTTTGTTCATTTCGCTTTTGCTTATATATAGGCCAGAAATTTTTGTGCAAATACGAATAACAGAAATGATATGGGATGTGGGAAGAGTAATTTTGTGTGTATTTTTACTGCTTACTTATGCTTTATATAATCATTACTCTAAACTTTTTGTGTTTGAATTAGCGATATGGGGATGGTACAACCTTTATTCACTATATTTGGATGTGTGGAGTTTTAATGTCTTAATAAGATTTTTGCTGATTTTAATGATTACCATATTAGTAGAAATGTCAGCTACACAGAATATTATACAATTGATAAAGAGTTTGAGATTGATATTGGTTATCTATCTAATAGCTAATACAATAACCATTATTTTAGGGTTTGATGTATCTAGCTTGTTTCTGGGGTTTGATAATGATATTATTATGATTTTAATACCAATGATTGGAGTTTTGACGTGGGGGGCCTTTTATGAAAATGGTACTCTTAAAAAAATAGATTATTTTATATATTTAATGGTATTTTTTGATTTTTTTGCGACGAAAGCTGTTACAGCAATTGTTTCACTTTTGACTTATGTATGTGTATTATTTTTTATGAATAGAAAAATCGCAGTAAAGTTTATAGGAGACAAAAAAGATAAAATTGCATCCTTGTTCACAAGTGGCAAAGGAATAGCGTATGCTATTATTTTATGGGTATTCGTTGCAGTATTTCAAGTACAAAAATTATTTGCATCTAGTTTATATTATCTGTTACATAGAGATGTAACTCTTACAAATAGGATATATATATGGGAAAGGGTGATAGAGGCGGTAAAAGTTCATCCTATCTTGGGATATGGAAACTATGCTCTGAATGAGGAGTATCTTTCATATTTCAGATATTGGGTTAGTTGTCCGCATAATTTGTTTTTACACTTTTTGGCAACAGGTGGAATAGTGGGATTTATTGCAATTATAATGCTGTATAATTATTCATTTAGAAATGTAAATAAAAATCAGAATGGTTTTGTGGATTTTATATTATTAGCTACTTCTTTTACATTTATGATATGTGGTCTTGCTTCGTCTTATTATCCGATGGAAAGTTTGTTTTTGCTTTTGGCAATAGCAAATATAACTCCTAAAGTAAAAACTATGGAGAATATTTCGTAAGTGGAGGAAAATATGAGTGAAAAGAATGAGTTGGTCAGCATAATAGTACCAGTTTACAATGTAGAAAAATATATTAATAGATGTATAGATTCACTTTGTATACAGACTTATTCCAATATAGAAATTATTTTAATTGATGATGGATCATCAGACGACAGTGGAGATCTTTGTGACTATTATGCGGGAATTGATGAAAGAATCAGAGTAATTCATAAAAAAAATAGCGGAGTATCAGAGGCAAGAAACCAGGGTATTAGCAGTGCAGAAGGTCAATATATTTTATTTGTTGATTCAGATGATTATGTTAGTTCCAATATTGTTGAAACATTGTATAATGCGATTCAAAAATACAGTTTGGATATTTCAGCATGTTTTTTTAAGAGAGTTTTAGAAAACGCCATATTGGATGAAAGAAATATAGATAATAGTGATGATTATGATATTGATATTTGTACGGGAAAGGAAGTTATTGAGAGAATATATCATAACGATGAAAGAAATATTGAACTTGTAGTATGGAATAAAATGTATAAACGTGAATTGTTTGATAAATATGAAATTGTATATCCAAAAGGCAGATATCATGAAGATATCTTTGTGACTTATAAATTACTATATTATTCACTTCGAGTAGGAATTGTTCAAAAAGAATTATATTATTATAGAACAAGACCAGGTAGTATAATGACAGTAAAATTTTCTGAAAAACGATTAGATGGATTAGATGCCAAAGAAGAGGCGATTACATTTTTTCAAAATAACAATGAAGAAAAGTTGATGAAAATTGTTATTAATGATTATTTTGCTTCTTCTATAAAATTATTTGCACAAGCTAAAATGTTACAAGATCTTTCTCTTAAAAAAAAGTGCGAAAAATATATATTGCAAAAATATGATAAAGTATGGAAAAGATACTCTAATAAAGTAAATAGTAAACTTAAAAAAGTTATTTATAGTAATTTTAGAATATGGCCTGTTTTTGTTGCGGAAGTGTATAAAAAAATAAAGAAATAAAATCAAATGAGTGTGTAAATTTAGGATATTTGCAGTAAGTGGTAATATTAATTAAGAGTGCAAAAAGGGTTTATTATAAAATAGATGAAGGTGAAATACTATGACAGTACAGCAGAACGGAAATGGTTTGGTGAATATTATAGTTCCTGTATATAATGTTGAAAAGTATCTGGATAAGTGTCTGGAAAGTATTACTGCACAAACTTATAAAGAAATAGCTGTTATTCTTGTAGAGGATGGTTCTTCTGATAATAGTTGGGAAATTTGTGATAAATGGGCTAAGTATGATAATAGAGTTCAAGCGATACATATGCAGCATCGAGGGGTAAGTGCAGCAAGAAATGTTGCATTGAAAATGTGTACAGGAGAGTATATTGCATTTGTAGACGCTGATGATTATATAGAAACTTTTATGATAGAAAAGCTTGTCCAAACGATGAATGAGAGTAAAAAAATAGATGCCGTATTTGGAGGGTATAATGAAATTGATGACAAATCAGGGAAGGTATTAAGAAAAATTATTCCCAATGAACATGGCATTGTAGACAGAGATACAGGAGTTGCGCAGATATTTGGAGATTATTCTCCCATGTTGTGGAATAAACTTTTTAGAAGAAAAATTATAATGGTGGAATCTTTGTTTGATGAAGAACTTTGTATTGGAGAAGATGAATTGTGGATGATTCAGATTTTGGAACGAGCTGATAATATTGCTTTGCTTAATATACCTATCTATAATTATCGAAATAGGCAAGAGAGTGCTTCAAAAGATTTTTCATTATCACCGGCCAGGCTGACAGAACTTGATTCTCAGAAAAAAGTGTTAAAAAATATATATGACTATGGGTCTGAAGAACTTGTAGTGCTGGCACAAAAACGAATGTATTATAGTGGACAAAAGATAATGAAAATAGCATTTTATGAAGGGCAGCATGAATTAAGCAGACGAATATATCATGAATTAGAAGAAGTGAGGAAGGTGTGGTTTGCATTGCACAGGAATTTATTGGGCAAATGGAGAAGAAGATTGGTGGAAACTATGATATATATAAATGTCTCGCCCAAAATAGTAAAAATATTTGATAAATAAGTGCAACGGTAAATAAAATATCACGATCAAAGAGAGGAAAGTTTTACTTAATGAAGGCAAGCATTGTGACTATTTATAATTCAAATCCAAATTATGGAAATCGTTTTCAAAATTATGCAATAGTAATGATATTGAAAAAAATAGGTATTGATTCTGATACTCTGGTTTTTGAAAATGATATAATTAGTAGAAAACAGTTAATAAAAGCTGCACTGCAAAAAATTTTTAAATATAAATTGCCGGGCGATACTTTTTATTGGATGTATGAAATAAAAAGGTGCAAAAAATTTTATCAATTTAACAACAAATATATAAATATATGTAAAGTTGACACTATGGAAAAATTAAAAAAGTTAAAGTCAGATTTTTTTATAGTTGGAAGTGACCAGGTATGGAATGTAAATTGGTATGATTCGGTTGGAATTAAAAAAAATATATATTTGCTGGCTTTTACTGAACCGAGAAAAAAAGTTTGTTTTTCACCTAGTTTTGGAATTGAGCGGTTGCCGGATGAATGGACTTGCTGGTTCCGAAAACATTTATTGGATATCCCGTTCATATCTGTAAGAGAAGAAAGCGGGGCAAAAATAGTAAAAGAATTAACTGGAAAAGATGCTATGGTTTTAATAGATCCTACAATGATGTTGGATGCGGAAGAGTGGCTAAAAATAGCAAAACAACCCGAAAATATTGAGTCTGTTCCTTTTATTTTTACTTATTTTTTAGGTGGAAAATCAAGTCGAATTAATTTGGATATAGAGAAGTATGCGCAAGAAAATAAACTGCAAGTATACAATTTACTAGATCGTGATCAACCGGAATTATATGTATCCGGTCCTGAAGAGTTTATTTTTTTATTATCAAAAGCTAAGCTTGTGCTGACAGATTCTTTTCACGCATGTGTATTTTCTTTTCTATTTAGGAAACCTTTTCTTGTGTACAAGAGAGAAGATACGCAAAATAATATGATGTCACGCATAGATACATTGCTTAAAAAATTTAAACTGCAACGGAAATTTGTCGATAGTGGACTGCATAATGAATTATTTGAATGTGATTATGATTTGGGCTATGAGATTCTTGCAAAGGAGCGCGTAAAGGTAATAGAATTTTTAAAAAAATCTATGAATTTAAAATAAAATATTGACTAAAAAGTTTCAAGTTTCTGATGCAGAGTAGGGGTGATGGATACTGAATGAGTCGTACAAGAAATACATTTAGAAATATTATATGGGGGAGCATAGGTAAATTAGTAACCATTGTATTGCCTTTTGTCACTCGGACAATCATGATATATACCATGGGAATGCAGTATGTTGGATTAGGGAGTTTGTTTACTTCTCTTTTGCAGGTATTAAATTTGGCAGAATTGGGGATTGGGAGTGCGCTTGTTTTTAGTATGTACCGTCCAATTGCGGAAAATGACAATGAAAAAATTTGTTCTCTGTTAAATTTTTATAGAAAAAGTTATCATATAATTGGTACAATTATATTGTGCTGTGGATTTTTTGTGTTGCCGTTTCTAAATTTTCTAGTAGCTGATGATATTCCACAAGGAATAAGTTTACATATCCTGTTTATCATATATTTATTTAATAATGTATTAGGATATTTTCTCTTTGCATATTACAATTCCCTATTTGTTGCACATCAAAGAACAGATATTACAAGTAAAATTAGTATGGGGTTAAACTGTTTATCTAGTATTTTGCAAATTATTATTTTGATATGTTTTGGCAACTATTATGTATATGTTTTGGTCATACCAATGATTACATGTCTAAATAATTTATGTATTGTAAAATTAGCTAAGAAGTATTTCCCGCAATATGTATGTAGAGGTAATATAGATAAAAATGAAAAAAGAGAACTTACTTTTAAGGTAGGTGGAATGTTATTTCAGAAGCTTGGAAATGTTATATTGACATCTGTTGATTCAATTGTAATTTCAGCCTTTTTAGGATTAAAAATTTTAGGAATATATAATGGATATTATTATATCATTACATCTTTAATGGGTTTTCTTGGCATTGTTCAGGCAGCATTGATTCCGGCGGTAGGCAATGCCATCGTTACACAGGACAAAGAAAAGAACTATGTGAATTTCCGCAAATTTCATATGATGTATTGTTGGATTGTAATATGGTGGTCTTCTTGTCTTCTTTCACTTTATCAGCCCTTTATTCGATTGTGGCAAGGGGAAGAAAATATGCTTACAAATGTCTCAGTAATGCTATTTGTAGTGTACTTTTTTTTATATAAAGTGGGCGATATCTGCTGGGTATTTAGGGAAGCGGTAGGGCTTTGGTGGCAGGGGAAATTTGTGCCGCTGATTTCTTCTGTTGTTAATTTGATATTAAATATCTATCTGGTGCAAAAGATAGGCTTGCCAGGTATTATAATTTCAACAATAGTCAGTATCTTTTTTGTAAATATGCCGTTTGGAGGATGGGTACTGTTTAAACACTATTTTTGTTCAAAAAAGAAGTATGTACATTACTTGCTGACTCAGTATACTTATATGGGTATGATGTTTGTGACAGCGGGTTTGACATGGTGGATATGTAATTTTGTACAAGGGGTGGGAATTGGCGCATTGCTGATAAAAATGATTATATGTATTATATTTCCCAATCTATTTCTTTTGGCTTTTAATTTCAGAAATCCAAATTTCAAATTAGCACTTCAGTTTATTTTGCAAAGTAGTCCTGAAAGACTAAAGAGTTATATTTTTAAACGAAAGAAAAAATGAGAAATAGGAAAGAATAAATTAAAGGGAGGTAATTTCGCTCGCATGTACACAACAGAAAGAAATACTCAAATGCTGATTTACTTAATGAAAAAACACGGGGTCAGGAAAGTCATTGCCAGTCCGGGAACAACAAATATATGTTTCATAGGCAGTATACAGGAAGACCCGTATTTTGAGATATATTCATCCGTCGATGAGCGTTCAGCCGCATATATAGCTTGCGGGCTGGCAGCGGAGAGTGGAGAACCAGTTGCGTTAAGCTGTACGGGAGCCACCGCATCCAGAAACTATGTTCCTGGGATGACAGAAGCATATTATCGAAAGCTTCCAGTACTTGCCATTACATCTTCGCAACATTCTGGAAGAATTGGGCAGTTGATTCCGCAGGTTACAGATAGAGGAAGACCCATGAATGATATTGCCAAACTTAGTATTCAGCTTCCGACAATTCATGATGCGGAAGATGAATGGGCATGTGGGGTGGCAATTAACAATGCGTTGTTAGAATTGTTTCGTCACGGAGGGGGACCAGTACACATTAATTTGATTACTTCTTATCAGAAATGTTTTTCGGTGAAGGAAATTCCGCCTGTGAAGGTAATTCAAAGGGTAGGATACAGTGAAGTCAAACCAAAGCTGCAGGCGTCACGTGTTGCGATATATGTGGGAGCACATATGGAATGGAATTTAGAATTCACAAAAAACGTGGAGCGTTTTTGTGAATTGTATAATGGGGTTGTAGTAGGGGATCATTTTAGTAATTATAATGGGAAGTATGGTATTTCCCCCTCATTGCTGTTGAGCCAGGATAATTATCAATCCCCGTGCCGTGATGTTGATATTATGATTCATATTGGAGAAGTAGGGGCATATGGATGTAATTTAAAGCCTAAGGAAGTATGGAGAGTAAGCCCTGATGGTGAGATAAGAGATACATTTAAAAAGCTGACAAAAGTTTTTGAGATGGAAGAAATAGATTTTTTTGCACAATACATATCATTGGCATTAAATGATAAAGAAAAGTCCAATACCACATATTATACGGAATTTTCAGAGGAGGTAGAAAGAATCAGGGCAAAGGTGCCGGAATTACCTTTTGGAAATGCCTGGATTGCACAGCACACGGGCAAAAATCTCCCCAAAGGGAGTGTACTTTATTTGGGTATCTTAAATACAGTTCGTAATTGGGGATTTTTTGAGATATCTGACAATATTCAATGTTATGCAAATACGGGAGGTTTTGGAATTGATGGAATGGTGTCCTCCCTTCTTGGCGCGTCGTTGGCAGATCCTTCTAAACTGCATTTTGGGATTGTGGGGGATTTGGGATTTTTCTATGATATGAATGTGTTAGGAAATCGGCATGTGGGCAGTAATTTACGTCTGATGCTGATAAATAATGGCAAGGGTATAGAATTTAAAAATTATAATCATCCGGCACATGCGTTTGGCGAAGCCGCAGATTCATTTATGGCAGCCGCCGGGCATTATGGAAATAAATCTGGTACTTTGGTCCGAAACTATGCGTTAGCATTGGGGTTCGAGTATCTGTGTGCTTCTGATAAAGAGGCATATTTGGAAAACGTAGAACGTTTTTTGAATCCTCAGATATTGGAAAGACCAATTATTTTTGAGGTGTTTACAAATGAAACGGATGAAAGCAATTCATTGAAAACATTATGTAATTTGGAAATCTCGGCTACAAGAGCTGCAAAGGACGCCATAAAAGGAATTATAGGTGAAAATAATATTCGGAGATTAAAAAAGGTAATAAAAAAATGACAAAACAAATAATGAATGTATTGGTTTTAGGTGGAACTGGTGCCATAGGGGCGGAGTTGGTTAAAATATTGGCAGAACGGGGAAGTCAGGTCAGTGTTACGACTAGAGTAAAGCGAGATTCCAAATGTAAAAATTTAAATTACCTCATTGGAAACGCCCATGAAGAAACCTTTCTAAAGACGGTCTTAGAGAAAAGATATGATGTTATTTTTGATTTTATGGTATATGGTACAGATGAATTTCGCAGCAAGGTTCATTTATTTTTAAATAATACAAATCAATATATTTTCCTGAGTTCAAGCCGGGTATATGCGGATGTGGGAAAGAATAATGTCATAACAGAAGAAACGCCAAAATTATTAGATGTATGTGAGGATGAAATATATAGGAAAACGGATGAGTATGCTTTAGCAAAAGCCAGACAGGAGGAAATACTGCGTACATCAGGATACGAAAATTGGACAATTGTTCGTCCATATATTACATATAATTCCGAGCGTTTGCAGTTGGGGGTTTTTGAAAAAGAAAAATGGTTATATCGGGCGTTAAAGGGTAAGGCAATCGTTTTCTCAAAAGATATCGGGGAAAAAACTACAACTATGACTTTTGGCGGAGACGTTGCATTGCTTATGGCGGATTTGGCGGCAAATCCGAAAGCGTTATCGGCGGAATTTCAGATTGCAGGCAATGATTCAATGAAATGGAAGGATGTTCTTGCACTTTATTTAAATGAGCTGGAAGCATTAACTGGAAAACGACCTAAAGTATATTGGGAAGAAGATTCCGGGCATGTGTCAGAAGCGGTAGGATTCCGGTATCAGATTTGTTATGACAGACTTTATGATCGGAAGTTTGACAGTAAGAAAATTTGTCAGGTTTGTAACAGTAATTATGAGTTTGTGCCGATGAAAGAAGGATTGGTAAAATGTCTGCAGGAATTTATCACATGTGGGAATTCTTTTGGTGCGATTGATTTGAAATTTGAGGCATATGCTGACCGAGTTGCGAAAGAGCATATGAAAAGGGGAGAAATAGCTAACAATAAAGATAAGATTAAATATATTATGTGGAGATATATGCCTGGTATTGCTGATGGGATAATGAAATTAAAAAAACAGATTTTTCGTTTGTAGCAAATCTTTTATCAGCATTTAGGCTTTTTTCAGAAAACTTTAAGATTCATCTTATTGACAACTTTTAAAATATAGGTCAAAATGAAAGTTGGCAGAGCAGACTTTGACATGATTTGGTAAAAATGCAGGGTCTGAAGAAAGGATGGACAAATATGACAAAAATAGATGTATTTTCCGGTTTCCTTGGCGCCGGGAAAACAACGTTGATTAAGAAGCTTTTAAAGGAAGCTCTGGACGGCGGTAAGACTGTTTTGATTGAAAATGAATTTGGTGAAATCGGCATAGACGGCGGATTTCTGAAAGAGGCTGGAATTGAGATTAAGGAGATGAATTCCGGCTGTATTTGTTGTTCATTGGTAGGTGATTTTGGTGCTTCTTTAAAAGAAGTGATTGAAACTTATGCGCCGGAGCGTATTTTAATCGAACCTTCCGGTGTGGGAAAGCTTTCAGATGTGCTCAGGGCAGTTGAAAATGTGGCGGCAGACCTGGAGGTACAGGTGAACAGCGCTGTGGCTGTGGTAGATGCGTCTAAAGCAAAAATGTATATTAAGAATTTTGGAGAATTTTTTATCAACCAGATAGAATATGCGGGAACAATTATTTTAAGCAGAACGGATAAGGCAAGCCCAGAGAAGGTGGAAGAATGTGTTAAATTAATTCGGGAGCATAACGTCAAAGCAACAATTGTTACAACACCGCTTACAGAGCTGGACGGCAGAGCGGTTCTGGAAACCATAGAGGGAGCGGATACGCTGGACCACATGATGAAAGAAATGTTGGCGCATGTTGCAGAAGAACATGAGCATCATCATGAAGAGGAATGTTGCGGCCATCATCACCACGAAGAAGGCCATGAACATCACCATCATGAAGAGGAATGTTGCGGTCATCATCACGATGAAGAAGGCCATGAGCATCACCATCATGAAGAGGAATGTTGCGGTCATCATCACGATGAAGAAGGCCATGAACATCACCATCATGAAGAGGAATGTTGCGGCCATCATCACGATGAAGAAGGCCATGAACATCACCATCATGAAGAGGAATGTTGCGGTCATCATCACGATGAAGAAGGCCATGAGCATCATCACCATGACCACGAATGTAGCTGCGGTCATGAACATCATGGACATCATCATGCAGATGAAGTTTTCACCAGTTGGGGCAAGGAATCTCCGGCAAAATACACCATGGAGAAAATCGAAAATATTCTGACAGCGTTAGACAGCGGGGAATATGGTGCAATTCTGCGTGCAAAAGGTATGGTGCCCGCCGAAGAGGGTACATGGATTTATTTTGATTATGTACCGGAGGAGCATGATATTAGAACAGGCAAACCTGAAGTGACCGGTAAATTCTGTGTCATCGGTGCGGAGCTGAAAGAGGATAAATTGGAAGAACTGTTCCTGTAGGAATGGGGGAGTGAAAATGAAACCTGTATATATGATCAATGGTTTTCTGGAAAGCGGTAAGACAGAATTTATATGTTTCACGCTTGCCCAACAGTATTTCCAGGTCAGGGGCAAGACTTTGTTGATACTTTGTGAGGAAGGGGAAAACGAGTATGATCCCATTCTTCTGAAGAAAACCCGCACGGAGATAGAACTGATTGACAAGGAAGAAGATTTCAATCCGGCGCATCTGACAGACTTAGAAAAGCTGCATAAACCGGAACGAATCATTATTGAATATAATGGAATGTGGAATTACAAAAATGCAAAATTGCCCTGGTATTGGAAAATAGAGCAGCAAATTACGATGATTGACGGTTCTACTTTTCCCATGTATTATACTAACATGCGTTCCCTTTTAGCTGAAATGATACGCAAATCGGAGATGATAATTTTTAATCGCTGTGATACAGTGCGAGAGCAGTTAAATGCGTACAAACGTAATATCAAGGCGGTAAATGCTTCGGCGGATGTGATTTTTGAAGACGCAAATGGGGAAATAGATGAGATTTTCGAGGAAGATTTGCCCTATGATTTAAAGCAGGATACCATTGTATTAGACAATGAAGGATATGGCGTATGGTATTTGGATTCTATGGAGCATGTGGAACGCTATGTGGGAAAAAAACTGCAGTTTGTGGCAATGGTCCTGAAACCGGAGAATTTTCCAAAAGGATATTTTGTACCAGGACGTATGGCTATGACTTGCTGTGCAGATGATATGGCATTTTTGGGTTATGCTTGCGAATATGAAGGAGCGGAGACTTTACAGCAAAAGGAATGGGTAAAGGTGACTGCTACCGTGTCAAAAGAATATTGGAAAGACTACAATGGCGAAGGGCCGATTCTGCATGCTGTCAGCGTAGAAAAGACGAAAGCGCCCAAAGAAGAAGTGATTAGTTTTACATGATAGAAAAAGATGTTACAGATGAAGAAAAGAAAATGTTTGTAACGGCAGATTGGAAAAGAAAGTGTGCGGGGAGTATGAACCGATGGCACAGGATAGTAGAGACAAAGATTTACAACAGATAAAGAACAGATTGCACGATTTGGCAGACAAATCTTATCAGCAAAGTATCTATACCTTTACCGGGTTTTTAGGGCTGGGGGAACAGGATATTTTCTGGCAGGAGGAAACGAAGCTTAGATATGCGGGTTATTCTCTTTGGGGCGGCTGTGAAAATGCGGACAGAAGAGTGGTTCGCTTTGGCAGCCCTGAGGAATTGGGGTATGAAATGCAATTTCCTATTGTATGTATTCATATTCGTCCATTGGCACAGAAATTTGCAGACGAGCTTTCTCATAGGGATTTTCTGGGGGCATTGATGAATCTGGGAATTGAGCGTGGTGTTCTCGGCGATATTAAGGTAGGAGAAAAACAGGCCTACCTTTTTTGTTTGGATTCCATTGGAGAATTCATTTGTCAGAATTTGGCACAGGTGAAACATACCCATGTAAAATGCGCTGTAACAGAGGAATTTCAAAACATTCCGCAGGAAGAACCTGTACCCGTAAGCATACAGGTGCAGTCTCTGCGAGTTGACGCGGTTCTTGCTAAGGTTTATAATATGTCAAGAGAAAAAAGTCTGGATCTGTTCCGCGCAGGAAAGGTATATGTGGACGGGCGGCTTTGTGAAAATAATTCACGGCTGCTGAAAGTTGGAGAAACGGTAAATGCCAGAGGATTTGGCAAGTTTACGCTGACTGGAGAATTGCGTGAGACGAAAAAAGGCAGGCTGGCTTTGGAAGCGGCCGTGTATAGATGAGGGGGTTGTTATGTATTCATATTCATTGGTTCAATGGCTGTTCTTTTTTTATTTATATTGTTTTATGGGATGGTGCGTTGAATCGGTTTGGGTGTCCGTCAGAAAGAGACATTTGACAAACAGAGGCTTTTTACGGGGGCCGTTTCTTCCCATATATGGAAGCGGGGCTATGATGATGCTGGTAGCTTCTATGCCCTTTAGAGACAGTATTGTCTTAACCTATCTTTCGGGATGTGTTGGAGCTACATTGTTGGAATATGTGACAGGCGTGGTCATGGAGAAGCTGTTCAAGGTGCGTTATTGGGATTATTCCAGGAAAAAATTCAATTTTCAGGGACATATATGTCTTACTACTACGATTTCCTGGGGCTTTTTGACTATTTTAATGACGGAGATTCTTCATGTGCCTGTTGAAAAATTTGTTTTTTCCATACCGGGTACGGCTCTCAACATACTTACGTTTATATTGACAGTGGGAATTGTGGTAGATTTTACGCTGTCGTTTAAGGCGGCTGTGGATCTGAGAGAATTATTGATTAAAATGGAACAGGCGAAAGAAGAGCTGCTTCATATTCAAAAACGGCTGGAGGCCATTATTGCGGCAGCGAATCATGGGATGGAAAATTATAAAGAGGCTTTTGTGGAAAGTGTGAACAACATCAGAGCGGTTCGTATGGAGGATGTGGTCACAGGAATTGAAAGTAGACTAGACAGTCTTAAGCAGGCGGCACAGTCGAAATCATCAGCATACCTGGAAAGTGTCAAAGAAGAGATTTTTGAGCTGAAGACAAAGTATGTTATAAATCTTGAAGTAAGGCGGTATTTGGGCGGATTAAAAGATATTATTCAGAGGAATCTGATTCGGGATAATCCTAACATGACATCCGAGAGATTTCAAGAGGATCTGGATGAATTAAAGCAAAAGGCGTCGGAAAAGAAACCAAAATAAAAGAAAGCTAAAATTTAAGAAAGCAAATGATATATGCTGAAAAAGGGAAGCCAGATCTGAAATGGCTTCTTTTTTAAAATCCAAAGTTTAAAATAGAAAAATGGGTTTTCAAAAGTCTATGGTCTATGTTATAATAAAAGTGTTGCTGTACATAACCAAAATCATATGGAAAAACGGAGGAATGGAAATGAATGGCGAAAAGAATGAAAAACATGGGCATATTGGAAGGAAAATAGGATTGGTCGTTGTAATCATGCAGATGACTTCTGTTATATTGGCAATGGCTGTATGTGTCTATATGTTCAATTCGCTGGTTACAAGGATGCAGGAGGAACGCTGCACGAATGGCACAAATGCGTTGGCGTATGAGCTTAGTCGAGTATCTGACGGGGAGGACTTGAATCAGTTATTGGACGGACTGAAAAGTCGTATGAATTGTGAATTTACTATTTTTGAGGGGGATACCAGAGCCTATAGCACGGTGACGCAGAACGGCCAACGAGTGGTAGGTACTAAATTATCTTCCGATCTGAATACCATTGTTCTTCAACAAGGGAAGAGTTATGTGGGAGAGGCGACGATTTTAGGCGACAGTTATCTGTGTTCTTATGTTCCTACAAGAGGAGATGACGGACGGGTCAATGGTCTGATTTTTGCCGGGATATCCAGGGTGGAAGCCAATCGTGAAACCGACAGGGTAATTACGCTTGCGGCGGTGTTAAGCATAGTAACCATTTTAATCTGTGTGATGATTATGGCAGCGTATTTGAGAAAGTGTGTATCCGGTCCCCTGGGAAAAATTACGCAGGCTGCAAAGCGTTTAGAGAGAGGTGATTTGGGGCTGGAAAGGGGCGAAACAGTTCAGATTAATATTCGCTCCAATGATGAAATCGGTGTGTTGAGTCGTATTTTTGAAGACACCATTGTACGTTTAAAGTCTTATATCAGTGAAATTGACGACGTGTTGGGCGCTATAGCAGACGGTGATTTGACACGTGGTACTGGTCAGGAGTTTTTAGGAGATTTTAAGTCAATTGAAGTGTCCTTGCAGAAGATTCAGCAAGGATTGAATCATACCATGGGTAAAATTGCATCCAGCGCCGATCAGGTTTATGTAAGTGCAGACAGTGTATCCGGCAGCGCGCAGAATTTGGCCCAGGGAGCTACCGAGCAGGCGAGTGCGGTGGAACAGATCTCCGCTACCATTGCCAATATTTCCGAAAGTGCCAGACAGACCCTTTCTAATGTGCAGGAAGCAGGGGGATTTGTGGATAAGGCTGGCGCCCACTTAGGCATCAGCATAGGATGTGTTGAAGAGTTGAATGTAGCCATGGAAAATATTTCCGGCACTTCAAAAGAAATTAGTACAATTATTGCAACCATTGAAAATATTGCTTTTCAGATTAATATTTTGTCCTTGAACGCCGCTGTGGAAGCTGCCAGGGCGGGAGAAGCGGGCAGGGGATTTGCAGTGGTGGCTGAAGAAGTGAGCAGTTTGGCTGCAAAGTCCGATGAAGCGGCAAAAGCGACAAAAGAGTTGATTGAGCGGTCTATTACGGCTGTCACAGAGGGAAGTAATGTGGTGGGCAAAGTGACCGAGGCTTTGGACCAGACAAGTAAATATGCCGGTAACGTGACATCGAAAATGGGCGTGGTGGTAAGTGCGGTAGAAGAGCAGACTGTGGCAATTGCTCAGGTTTCCGATGGAATCGAGCAGATATCCGCTGTCGTGCAGACCAATTCTGCTACCAGTGAAGAGTGTGCCGCCGCTAGTGAAGAATTGTCTTCATTGGCAACGCTTTTGAAGAATTTAATGGAGTCCTTTAGATTGAAGAACGATCGCTGGTAATTTTTCTTTGTGAAATAAGTCATATTTGTTGTGGAACATGAAAGAAAGTAGCTTAGATTTCCTTTGGCAAAGGGCAAATCTCAGCTACTTTCTGTAATATATGCAAAAAAATGTATGAGATTGGGGTGGAAAAGAAGGGAAACATTGTGTGGTTGTGTTTATGGTATGGCTGTCCAACGGCTTTTTTATGAATAGGAAACTGGTAATGCAAGAAAAGTTTTTAGGATTACTACTATACAAACTCGAAATTCATGCTATAATGTATCATGTCGGAGATAGATGTATTTCCGTGAGAAATGATTTACCGGGCAGTAATAGAATAATGACGGATAAATGAATGATACTGCGGATTTGGAGGAGGAACCCATGCAATCATATGGCGTGAATGAACTTAGAAAAATGTTTCTTGATTTCTTTGAGAGCAAAGAGCATTTAAAAATGAAGAGCTTTTCTCTGGTACCACACAACGATAACAGTTTGTTGATTATCAATTCGGGTATGGCGCCCCTGAAGCCTTATTTTACGGGGCAGGAGATTCCGCCCAGGCGCAGAGTGGCCACCTGTCAGAAATGTGTGCGCACGGGAGACATTGAAAATGTAGGAAAGACAGCCAGGCATTTGACGTTTTTTGAGATGTTGGGCAATTTTTCTTTCGGAGATTATTTTAAGCACGAGGCCATTGCCTGGAGTTGGGAATTTCTCACAAAGGTGGTGGGCATGGATCCAGAGCGTCTGTACCCTTCGATTTATTGTGAGGATGAAGAGGCTTTCGATATCTGGACAAAGGAAATTGGTGTGCCCGCAGAAAAAATCACCCGTTTTTACCGGGATGAAAACGGTGACTGCGATAATTTCTGGGAGCATGGAGCAGGCCCTTGCGGTCCCTGTTCTGAAATTTATTATGACAGAGGAATCAAATATGGCTGCGGTAAACCGGACTGTAAAGTGGGCTGTGACTGCGACCGTTTTATAGAAGTTTGGAACAATGTGTTTACACAGTTTGACAGTGACGGGCATGGAAATTATACGGAGCTGTCTCAGAAAAATATTGATACCGGTATGGGATTGGAACGTCTTGCGGTAGTGGTGCAGGATGTGGACAGTGTTTTTGATATTGATACCATGAAAGCAATCCGTGACAAAGTTTGCCGGATTGCAGGCGTGGAATATCAGAAAGATGAAGCTGCGGATATATCCATCCGTCTGATAACCGATCATATTCGGTCAACGACTTTCATGATCAGCGATGGTATTATGCCCTCTAATGAAGGCAGAGGGTATGTGCTGCGCCGTTTGATTCGTCGTGCCGCAAGGCATGGCAGGCTTCTGGGCATCCAGAGAAAATTTATGGCGGATTTAAGCGATACCGTGATTAGGGAGTGTCAGGACGGCTATCCGGAACTGGAAGAGAAGAAGGCTTTTATTTTAAATGTTCTCACGCAGGAAGAGGATAAGTTTGATAAAAATATTGACCAGGGATTAAACATACTGGCAGATATGGAAGAAGAAATGAAGCGTCGGGGAGAGACGGAGCTTTCGGGAGAAAATGCGTTTAAATTATATGATACGTATGGTTTCCCTGTTGACTTGACGGAGGAAATTTTTGCTGAAAAAGGATTTACCATTGACCAGGCAGGATTTGGCGTCTGTATGGAGAAGCAGCGGGAAATGGCCAGGAAGGCCCGCAAAGAGACAAATTATATGGGAGCCGATGTAACGGTGTATGAATCCATTGACCCTTCTGTTACCACAGAGTTTGTGGGATATGACAGGCTGCAGCATAATGCGCAGATTACCGTATTGACTACAGAGACAGAGCTGGTTGAAGCGCTGTCCGATGGACAGGTGGGGACTGTGATTGTGGATGAGACTCCTTTTTATGCCACCATGGGCGGTCAGAGCGGAGATACCGGTATTATTACCACGAAGGACGGAAGTTTTGAAGTTATGGATACGGTGAAGCTTCTGGGCGGTAAAGTGGGGCATATTGGAAAAGTCACCAGAGGAATGTTGAAAAAGGGAGATACCGCCACCTTAACTGTGGATGGAGTGAAACGTGGAAATACCTGTAAAAATCACAGTGCCACTCATTTGCTTCAGAAGGCGCTGAGGGAAGTGCTGGGTACTCATGTGGAACAGGCAGGTTCCTATGTGGATGGGGAAAGGCTTCGGTTTGATTTCAGTCATTTTGCCGCTATGACCAGAGAAGAATTGGACAAAGTGGAGCAGCTTGTAAATGAGAAAATTGGCGAGAATCTGGCTGTTGTGACAGAAGTGATGAGCGTGGATGAAGCGAAGAAGACAGGGGCTATGGCATTGTTTGGAGAGAAATATGGAGAGACAGTGCGTGTGGTCAGAATGGGCGACTTTTCTGTAGAACTTTGCGGCGGAACCCATGTGGCGAATACAGGAGGGATTTTGGCCTTTAAGATTCTGTCTGAGAACGGTGTGGCGGCCGGGGTTCGCAGGATTGAGGCATTGACGGGCAGCGGTGTATTTGCCTATTATAAGAATCTGGAGAAAAATCTGGAAGAGGCAAGCAGGGTTCTGAAGACAACTCCAGGGGCATTGGTGGAAAAGTGCGAACATGTCATGGCAGAGATGAAGAATCTTACTTCCGAATTGGAATCTCTGAAAAGCAAGGCGGCAAAGGATGCTTTGGGTGATGTGCTGGACAAAACCGTGGATGTAAAGGGAGTAAAACTTTTGGCTGCCAGCGTGGATAATGTAGATATGAATGGACTTAGAGAATTGGGAGACCAGTTGAAGGAGAAACTTGTGGAAGGGGTTATCGTTCTTTTGTCCAATCAAAACGGCAAAGTCAATATGGTAGCTATGGCAACGGAGGGAGCGCTTGCGAAAGGTGCCCATGCGGGAAATTTGATCAAAGGAATTGCCGGAAAAGTTGGGGGCGGCGGCGGCGGCCGGCCGAATATGGCTCAGGCCGGCGGTAAAAATCCGGCTGGTATTCCGGAGTGTATTGCGGAAGCGGCAAAGGTGCTGGAGGGACAGTTGGCATAAAGGAATGTTGGAATTATAAAATTGGAGGCAGGAAATGAGTAGTTGGAAAGAACACATTGAATTTATCCCAAAGAATGAGGTTCCGGCAGCAATTCCCGAAGGAATTTCTGTGAAGTATTATGTCTGCTGGCCGGACGAACCCAAAGAAATTACCCCGGATAACTGTGAGATAATTCTTAAAAACCTCAGGGATGGTGAATGGGGGGATATCTACCTTACCAACAATGAGGATTTGGAAGAGGATATTATGGAACTGGAGAGTGGTGACGGATTGTATGCTCTGCAGTATTTGAGAGATAACAGTGGTTTGACGGGGGAGGAGGGCGCCTGGTTTTCTACCTACGATCCGGAATATTTGGATTCAGACGAAGAAACGGATATTGAGTGCTCCGATGGGCAGTCCATCATTTGCCGGAAGTACACTACAACGGATAAGGATGCCGTAATGACCGCCATTGAATATTTTATCCGCACCGGAAAGTTGTGGGATGGTATCCCATGGATGAAGAGTTGGGAGGAAGTGGAAGAATAGATACTTCCATTGATGAGATAATTGACAAAACTCACTTCACATGAAGGCTTGCATACGCTGTGAGGTGAGTTTTTGTTATGTTTTATATTTGTGGTATAAACTGTGAGAATGGCAGTTTTGGGTGTGAAAATTGTGTTTGAGGTAAGTATGAAATGCAGAAGATAATGATATTTATAAAAAAGGAAACGGTGTTGTGTATTGCGCTTTTATTAGCGGTGGTATCGGCGTTTATGATACCGCCGGATGGAGAATACATAGATTATATAGATTTTCATACATTGTCAATTTTATTTTGCCTGATGAGTGTAATGACGGGATTGCAGGAAATGGGGGTATTTGAACGGATTGCCCGAAGGCTTTTGGGAAAAGTGAAAAGCGGTTTGAGCGTGGTTTTGATATTGGTGCTGCTGTGCTTTTTTTCCAGTATGCTGATTACAAATGATGTTGCGCTGATTACTTTTGTCCCTTTTACTTTCATTGTCTTGAACATGCTCGGAGAAGAGGCGCGAAACAGGATGGTGCTGAAGGTGGTGGTTATGCAGACCATAGCGGCGAATCTGGGCAGTATGCTGACGCCCATAGGGAATCCGCAGAACTTGTATCTCTATGGAAGGTCAGGCATGTCCATGGGAAATTTTCTGCTGCTGATGCTGCCCTATACCTTATGTTCACTGGTATTATTGTTGGGGTGGGGCGTCATTAGCGGGATGCGTTTGAAGGATATGGGGCGTTTGCAGGAACGGAATGAGATGGATTTTTCAGGCCAGGAAGCGTTACATCTCAAAAGGATACATCCTATGACTTTAGTATATGGGATTCTGTTTTTTGTCTGCCTTTTATCGGTGGGGCGTGTGCTTCCCTGGTGGGCAGCGCTTGCGGCAGTTCTTTTTACGCTGCTTATCATGGGCAGAAAAGTATTGCGAAAAGTAGATTATTCTCTGCTTCTGACATTTGTAGGATTCTTTGTATTTATCGGGAATATGGGGAGAATCCCTCTGTTCCGTGATTTCTTGCAGAATATTATTCTTGGGAGGGAGGTATTTACTTCCGTTATTGCAAGCCAGGTGATCAGTAATGTGCCCGCAGCTCTGCTGCTGTCAGGGTTTACGGATGAGTTTGGCAGTCTAATCATTGGTACAAACCTGGGAGGACTGGGGACGCTGATTGCGTCTATGGCAAGTTTAATCTCGTATAAATATGTGGGAAAGGAAGAGGGAAACCACAGAGGGAAGTATATGGTGCTTTTCACGACAGCCAATATTATATTTCTGGGTGCGCTTTTGGGGTTATATGTAGTTTTGAATTAAAGGGTTATAAAATTGATGCTGTTAGAGAAAGGGATCGTGTGATATGGAGAGGAAACTGGAAGAAAGTCTGGAACAGGAATACATTCGGATACAGAATACCTTGCAATCAAAAATAAGAATACCTGGAAAAGGGAGAGAAAGGAACTTTCCAGGCGAAGAACTTTCCATGGCAAGAGAAGACTCCGAAGAAGAAACTTATATAGAGTTATCCTCAATCCAAACCGTGGCGGGGGTGGACTTGGCATATTGGAAATTGGAAGAAACGGAATATGCCGTTTGCTGTATTGTGGTACTGGAGTATCTATCTCATAAAGTGTTGGAAGAAAAGGAGTATATGGATGTGGTAAAAGTGCCATATGTGCCGGGATGCCTTGCATTCAGGGAGCTTCCTCTATTTCTGGGAGCGAACCGGATGTTGGAACATGAGCCAGACGTTTACTTTTTTGATGGAAACGGTTATCTGCACCCACGGCATATGGGCCTTGCCACACATGCAGGAATTTTACTGGAAAAACCCACCATTGGCATTGCTAAGAGTTATTATAAAATCGGAGATGTGAACTATTTGATGCCAGAGGATGAACAATTTGCCCATACGGATATTGTGATTGAGGGTGAGGTATATGGGCGGGTGTTGAGGACGCAAAAGGGTGTGAAACCGCTTTTTCTGTCCGTCGGCAACTGCATTGACCTGGACATGGCAATGACACTGACGAAAACCATGGTCACAAAGGACAGCCATATACCTATTCCCACCAGATTTGCGGACATAATGACCCATGAATCCAGGAAAAGATACAAAAACAGACAGGGAGGAACTTCCATATAAGATAAAATCGAAAAAATAGTAAAAACCGGAAAAAACCTATTGACGTATGAAAAAAATGTGATATAATATACTTGTGTATGTGCGGAAGGCAAATACATAATATTAACCCAATCAGTCATGTTGCTTGAGGGACTGAAGGGAGGGTCGGGAAGATATGTCAAACGTAATCGTAAAAGAAAACGAAACATTGGACAGCGCTTTACGTCGTTTTAAAAGAAGCTGTGCCAAAGCTGGAATTCAGCAGGAGATTCGCAAGCGTGAGCATTACGAGAAACCTAGCGTAAGACGCAAGAAGAAGTCTGAAGCTGCTAGGAAGCGCAAATACAACTAAGCAGCTTATCCTCGGTTTTTGTACCGGGGATTTTCTATTTTATGCACAGACCTGTTTGTTTTATCAACAGGCCAAAATATAAGTGCATCTTTCAATATGCCGGAAGCGTCGTTGGCTGACAAGGAATATCTTTGGCTGCATTCACATATTCTTTAGATAGAAAGAAGAATATGGAGTGTGGCATTTTTATGTTTAGAAAAAGGTCTTTTATTGCATTGCTTCTGACCATTGTACTTTTGTGTACAACGGTAATGCCTGTAAACGCAGAAGTAGCGGTTTCGTCGCCTTCGGTGATTCTGTTGGAAAGTTCTACAGGACAGGTAATTTATGAGCTGAATGCTACGGAACGCAGAAGTCCGGCCAGTATTACGAAAATTATGACATTACTTCTGACATTTGAAGCAATTGAGGCCGGAAAGATAAGCCTGACTGACCAGGTGACTACCAGTGAATACGCAAGTTCTATGGGAGGGTCCCAGGTATTCTTAGCAGCAGGAGAGACACAGACTTTAGACACCATGATTAAGTGTATAGCGGTAGCGTCAGGCAATGACGCCAGTGTGGCGGTGGCGGAACATATTGCCGGTAGTGAAGCTTCGTTTGTGGATATGATGAACGAAAAAGCGGCGGAACTTGGCATGGTGGATACACATTTTGAGGATTGCTGCGGATTAACCGATTCCGACAATCACTATACTTCCGCCAAAGATGTTGCTATTATGTCCAGGGAATTAACCACAAAACATCCGGATATTTTTAACTATACCACAATATGGATGGAAAGCATTACTCATGAGACCAGACAGGGAACGACGGAGTTTACTTTAACCAGTACAAACAAAATGTTGAAACAGTATCAGTGGACCACAGGCTTGAAGACAGGTTCCACCAGTAAGGCGAAATTTTGTTTTTCTGCAACGGCTTCAAAAGATGGCATTGACCTGATTGCAGTGGTAATGGGAGCGCCGGATTACAAAGCTCGTTTTCAGGATGCACAGATTTTATTGACTTATGGGTTCAGTGTGTGTAATATTTATGTGGATGGGAATCAAGAGTCTTTGGAAAATCTGCCGGTGGAAGGCGGAATTGCGGAAGAGGCGGGGATTCGATATGGGGGAGAATTCCGATATTTGGATGTGAACGGCAGCGATTTGTCTACGGTGGAGAAAGTATTGGAATTACCGGAAAAAGTGCAGGCGCCCATTGTGGAAGGAAGCGAAGCGGGAAGGGCAAAATATATTTTAAACGGCGCTGAAATTGGAAGTGTACCTATTTTGTTTACGGAAAGTGTGGAAAAGGCCGGCTACATAGATTATCTTCGGAAAATCATTGAAGTTTTCTTACTGTAGAAAGTAAATTTGAAAGTGTGATGGATAATAACATGGAAATATTGATTACTATAGCGGGAATTGTCATGGTGATATTGTTTTGGGTTATGCTTTATGACAGCAATCGTTTTGTAATAAAGAAATACGAGACTGTGGACGGACGAATCAAGAAGCCTTGTCGCGCGGTACTGTTGACAGATTTGCACAACAAACGATACGGAAAAAATAATGAGAAGCTGCTTGCGGCAATCCGGGGGCAGAACCCGGATTTTATTTTGGTGGCGGGAGATTTGATAACAGCAAGGCCAAAAGCAAATTTGGAACCCGCGTTGCAGCTTCTCAGGAATTTGGCGAAAGAGTATCCAATCTATTATGGCAATGGAAATCATGAGCATCGTATCAGGCTGTATCCGGAAGTCTATGGGGATATGGCACAGCGTTATGATAAAGAGTTGAAGAAAACAGGAATTACCCCAATGATAAATAGCCATGTGAAACTTCCTCAGTATGGAATTACAATTTATGGCGCGGAAATCGACAAATACTTTTACAAGCGTTTTAAAGTGGGAAATATGAAACAGGCATATTTGTCCGGGGTTTTGGGACAGGCTTCGGCAGACTGTCATACCGTTCTGCTGGCTCATAATCCTGATTACTTTCCGCAATATGCCCAGTGGGGAGCGGATTTGGTTTTGTCGGGGCATGTGCATGGCGGTATCATGCGTGTACCGTTTTGGGGAAAAGGCGTACTGTCTCCAGCCATTCGCCTGTTTCCAAAGTATGACGGTGGGATTTTTCAGGAGGGAAAGACAGTCATGGTGCTGAGCCGTGGACTGGGAACACACACGATTCCTTTCAGATTATTTAATCCGGCGGAACTTTGGGTACTGGAATGGAAAAATAGCCAGGTGCCCAGGAAAGAATCGTAATTTGCATAAAAGCACTTGCAATGAAATATAAAAGAAAGTAAAATAAAAACCTATCATAAAAAACAGAACTGGAATCAAAACAGTTACGAAACGGAGATGCTAATATGGCGATCCCTGTAAAATTAGAAGTATTTGAAGGCCCTCTGGATCTATTACTTCATCTCATTGATAAAAATAAAATAGACATTTATGATATCCCGATTGTGGTGATTACCGAGCAATATCTGGACTATATCAAGCATATGGAACAAAGCGACATGAACGTCATGAGCGAATTTCTGGTTATGGCGGCTACATTGATTGACATTAAGTGCAGGATGCTGCTTCCAAAGGAAGTGGACGAGGAAGGGGAAGAGGAAGACCCCAGAGCCGAACTGGTTCAGAAGCTTTTGGAATATAAGATGTGTAAATTCATGTCTGCGGAACTGAAAGACCGCCAGGTGGACGCTGCAAGGAATCTCTACAGAGAGCAATATCTTCCGCCGGAAGTTGCCGCTTATCGAGCGCCGGTTAATTATGAAGAGTTGATAGGGGACATGACGTTAAGCAGACTTCACGAAATATTCAAATCTATCATGAGAAGGCAAGAGGAAAAGATTGATCCGATCCGAAGCCAGTACGGCAATATTGAAAAAGATGAAGTTGATATGGATGTAAAAACTTTGTATGTGGAGGCATATGCCAGGGAACATAAACAGTTCAGTTTCAGGAAGCTGTTGGAAAAACAGGCAAGTAAAATGGAGGTAATTGTAACATTTTTGATCATTCTTGAGCTGATGAAGACAAGTAAAATCACAATAAGTCAGGAAAACATTTTCGAGGATATTATTATTACATCTTTGATGTAGAATTATCGTCTCTGAAAGCGCAGGAGATGGACAAGGAGTGGGGAAGATGAAGAAAACCAAAGCGGAGGCAGTGATTGAAGCAGTGCTGTTTACCATGGGGGAATCCGTGGAAATCAGTCGTTTGGCCCATGTGATAGAAGAAGATGTGAATACCACAAAGGAAATATTAGAGGAAATGTCAAAGCGTTATGCCAAAGAAGGCAGGGGGATTACGCTGATGCAGTTTGAACATTCGGTGCAGCTTTGTACAAAAGCGGAGATGTATGAATATCTGATTAAGATTGCAAAGGCGCCGCAGAAAATGACTCTCACGGATACAGTATTGGAGACGCTTTCCATTATTGCTTATAAGCAGCCTGTGACCAGAATTGAGGTGGAACGTGTGAGAGGGGTAAGCTGCGACCATGCCATTAATAAGTTGTTGGAATACGATTTGATTATGGAACTGGGAAGGTTGGACGCGCCGGGAAGACCTTTGCTTTTTGGCACGACGGAACAATTTTTGCGCTGTTTCGGCGTGAAAAGTCTGGAAGATCTTCCGTCTCTGAATCCTGTCCAAATGGAAGAATTTAAGCAGCAGGCGGAAGCGGAGGTTCAGCTTCAACTGGAAGTTTAAGGAAGTAAGTCTTGTAAAATGGCAAGTTTTCTTGATCATGAGTATTAATTGAATAGACAGCCTCATATATTATTAAAAATCTTATTTGGAACATTGGGATGAAGAGAAATCGGATGAAAAAAATAATATGGGGCTGTTTTTGCGTCTGCATATTAATGCTATTCCAAACACAAATAGACGCAAGTGCAAAGGGGAATTCTTTTGAATGGCATGAAGATGCAGAAAACGCAGCAATATGGCAAGAGGTATCATCAGAACCACCGGTAAATATCAAGGAACTATCCCTTTATGCCACGGCTGCGGTTTTGATGGATGCGGATTCCGGAAGGGTGTTGTATGGAAAGAATCAAGATACGGCGATGGCTATGGCAAGCACTACGAAAATTATGACCTGCATTTTGGTATTGGAGAACGCGGCGCTGGACGATGTGCTTACCGTGTCTTCATATGCGGCAAGTATGCCTAAAGTAAAATTGTACATACAGAAAGGGGAAAAATATACAGTTCGGGAGCTTCTACATTCCTTGATGTTGGAATCGCACAATGATTCTGCGGTGGCGCTGGCGGAATATATTGGTAAACAGTATTTGGAGAGTGCGCTGAAAGATAAGGATACGGCGGAATATACTGTGGAAGAGAGTAAACAGGCAATGGCCGCGTTTGCCGCTTTGATGAATCAGAAAGCCAAAGCATTAGGATGCGGAAATACCTGGTTTATCACGCCTAACGGCCTGGACGCTACGGAAGAAATTACATTGGAGGACGGAAGCGTTCTGCAGAAAGAACATTGTACTACGGCAAGAGAGTTGGCAAGAATTATGTCCTACTGCATCAAAGAATCTCCTTGCGCCGATACCTTTTTGGAAATTACAAGGACCAGGGATTATAGTTTTTACGAGAATGAAAGAAGTTTTAGCTGTGTAAATCATAATGCTTTCCTGGATATGATGAGCGGCGCTTTGACAGGCAAAACGGGTTTTACCAACAAGGCCGGGTATTGTTATGTAGGTGCATTGGAACAGGATGGGCGGACTTTTGTGGTGGCGTTGTTGGCCTGTGGATGGCCCAATAACAAAAATTACAAATGGAGTGATACGAGAGAATTGATGCAATATGGTATTGATCATTATCAATACAGAAGTTTTTTGGAGGAAGGGATTGCTTTTGACGAAGGAAAGTTAAAGGAGATTCCGGTGCAAAACGGACAGACTGCCATGCTTGGGGGGCGGGCCTATACGAAAGTGCGGATTGCAGGACGGGACAGCGCCCCACAGGACGGGGCAAAGCCATCCGAAGGTGCAAACGGTCTGTGGCGGGACGGACTTCTTATGAGGGAAGACGAGCAAATTAAAGTGACATACAATGTGGCTGACAGTCTGACGGCGCCCGTGGAGCCAGGGGTGACAGTGGGAACGATAGAGTATATGGTGGGAGATACGGTATATAAGCAAGAATCTATCGTCACGGTGGATTCCGTGGGGGCTATAGATTTGGAATGGTGTATGAGACAGATATTAAAGAGATTTTTTCTTTTTCCAATAGAAATTTAAATAAAATTTGAAAAATATTAAAAAAATTGCAATTCGTTCTATGCGAGTTGCTTTTTTTATGGTATACTACTACCGACAATAATCATGGGGAAGTATGATTTCCGGTTTGGTTCCCCGATGTTGGGTTGTTTTACTTTCTATAATATAAATGGAGGACTGAAAGCATGAGTACTACTTCAAAAGCGAGTCAAAGAATAGCAGCTTTGCTCGATGACAACAGTTTCGTTGAAATCGGTGCACTTGTGACTGCAAGGGCTACGGATTTCAATATGAAACCCAATGAAACTCCTTCTGATGGCTGTGTGACCGGCTACGGAGTGATCAATGGTAAGCCTGTGTATGTTTACAGCCAGGATACTTCCGTCATGAACGGAACCGTAGGTGAGATGCATGCCAGGAAGATTACCAACCTTTATGATCTGGCAATGAAGACCGGCTCTCCTGTGATCGGCCTGATTGATTCCGCAGGGTTGAGGCTTCAGGAGGCAACGGATGCGCTGAACGCCTTTGGTGAAATTTACCGGAAGCAGTCATACGCATCAGGTGTGATCCCTCAGATTACTGCAATTATGGGGAGCTGCGGGGGCGGTCTTGCATTATTCCCCACGCTGACAGACTTTACCTTTATGGAGGCAAAAAGTGCGAAATTGTTCGTAAATGCGCCAAATGCCCTGGACGGAAATGTGATTACCAAATGTGATTCTTCTTCTGCAGTTTTCCAGTCTGAAGAGAGTGGTATTGTGGATGTGGTGGCAGACGAAGAGACGATCCTTTCAAAGATTCGGGAATTGATAGCATTTCTGCCGGTGAATAATAAAGAGGGCAGCGATATGGTGGAATGTTCGGACGATTTAAATCGTGTGAATGTGGAATTGGCAAATTGTGTCGGTGACACATCTGTTGCCCTTTCTATTCTGGCAGATCAAAACGACTTTTTTGAAGTGAAAGAAAATTTTGCAAAGGATATGGTGGTAGGCTTTCTGAAATTGGACGGCGTGACCGTTGGCGCGGTAGCAAACCGCAGCGAAGTATGCGATGAAAACGGCAAGGTAACGGAAAAGCTGGATGCGGCTTTGTCCGCAGAAGGCTGTGAGAAGGCTGCGGACTTTGTGACTTTCTGTGATGCGTTTCATATCCCTGTGCTGACTTTGACCAATGTAAAAGGGTATCAGGCAACCGTGTCTTCCGAGAAAGGAATTGCAAAAGCGGCTGGGAGGCTTACATACGCCTTCGCAAATGCAACGGTACCGAAGGTGAATGTAATTATTGGAAAAGCATTGGGGACAGCGGCAATCGCTATGAATTCCAAAGCTATCGGCGCAGACGTCACAATGGCATGGCCGGAAGCACAGATTGGCACTATGGAAGGCAAGCTGGCTGCAAAAATTATGTATGACGGTCAGGGCGCCGATGTGATTAATGAAAAAGCGGCCGAATATGAGACATTGCAGCTTGGCGCTATGAGCGCCGCACGGAGAGGATATGTGGACCAGATCATAGAAGCTGCCGACACCAGGAAATATGTGATCGGTGCTTTTGAAATGCTCTTTACAAAGAGTGAAGGCCGTCCCGCAAAAAAACACGGAACAGTGTAGAAAGGGTGATTATAAAATGAAGAAATTTTTGGCTTTGCTTTGTATGATTGCCTGTATCTTCGGACTGACCGCCTGTGGAGGCGAGGAAACGCTGACAGAATATGAGCAGAAGAAGGTGGAAATTGCACAACAACTGGCAGATCAAATTGTCACAAATCTGCTTGCGGATTTTATGGATGATTCTTTTGCAGGGTATTATGACGGATATACCGCGGAAGAGATTGAGTATATGGTTGCAAATACTTCCGGATTAATGGTGGATGGCTATGCGTTTTCAACGGCAATTGATTCCTTCCATTCCGCAAAGGCATCTATGGGACTGATTACGGGTACTACAGGTTCCAGCGCTTCTATCAGCGGTAAACAGATTATCGTAGAGGTGGAAGTCACAGGTGAGAAAAAGAATGCGGTTGCAGAGATCATTTTTTCAAACGATCAGTTCTTGAAACTGGAATCCGCATCTCTGAATCCTGTCTCAACCATGGGTGAATTGATGGGAAGAGCAGCGCTGAACACTTTGATCGGTATGGGTACGGTGTTTATCGTATTGATTCTGATCAGCTTAATTATTTCTTCTTTCAAGTTGATTGCAAAGGTTCAGGAAAACGCGGCAAAGAAGGCCGTTAAGGAGAGCGCTCCGGAAGTTGCAGGAATTGATAATGCTTTGGCGCAGATTGAAGAGCAGGAAGCAATGGAAGAAACGGACGATTTGGAACTGGTGGCAGTGATTGCTGCGGCAGCTGCCGCATACGAGGGCGCGGCTTCCACGGATGGATTTGTGGTACGTTCCATTAGAAGAAGATAGAAAGGCATGGCAATATAATTAGGAGGATAATAAAATGAAAAATTATACCATTACGGTAAATGGAAATGTATATGATGTGGTAGTGGAAGAGGGCGCGTCCACAGGAGCTCCTGCGGCGGCAAAGGCTCCCGCGGCACCTAAGGCAGCGCCTAAAGCAGCTCCCGCAGCAGCACCGAAAGCGGCTGCAGGCGGCGCAGGCAGCATTAAGATTGAAGCAGGCGCGGCAGGAAAGGTATTCAAGCTTGAGAAGAAGGTTGGCGATGCCGTAAAGAAAGGCGACGCTGTTGTAATTATCGAAGCGATGAAGATGGAAATTCCTGTTGTGGCGCCCCAGGATGGTACTGTTGCGAGTGTAGATGTGGCGGTTGGCGATGCTGTGGAGGCAGGCGCTGTACTTGCTACCTTGAAATAAATGCAGTGTTTTACGCATTGCGTTATAACACACAACAGGAGGTCAACAAATGGAATATATAGGTTCTACGCTTAACAACCTGATTCATCAGACAGCGTTTTTTAACCTGACCTGGGGAAATTATCTGATGATAGGGGTTGCATGCTTTTTCCTTTATCTGGCTATCCGGCATGAGTTTGAGCCTTTGCTCCTGACTCCCATAGCCTTTGGTATGTTGTTGGTAAATATATACCCTGACATCATGCTTCACGCAGAGGACGCGGCCAACGGTGCGGGCGGACTTCTGTATTACTTCTATAAACTGGATGAACTGGCAATTTTGCCGTCCCTGATTTTTATGGGCGTGGGTGCTATGACGGATTTTGGCCCCCTGATTGCCAATCCTAAGAGCTTCTTGCTGGGTGCGGCGGCACAGTTTGGTATTTTTGCCGCATATTTCGGCGCGATTGCATTGGGATTTAACGATATGGCAGCGGCGGCCATCTCCATTATCGGCGGTGCAGACGGCCCTACTTCCATTTTCCTTGCAAGTAAATTAGGGCAGACGGCTATATTAGGGCCTATTGCTGTGGCAGCGTATTCTTATATGTCACTGGTGCCCATCATTCAGCCGCCTATTATGAAGCTTTTGACCACAGAAAAAGAGAGAAAGATCAAAATGGGCCAGCTTCGTCCTGTATCCAAGCTGGAGAAGATTCTTTTCCCCATTGTGGTTACCATTGTGGTCTGCCTGATACTTCCTACCACAGCACCTCTGGTAGGTATGCTGATGTTGGGTAATCTGTTCCGTGAGTCCGGCGTTGTACGTCAGTTGACAGAGACAGCTTCCAACGCAATGATGTATATTGTAGTTATTCTGCTGGGTACTTCCGTGGGCGCTACCACCAGCGCAGAGGCGTTCCTGAACTGGGATACGCTGAAAATCGTTGCACTGGGATTGATTGCGTTTATGTTTGGTACGGCTGCGGGCGTCTTGTTTGGTAAGCTTATGTGTATTGCAACCAAGGGTAAGATTAATCCATTGATTGGTTCCGCGGGCGTATCCGCTGTGCCGATGGCAGCCCGTGTATCCCAGAAGGTAGGTGCGGAGGCAGATCCCACTAACTTCTTGTTGATGCATGCTATGGGGCCTAACGTGGCCGGGGTTATTGGAACCGCTGTGGCGGCAGGTACTTTCATGGCTATTTTTGGAGTATTCTAAGATGATGGGAGGAAATTTTCGTGTCGAAAGATATGCGGCCCGGATATTTCCTCTTTGGTAAATATAAAAAATGGAGGAAATTCGTAAATGTCAGAACAAGCAAAAAAACCGATTAAAATTACGGAAACCATATTGCGTGACGCGCACCAGTCCCTGATTGCCACAAGAATGCCAACCGAATTCATGCTTCCCATTGTGGATAAAATGGATAAGGTGGGATATCATTCCGTAGAGTGCTGGGGCGGTGCAACTTTTGACGCTTCTCTTCGTTTCCTGAAGGAAGATCCCTGGGACAGACTTCGTAAGCTGCGTGACGGCTTTAAGAATACAAAGCTTCAGATGTTGTTCCGTGGACAGAATATTTTGGGATATCGGCCTTATGCGGATGATGTGGTAGATGCTTTTGTTCAGAAATCAATTGCCAACGGTATTGATATTATTCGTATTTTTGACTGTCTCAATGATCTGAGAAACTTGCAGGAAGCAGTAAATGCAACCAATCGGATGAAGAAGCAGGAAGGCAGAGGGCATGCGCAGATTGCTTTGTCCTATACATTGGGCGATGCCTATACATTGGAATATTGGACCGATATGGCGAAAAAGATTGAAGAAATGGGTGCTGATTCCATCTGTATCAAGGATATGGCAGGTCTGTTGGTGCCGTACAAGGCTTCTGAACTGATTTCTGCAATGAAGAGTGCTACCAAACTTCCCATTCAGCTTCACACACATTATACGTCCGGCGTGGCCAGCATGACATATTTGAAGGCAGTGGAAGCGGGCGTGGATGTGATAGATACTGCTATGAGTCCTTTGGCAATGGGTACTTCTCAGCCGGCCACGGAAGTTATGGTTGAAACCTTCCGGGGAACGCCTTATGATACTGGATTTGACCAGAATCTTTTGGCAGAAATTGCTGATTATTTCCGTCCTTACAGAGATGAATGTCTTAAGAGCGGTCTCCTGAATCCTAAGGTGATGGGTGTGGATATTAAGACCCTTCTTTACCAAGTACCCGGCGGTATGCTTTCCAACATGGTAAGCCAGTTGAAGGAGCAGAATGCAGAAGATAAATATTATGACGTGCTGAAGGAAATTCCTCAGGTGCGTAAAGATTTAGGGGAGCCGCCTCTGGTTACACCTTCTTCTCAGATTGTGGGAACCCAGGCAGTCTTCAATGTGCTTATGGGCGAGAGATACAAGATGGCCACCAAGGAGACAAAGGCAGTGCTGCGAGGCGAGTATGGCCAGACCGTAAAACCTATGAATCAGGAAATTATTGATAAGGTAATTCCTGGCGAGAAGAGAATTACTTGCCGTTATGCGGATATGCTGGAGAATGAGATGAACAAATTGGAGTCCGAGATGAGCGAGTGGAAACAGCAGGACGAAGATGTATTGAGTTATGCGTTGTTCCCTCAGGTTGCGACAGATTTCTTCAAGTATCGTCAGGCTCAGCAGGATAAAGTGGATATGACCCAGGCGGATACAAAGAACGGAGCATATCCGGTCTAAGGCTTAGCGGTGTATTACAGTAATAGAGTATCATAAGCGAGAAGGGCGCTCGGAAGATAATACCTGTAAAAAGGTGAACGGGACGCCCTTCCAAATTATCGCGCAGCGACTTAAACTAGGAGAAAAGGCTTGAAAAAGGTGCTTATTGTAGGCGGCGGCGCGGCAGGGATGATGGCCGCGATTGGCGCTGCCGACAGCGGTAACAAAGTATGTTTGATAGAAAAAAATGAAAAGCTGGGCAAAAAACTATTTCTTACAGGCAAAGGCAGGTGCAACGTAACCAATGCCGGAGATGCGGATACTTTTTTTTCCAATGTATGTACAAACAATAAATTTTTGTATAGCGCCTTTTACGGATATGATAATTTTGCGGTGATGAATTTTTTGGAACAGGCAGGTTGTCCTCTGAAGACAGAACGAGGCGGCAGAGTATTTCCCATATCGGATCATTCCTCAGATGTAATTGCAGCGTTTGGACGTGAATTAAGAAAACGTGGTGTGGAAATTCTTCTGAATACGGAAGTACAAGAAGTATTGACAAATGAGGGAATGATTACAGGTGTCAGATTGCAGGATGGGAAGATATTGTATTCGGAGTGTGTAATTGTCTGCACGGGAGGGCTTTCCTATCCGTCTACAGGTTCTACAGGGGACGGATATCGTTTTGCAAAGGAGACAGGGCATAGGGTGACGGAGTGTGTGCCTTCCCTGGTGCCTTTTGAGGTAATGGAAAGCTGGTGTTCAAAGCTGATGGGATTATCCTTAAAAAATGTATCGGTGAGGCTCATCTGTGGAAGTGAGGAATGGTATCAGGGATTTGGAGAGATGCTTTTTACGCATTTCGGTGTCAGCGGGCCGTTAATTCTCTCAGCAAGTAGTTTTTATGGAAAGAAAGGGAAAAAAGATCCCGCGAAGAAGCAGAATTTTCCTGAGAGGGAAGAGGTAAAACTCCATATTGACTTAAAACCGGCATTGGATGCAGAACAACTGGATAAACGTCTGTTGAGAGAGTTTGAGGAAAATAAAAATCGTCAATTTAAAAATAGTTTGGGAGGTCTGTTCCCAGCAAAACTGATTCCTGTGATGGTAGAACTTTCAGGCATTTTGCCTGAACGGAAGGTAAACGATATCACCAGAGAAGAGAGAAGAGCTTTCGGAAAAAGAATAAAGGATATTTCGCTTACGGTGACAGGTGTAAGAGGATTTTCGGAGGCAATTATTACAAAAGGCGGCATACATTTGAAAGAAATCAATGCTTCCACGATGGAGTCCAAAAAGGTAAAAGGATTGTATTTTGCCGGCGAAGTGTTGGATTTGGATGCATTGACAGGGGGCTTTAATCTGCAGATAGCCTGGTCAACGGGATATTTGGCCGGAAGCCGTGCTTGCCGGTAAGGGACGTAAAGGAATTTTACAAAATGTATTTGAACATTTATTCCCGCAGTTTGTACGTCTCATAGGATGGAGTCAGTTTTTGAAGATGTGTTGTGATGATACAATGTCTTTTTGTGTCAACATGATTCCTAAAGGACGCACAGATTGCGGAAAGGAATTTTCAAATACATTTTGAAACATATGAATTGTAAAAGTTGGCATGGTAAGTGTCAATAGAGGAACCATAAAATAAAGATGAAATATAAAGCAGTGCCCGTCTAAAATGGGTGCAGGAGTGTAAAATGAGTTTTAACGTGGCGATTGACGGTCCGGCAGGAGCCGGGAAAAGTACCATTGCTAAGGCGGTGGCCAAAAAATTGAATCTGATCTATGTGGATACGGGAGCTATGTATCGTGCGATGGCGCTGTATATGCTGCGGGAGCAGGTTCCTCTGCTGGACACGGAAAGGATTATAGAAAAGTGTTCACAGGCGGATATTACGATTCGTTATGAAAACGGGATACAGGTGGTGCAGTTAAACGGGGAAAATGTAAATGAATTTCTCCGAACGGAAGAAGTAGGAAAGGCAGCGTCCGTAATTAGTCCAATTCCGGAAGTGAGGAGGAAATTGGTGGAACTGCAGAAAACGCTTGCGGCTCATACGGACTGTATTATGGATGGAAGGGATATCGGCACATGTGTATTGCCCAATGCCGGACTTAAAATTTTTCTGACTGCCAGCAGTGAAGTGCGCGCCCGGCGAAGATATGACGAGCTGGCTGCAAAAGGAATGGAAGAAGATTTACAAAAAATCAAAGCAGATATTGAAGAGCGGGATTATCGTGACATGCACAGAGAACAATCTCCGTTGAAACAGGCGGAAGACGCCGTTTTAGTAGATACGTCCCATATGTCCGCAGACGAAGTGATTTCTATCATATCCCAAATGTGTGAAAATGGAATGCAAGCATTCCATGGAATTAAGACCTTCCGTGAAATTTAAGTGTTTATATAGAAGAAAGTCATTTCATGGAAGAAAATGGTTCCGTCATACGAAGATGAGCGCTGGTTGTAAAGCATGGGAAAACAGCAGCGCTGGAAAGGATAATTATGGAAGTTAGGCTTGCGGAGTATTCCGGATTCTGTTTTGGTGTAAAGCGTGCAGTGGATACTGTGAATGAACAGATAAAAAACGGGAAAAATATATATACTTATGGCCCCATTGTGCATAATGAGGAAGTGGTTAAGGAGTTATCCTGTAAAGGCGTCAGGGTGATAGAGAGCAGGGAAGAACTGTTGCAGCTTTCATCGGAAACCATGTCCCAGGCAAGCGTTATTATCCGCGCCCATGGGGTTCCGGAAGAAATTTATCACATTCTTGAAGAAAAAAATCTGGAATGTATTGACGCTACCTGTCCTTTTGTTGCCAGAATTCAGAAAAAAGTGGAACAGGAAAGCACAGCGGGATGTCATATTGTAATTGTCGGCAATGCGGGACATCCGGAAGTGGAGGGGATTATCGGCTGGTGCAAAGGTCCGGTTACAGTGCTGGGAGATATTGCTGAGGCCGAGCAGTTTCAGCTTTCGGAAGAGAAAAAAATATGTATTGTTGCCCAAACGACATTTAACTACAAGAAATTTTATAATATTGTTGAAATTTTAGAGAAAAAAGGTTACAATAGTACTGTGGCTAATACTATATGTAACGCAACTGAAGAACGCCAACGCTCTGCAAGAGAACTTGCGGCGAAGGCTGACGTTATGATTGTGATAGGAGGGAAGCACAGCTCCAATACAAGAAAGCTTTACGAAATCTGCAGTGAGGAGTGTGCGAATACCTATTTTATACAGACACTGGATGACTTGCATTTAGAACTACCTAAAGCTGTTCGACTGGTGGGTATTACTGCGGGGGCTTCGACCCCAAATAAATTAATCGAGGAGGTTCAAAATTATGTCAGAGTTAACTTTTGAACAAATGTTGGAAGATCCAAATTCATTTAAGACAATACATTCAGGAGAGGTGGTCGAAGGTACAGTCATCGATGTGAAACCAGATGAGATCGTATTGAACATCGGGTACAAGTCGGATGGTATTCTTGCTAAAAATGAGTACACCAATGATTCCAGTGTTGACCTTACGGCAGCGGTAAAGACCGGAGATACCATGGAAGTAAAGGTCCTGAAGGTAAATGACGGTGAGGGACAGGTAGTGCTGACTTATAAGCGCCTGGCTGCAGACAGGGGCAATAAAAGGCTTGAAGAGGCATATAATAACAAAGAAGTGCTCAAGGCAACTGTTTCTCAGGTTTTAGACGGCGGTCTGAGTGTGATTGTAGAGGAAATGAGAGTATTTATTCCCGCAAGTCTGGTATCGGATACTTATGAGAAGGATTTGAACAAGTATGCGGGACAGGAAATTGAATTTGTAATCAGCGAGTACAATCCTAAGAGAAGAAGATATATTGGTGATCGCAGACAATTGATTACTGCAAGGAAAGCGGAGCTTCAGAAGGAGCTTTTTGCGCGGATTCAGGAAGGCGATGTTGTGGAGGGCGTTGTTAAGAACGTCACTGAGTTTGGTGCTTTCGTGGATTTGGGCGGGGCTGACGGTCTGCTTCACATTTCTGAGATGTCCTGGGGACGTATTGAGCATCCTAAGAAGGTATTTAAGGTTGGAGAGAAATTGAATGTGCTCATCAAAGAGATTAACGGCAATAAAATCGCATTATCTCTTAAGTTTGACGATGCCAACCCATGGAAGGATGCGGCTGAGAAATACGGAACGGGAAGCGTTGTAACCGGTAAAGTGGCAAGAATGACGGATTTTGGCGCTTTTATCGAACTGGAGCCGGGGATAGATGCACTGTTGCATGTATCACAGATTTCCAAAGAGCATGTTGACAAACCATCGGATATTTTGAAAGTGGGCGAGGAAGTAACTGCGAAGGTGGTTGACTTTAACGAAGCTGACAGGAAGATATCTTTGAGCATGAAAGCAATGGCTGCTCCCGAAACGGAGGAAGACGAAGTACCTGTGGATATTGATGCGGTGATTACGGCTCAGGAGTGAGTGCGCAGTGGAACTGTTTCACAATAAAATAACAGGGTGGTGACTGCTATGGCATATGATTATGAGTATTTTAAGAAGGAAGTCCTGTCATTGACAGGGATTGATTTAAGCTGCTATAAGGAAAAGCAGATGAAACGCCGTATTGATACTCTGATTGGCAAGCATAAGATAGAAGGTTATGACAAATATGTACTCGGACTGAAAAATGAGAAATCATTGTTTGACGAATTTGTCAATTACATCACCATTAATGTTTCTGAGTTTTACAGAAATCCCGAACAATGGAAACTGATGGATGAGCAGGTGATTCCCGAATTGATAGGTAAATTCGGGAAGAATCTTAAAGTGTGGAGCGCTGCCTGCTCAACAGGTGATGAGCCTTATTCTCTGGTAATGGCTTTTTCAAAGCATTTGCCTTTGAACAATATCAAAATCAATGCGACAGACTTAGATAAACAGGTCATTGCAAAAGCGAAAGCAGGGCTTTACTCGGAAAAGAGCATTGCGGCGGTACCGGAAGATTTGAAGAAGAAATTTTTCACCAAAGTGGGACCATCCTATAAGATTGCCGATGAAATTAAAAGCCGGGTAGAGTTTAAGGAACATAATCTGCTCAAAGATCCCTATCCTACGGACTGTCATTTGATTGTCTGCAGAAATGTGTTGATTTATTTTACTGAGGAGGCTAAGGATGAGGTGTTCCGCAAGTATTATAAATCGTTGACAAGTAAGGGTATTCTCTTTATCGGCAGCACGGAACAGATTATCAATTACAAGGAAGTAGGTTATGAGAGGAAGAGTTCTTTCTTTTATCAGAAACCGTAATAGACAGAATGTACTTGAAAATTTAATCCCCACAAAACTTTAATCATTGTTTTGTGGGGATTCTTTCCATTATATTGAAAAGTTTCAAATAGATTTTTGTACATTGCTCAGAAAGCTGTGGCCATCATGTTTAAGATATGAGTGGCATAATCGGAAAAGGCCTGACGGTTTTTCTTTATTTCTTCAGTTAGTTCAAAATAAAGTTCATGGCTTTTATAATCTCGTTTAAAGAATGGCTCAAATATAACATCCCATTGGGGAAGGTAGCTGGAAGTCTTGCGGGTATAACAGTTGGCGGCAGTTGCCGGAACCCGGTATGCCTTGTCCACAAAACCTGATACCGATTTATGAAGAGCCATATCTTCTGTGGGAAGATAATAATAATCGTGGTAATTTGAGTAAAAATACTTTAATTCTTCGTCAAAGATGGGAATTTTCAAGGAACATTCTCCCTCCGTTCCTCGAAAATAACAACCATTGGCGTTGACAGATATGGGTTTGGGCAAAGGAATATCCAGGCCAAAGGTAATAATTAATTCTTTGCGCATATTGCCGTTGACGTCCTTGTAAGTGTTGGCCTGAACTTTTTTTGCTTTTACAGGTTCATTGAACAGATCATAGTAAGCCAGTATGGGCAGAACTTCCAACATTCCCTTTAGGTCGTCCGCATTGTGAAGGAGCAGAGCATTTTCTGAGAATTCGGTGGGGTGATGGATATAATCGTCGTAGATTCCAATCAGCTCGCTGCCGGAAAACACATCTTTGCGCTCAACGTTTAGGAATTGCTCCAAAGTTTTTTGCTTACAGTTTGGCAGTTTAAGGAAACGCTTATAAGGCACGGTTCTTTTGTAGAGATCAATTCCCTGCAGATTGTCAAAATGATAGGGCAATGACAGCAGCTCACATTTCTGCATGATAAAGGGAAGGTCAAAATTATTGCCGTTAAAGTGGATCAAATAACGGTACAACCTGGAAAAGTGGAAGAAAGATTTTAAAATATCGGCTTCCTGATCATAGTTTTCCGCCAGCCATTGAATGGTCCGCCATTTTCCGGCAAGATAATAAGCGCATCCAATCAGGTAAAGATAGGATGATTTGGCGGTAAAACCTGTGGTTTCAATATCAATGAAAAGAATACGTTCCAGGGGCGCCAGTCTGTCCAGGGGATAAGAAATAGAAAAGTTATCCAGGGTTTCTTCAGAAATTCTCATGTCAGCCTCCGTTATATTTTATTTTCCATTTTTATCATAACATAAAATTTAAAATTGCAGTAGTATTTTGTGAAAAAAAATAGTATATTTATTACATGGATAAATTTTGAAAGGACTTAAGAAAATGGCAAAGTTGACATTTGTGGGAGGCATACATCCCTATGATGGGAAGGATATCTCGAAAGATAAACCCATACAGGATGTAGTGCCCGGAGAGATTTTGGTGTATCCGCTGTCACAGCATATCGGCGCTCCGGCCAAGGCCATTGTTGCAAAAGGAGACAAGGTGCTTGTGGGACAGAAAATAGCGGAGAGCGGTGGTTTTGTCTCGGCGCCAATTCATGCTTCCGTATCAGGTACGGTAAAGGCTGTTGAACCTAGGCGAGTGGCCACAGGCGACATGGTAATGAGTATCATCGTACAAAATGACGGCCAGTATGATGAAGTGGATTTTCTCTCTCATCAGGGGAATCTGGACCGTATGAGCAGAGAAGAGATCCTGGAAGCAATCAGGGAAGCGGGAATTGTAGGCATGGGAGGTGCCGGATTTCCAACCCATGTAAAGCTGTCTCCTAAGGAGCCTGAAAAAATTGAGTATGTGATTGCAAATTGTGCCGAGTGCGAACCTTATTTGACTTCCGATTATCGCAGGATGTTGGAAGAACCGGAGAAACTGGTGGGAGGGCTGAAGATAATCATGAAGCTTTTTCCCAATGCCCAGGGAATTTTGGCTGTGGAAGATAATAAGCCAGATTGTATCTCACGATTGCGCAATTTAACGGAAGAAGAGCGTAAAATCAGTGTGAAGGCGCTGAAGACCAAGTACCCCCAGGGCGGAGAACGGCAGCTCATCTATGCGGTCACCGACAGAAAAATTAACTCTACCATGTTGCCGGCGGATGTGGGGTGTGTGGTAAATAATGTAGATACCATCGTGGCCGTATACAGGGCGGTAATGGAGGGCAGACCATTAATGGAAAGAATCGTCACCGTCACTGGTAATGCAGTTGCCAACCCGGCTAATTTCAGAGTGCGCACAGGTACTTTATACAGTGAGATTCTCGATGCTGCGGGCGGATTTCAGGGGAAGCCTGAAAAAGTCATATGCGGCGGTCCCATGATGGGATTTGCCATGTTTGGACTGGAAGTTCCTTCTACCAAAACTGCAACGGCATTGCTTGCTTTGACGAAGGATGAGGTATCCGCTATGGAACCGGGCCCCTGTATTAATTGCGGGCGATGTGTGGAAGTGTGTCCCGGAAGAATTATTCCCAGCAGGCTTGCAGATTATGCAGAACATTTTGATGAAGAAGCATTTGTGAAAAATTATGGAATGGAGTGTTGTGAATGTGGGTGCTGCAGCTATGTCTGTCCGGCCAAAAGACCTTTGACCCAGCAGATTAAGTCCATGCGCAAACTCCAATTGGCAAAAAGGAAAAAATAGTCCGGTTACGGTACTGGAATCGTCCAGCTAAGAAATGTCAATCCATTGATTAAAAATGTTTCGCTGGACAGGTGAGATTATGAAGGCGCACGAGAGAACCTCACCCTTTAGTGCCGTCGCGCAGCGACTTAAACTAGGAGAAAAGATAGTATGAGTGAATTATTTAAAGTATCGTCCAATCCTCATATCCGTTCCAAAGCGACTACCAATGGATTGATGATGGCGGTCATTATTGCATTGATGCCCGCTGCAGGTTTTGGAATTTATAATTTCGGTTTTCGGGCGGCGGTTGTGATATTGGTTACAATTGCAAGTACGGTGTTGACGGAATTTTTATTTGGGGTGTACAAATGGCGAATAGGCAGTCCTTTGGCAGTCAATCGTCAGCAAACAAAGAAATCTGCCCAGGCTGCGGATGAAGGGACCGAGGGAAATCATTCCGGCGTGCTGAAAAGTATCTATGGGAAGACAACAATTACCGATTTATCGGCAGTTGTGACAGGATTGCTGCTGGCGCTGAATCTTCCGGTGAACATGCCGCTGTGGATGGCGGCTTTGGGTGGTATTTTTGCCATTCTGGTAGTAAAAATGCTTTTTGGAGGGTTGGGACAGAATTTTATGAATCCGGCGTTGGCTGGCAGATGTTTTTTGTTGCTTTCCTTTCCTACCGCAATGACAGCGTTTGACTGTGATACTTATACAGGTGCTACGCCTCTTGCGCTGCTGAAGGCGGGAGAACAGGTAAATCCTTTGGACATGTTTTTGGGGCATACCGCCGGAACCATAGGAGAGACTTCCGTAATTGCTTTGTTGTTGGGGGCTTGTTTTTTGATTCTGATGGGAGTCATTGATTTCAAAATTCCCGGCAGTTACATAGTGACTTTTGCTTTGTTTGTGATAATATTCGGCGGCCATGGGTTTGACCCGGCTTATCTGGCGGCGCAGCTTTCCGGCGGCGGTCTGATGCTGGGGGCGTTCTTTATGGCCACGGATTATGTGACCAGGCCCATTACTGTCAAAGGACAATATGTATTTGGTATTTTCCTGGGCTTGATGACAGGAATCTTTCGGATTTTCGGGCCCGGTGCGGAAGGCGTTTCCTATGCGATTATATTGGGAAATCTCCTGGTGCCCTTGATAGAAAAATTGACGAAACCCACAGCCTTCGGTTATCAGAAGGGAGGTAAGCGCCATGAAAGATAAAATGGAAGAAATGAATTCTAAAGAAATGAATTCCAAAGAAATATCCGTTATGTTAAGGGAAGCGGGAATTTTATTTGCCATAACCCTGATTGCCGGTCTGGTGTTGGGCCTAATCTATGAGTTGACGAAAGAACCTATTCGTATACAACAGGAAAGAGCCATACAGGAAGCTTGCAGCGCGGTATTTCAATCGGCATCTTCTTTTGAGAAGTGGGAGGTGACAATACCGGAAGATATCTCCGGCCCAGGGGTTAAAATAGGAAATATATATAAGGCGCTGGGCGAAGATGAAAGTATGTTGGGGATTGTATTGGAATCTACTTCGTCGGAAGGGTACGCGGGGAATATTGTATTATATATGGGAGTGACAATGGACGGAACGTTAAATGATATTTCCCTTTTGGAGATCTCGGAGACGCCCGGTTTGGGAATGTTGGCGGAGGATATTCTGGTGCCGCAGTTTCATAATAAAAATGTAGAGGGCTTTGTCTATACTAAGACGGGCGCTGCAGCGGACAATGAGATTGACGCCATATCCGGAGCTACCAAAACTACAAGAGCCATAACCAATGCGGTAAACGGCGGCTTGAAGGCGGTGCAAATATTACTGAAAGGGGGCGTGGGCAATGAATAAAGCGGGAGAGAGACTTTATAATGGTCTTGTGAAAGAAAACCCTACCTTTGTGCTGATGTTGGGAATGTGTCCTACGCTTGCAATCACCACTTCTGCGATCAATGGGCTGGGCATGGGCCTTACGACCATGGTGGTTCTGGCGCTCAGTAACCTGATCATTTCTTTGCTCAGGAATATCATTCCCAACAGGGTACGTATTCCGGCGTTTATTGTGATCATTGCTTCTTTTGTGACGGTGGTGCAATTACTTTTGGAGGCATATCTTCCGTTTCTGAATAAGGCATTGGGCGTCTACATTCCTTTGATCGTGGTAAATTGTATTATCTTAGGGAGAGCGGAAAGTTATGCCTATTCTAATCCGCCCATTCCGTCGCTGTTTGACGGCGTTGGTATGGGGCTGGGATTTACATTTGCATTAACATGTATCGGTGCGGTACGTGAATTATTGGGTGCCGGAGAATTGTTTGGCTTCGGACTGATGCCGGATGCGTATGAGCCCATTCGGATTTTCGGGCAGGCGCCGGGAGCGTTTTTCGTTCTGGCAGCATTGGTCGCAGTACAGAATTACATAAAAAATGTGAGAAAAAAAGCGGGCAAATCCTATGAAAAAATTGGTTCCGGCTGCAGTGAAGACTGTATGAACTGCGGGGATAAAAATTGTGCAAAACGGTTTTATGATGCGGCTTCCGCGTCAGAAGTAAAACAGACGGAAACACTGCAGAAGAAGGAGGAGAGATAGATGGACGGCGTAAAAGATTTATTACTTTTATTAATTGGATCTTCTCTGGTAAGCAATGTGGTGCTCAGTCAGTTTTTAGGTCTGTGTCCGTTTCTGGGTGTATCCAGAAAGACAAATACGGCTGCCGGTATGGGAAGCGCAGTTATTTTTGTCATTACGCTGGCCAGTGCGGTAGCGGGGGTCATTTATAAATATGTACTTCAAAGGTTTCATGTAGAGTACTTAAGAACCATAGTATTTATTCTTGTAATTGCAGCATTGGTGCAGTTTGTGGAAATGTTTTTGCGCAAGGCAATGCCTTCGCTGTATGAGGCGTTGGGCGTCTACCTTCCGCTGATTACTACCAACTGTGCGGTGCTTGGGGTTGCGATTACAAATGTACAGAAAGAATATGGTATTTTAACGGGAATCGTGAATGGTTTTGCTACTGCGGTGGGCTTTACGATTGCCATTGTAATCCTTGCGGGAATTCGTGAAAAATTAGAATATAATGACATACCGGAATCCTTCAGGGGGATGCCTTTGGTGTTACTGACAGCGGGGCTGATGGCGATTGCTTTCTGTGGATTTTCCGGATTGTTGTAATCGTCCGGAGGATGGAGGTTAAAGATGAGTGTATCAGGTATTTTGGCCGCTGCTGCCGTAGTGGGGATTGTAGGTATTTTTGTAGGACTCTTTTTAGGCGTGGCCGGTATATGTTTTAAAGTAAAGGTGGATGAAAAGGAAGAGGCGGTGCTTGCGGCATTGCCGGGAAATAATTGCGGCGGCTGTGGTTACGCCGGATGTTCCGGGCTTGCCGCCGCCATAGCGAAGGGGCAGGCCGCAGTAAACGCATGTCCCGTAGGAGGCGCGGCAGTGGGAAATAAAATTGCCGCAATTATGGGTGTGGAAGCCGCTGCTGCGGAGAGGATGGTCGCATTTGTGGCATGTCAGGGGGATTGCGGCAGAGTGGCGCAAGACTATGATTATTGCGGAGTAAAGGATTGCCGAGTGATGAACTTTGTTCCCGGAGGAGGACCGAAAGCTTGTAACAGCGGATGCCTGGGATATGGTACTTGTGCTGCTGTGTGTCCTTTTGATGCCATTCATGTAGTGGATGGCGTAGCAGTGGTGGATCAGCAGGCTTGTAAAGCTTGCGGTAAATGTGTGGAAGTCTGTCCGAAGCATTTAATTTCCCTCATTCCCTATAAGGCAAAATATGTGGTTGCATGTAGTTCTGTGGACAAGGGCCCGGTGACTATGAAAGCTTGTCAGACAGGTTGTATTGGCTGTGGAATCTGTGTGAAAAACTGTCCGGCCCAGGCTGTTACGGTGACGGAATTCCATGCGAAAATTGATCAGGATAAATGTGTGGGCTGCGGTGTCTGCGCGGAAAAATGCCCTAAAAAGAGTATCAAAGGAGGAGAGAGTCTGTGAGAATGCCCGATGATTATGATGAACACTCCGGTACGTCAGCGACAGTGATATCAGCAATTATAGCCGTGTCAACCTTTGTGGTAGTGATTTTGATTGTAGTGCTGTATTTAAACGACAGGAACAATCAGCGCAGGAATCAGACGCAGCAGAATGATTCGGTACAGGCGTCCGGAGGAGCAGTCTCATCCGATTCATATCAAAACGACATTGAAGATCTACTCACAGGCAGCACCTTAAGTCCGGAGGATTTTGATTTCTGGGATATGTATCCGGAACCAACGGAAGAACCTTTGCCCACGGATACACCGGAGCCGGTGGTTCAGGAAGATCCTTCCACGGACGGAAAACATACCAGGATAAAATTCCCGGACGGCAGAGAAGAATGGGTATTGATCAGCCCCTATCTGCCCAAGCATGAATTTGATTTTACACAATTGGTATGCCAGTCCAATCTGATGAAATATTATGAAAATGGCAGGAAGACTTCTTTTGTAGGAGTGGATATCTCGAAGCAACAGGATTATGTGGATTTTGTCAGGTTAAAGAAAGCGGGAATTGAATTTGTCATGCTGCGCGTGGGCGCCAGAGGATATGGAACAGGTCAATTATCTTTAGACGACAATTTTATTGACAATATGCAGCGCGCTCTTGACGCGGGACTTGATGTGGGTGTTTATTTCTTTTCTCAGGCTATCAGCGTGGATGAAGCCATAGAAGAAGCGAATATGGTGGTGGCAAATCTGCAGGAGTATGAGATTACCTATCCGGTGGCTTATGACATGGAATTTATTCCAAATGATACGGCCAGGACGGATGCTTTGAGTAAATCGGAAAAGACTGATATTGCAAAGGCATTTTTAGACACGGTGGCCCAGTATGGATATAAGACCATGATATATGGTAATAAGGAATGGCTCATTAGGGAAATTGATATGTCGAAGCTGACAGCGTATGACGTGTGGCTGTCCCAGGCGGAAGACATTCCTGATTATCCCTATAAATTTACCATGTGGCAATATACCTTTGAAGGGTCTGTGGATGGGATTTCAGGAAATGTAAATATGAATATTAGTTTTGTAAATTATGCGGATAAGTAACACACGTCCTTATTAATAATTCAACTAAAATGAACATAGGAGAATGTTTCATGGGCGATATTCTAAAATGCGCGGTGAAATGGTAAGACTTGTATAAATTTCCGCATATTTTCTCGGAGAAAGTTCTTCAATATAATTTTGAGGAAAATTTTTGTTCAAACCGTTCTTTTTTAAGATATCCACGGCTTTGTTATAGGCAATGGCCGCCTCTATCTCTAATGGGTAACGGCCCACTAAATAATTTCCTTTGATATGGATACGGACAGTATAAAGGTACTGTCCGTTTTTCTGCTCTAAAGTAACGCCATGGTATATATTAAATATTTCCAGATTTTCTCTTCTGAAATCATTTGAATCTCCGTTGATAAAACGGAAGTCGCGTCCTTCTTTGGCGTATGGTTTAATGCCGTATCTGGTGACAATACTGACTTGAGATCCATGATCCGCAACAAAATAATGGTTGCCCCGGCACATAATTTTATGTGTGGCATAATAAAACATATCATCGGGGTCAAATTTTAGTATCTGGCATGGGGACAGATAGTAGTAGAACATTTTTTGGAACATGTAGATAGGATTGCCAGAGTATAGACCATTATCCCGAAAATTTAAGAGAGAAATCCATTTCTCAAAGGCAAGGGGAGAGGTATTGTAATAGGATTGTACATGAATCTCAGGATCCTGCAAGATGCGGATTCCTTCCAGATAAGCAGCATGAGCGTCATGGGCGTTGGAAAAACTGCCTAAACTGATATGTTTACGCTTATATGTAAGGGAGGCGCGAAAATATACTTCACCATTTTTTCTGGTTCCGGGGAAGACGCCTTCGGGATATGAATTTTTTTTCGTGTGGACATGGGATGTTTTCTTCATAAAATTTCTATACCTTCATAAGATTCATAATTATTTTTAATTTCATATTTTTTCTTAAGTTAGAAATATTTTTAGGACAAACTTCATATATTGATATATCGGACAATAAAGGGATAATATTTAGAAATGAAAAAATGCAGAAAGATTGATTTGTTTGCGTGCTAAAATGTGCCGGGAGGTGTAAGAATGTACAGAAAATCAGTAAGTCTATTGGTAATGTTAAGTATTGTATTTTTGTCTTGTTTTTGTTGTATCAGAGGTTTAAATTTCGTCAGGTTATATACGGAACCGGCGGAAATGCTGACATTGAAATTGTGGGAGTTGGATGAAAAGGCCAGGGAAAGAGAAAAGGAATGGATGCTGGAGGAACAGATGCGTGCAATCGGAGAAGAAAGCATGTTGGGAATCGTAGAGTCGGCATCATCAAAACAACGGATTATTGACGTCTGTATCCTGGAGCAGGAATACATATATGAATTGCCGGAGGAAGAACTGGAAGTTCTAATGCGGATTGTAGAATCGGAGGCGGGAACAGAAGATGAGGAAGGCAAGCTGCTTGTGGCGAATGTGGTGTTGAACCGTATGACGGATGCCCAGTTTCCGGATACCATAGCTGGAGTGGTGTTCCAGAAAGAGAAGGGAATCGCACAGTTTTCACCGGTTTCCGACGGTACTTACTATCAGGTGGATATCAGTGATGAGACAGTGCGCGCTGTGGAGCGGGCGCTTTTGGGAGAAGATATCTCACAGGGAGCGCTTTACTTTGCCGCCAGAAAATATGCGGATAACAATAAGATGAAGTGGTTTGATGAAAATTTGAGTTATCTATTTGTACATGGCGGTCATGAATTTTTTAAGTAGGGCGTATTGTGCAATATTGTGTAATATTTTAATGAATTTTAGCAATATTGTCAAAATGTATTATTGTGAATAAGTACATTTGCTGATATAATGTAACTCATGATTACAGGAAGCTTATTGTTTCCCGTGGAAAAAGGAAAGAAATAAGATTACGAGGGTGGATAAAATGTACTTGATGTTAAAGGATACGAAAGTATTGTACTTTGATTTGGAAGATTTTATTGTTGAGACAATCAGAGAGGACTTGCTTCCTTTCTGTTTGAGATTAAATATCAGGAAACCTTTGACGAATAAAGATATTCTTCATAACATTCAAGAGGTAAAAAGTTATCTGAGCAGTCGGGTTTTGTCAATGTCAAGAGATAATGCCAAATGGATTTATGCGGCGTTTCAGATTCCTCAGATAGATTCTATTGATAACAGAGTGAATATTTGTATCAACTGTAAAGGTGTTTCCATTCAGGACAGCTATTGGATTGTAGATGACGATGAAGAGGTGAGCTGGTCCAACATTAATATCAGGCAAAATAAACTGAGGGATATTGTGGATTTGTCCTTAAGCGGATTTAATCCCACCATTACTACAAATAACATTTGTCCGGAACTGACTACGAAAGGACTTTTTCGCAAAGGATGGATTCGTTTGGGAGAAAATCTATATCTGTTGAAATCAGATAAAACCCGTGATTATGTGAATACCAGAATGGAAGTATTGGCGTCCGACATTTTGGGCTGTTTTAAGGGAAGAATAGGCTGTGTGGCCTATGTGAGCGACATTAAAAATACGGGAGAGGGAGAGGCGCTGGTGTCCATCTGCAGAAATTTTGTAGAAGAGAAATATTCTTTTGTGGAAGCATGGGAAGTTATGGAATATCTCAAAAGGCAGGGCATAGATTTTATTACATATTGTATGGAGCGTTGGAGGCAGCAGTTTGCCAGTATACCGGTGCTGGATTATATCGTTGTCAATACGGACAGGCATACGCAGAATTATGGTTTTCTCATGAACAATGAAACCGGAGAAATTGAAAGTCTGGCGCCCCTTTTTGATTTTAATTGTGCCCTGACGGCGGATTATTTTATGCGCGATGCTTCTGAGACTTTAAGTCAGATGTTTAATACGGCTGATACCTTGAAGGATCTGGCCCATCGCTTTATAAAAGATACTAAAATGATATTTTATGAAGAAAAATTTATGCGCCTGTCAAAGACGGAGGCAAATCAAAAATACAAACATATCTTTGAAAGGGTATATGGGAGAATTCAGGAATTAGGGATTGTATAATGGGGATATTGTCTGTGGAGGTAAGCGGTGGTGGAACGGACCGTAAGGTTTTCAGCGGGACTGCTTGCACAGAGAGTGGATTTGTGGTATACTTGCCCGAAAAGACATGAAATCAAAGGAGATTCTTATGGAGATATTATACAAAAGCACCCGTGGAGAGGGTACGGCTGTAACGGCTTCGCAGGCCATATTAAAAGGATTATCGGAGGATGGCGGTCTTTATGTACCGGAAAATATTCCTTTATTGGACAAAAGTTTGCAGGAATTGTCTGAAATGGAGTATAAACAAATTGCCTATGAAGTGATGAAACTTTATCTTACGGATTTTACGGAAGAAGAGTTGAAAAACTGTATTGCAAAGGCATATGATGAAAAATTTGACACAGAGGCAATCGCGCCGCTGGCAGAGGCGGACGGCGCCTATTATCTGGAACTTTTTCACGGCGCTACCATAGCGTTTAAAGACATGGCGCTTTCTATACTGCCTCATCTGATGATAACAAGTGCACGCAAAAATAAAGTCACCAACAAGATAGTGATACTTACCGCTACCTCAGGAGATACGGGAAAAGCGGCGCTGGCAGGCTTTGCGGATGTGGAAGGAACCGGCATTATAGTGTTTTACCCTAAGGACGGCGTCAGTCCTATTCAGGAGAAACAAATGGTGACTCAAAAGGGAGCCAATACCCTTGTGGTGGGAATTCATGGAAACTTTGATGACGCCCAGACTGGTGTGAAGAAATTATTCTCCGATAAAGCATTGGCGGAGGAAATGGCCCAAAAGGGATATCAGTTTTCATCGGCAAACTCCATCAACATTGGTCGGCTTGTGCCCCAGATATGCTATTATGTACACGCTTATGCCACGCTGCTGAGGGAAGAGAAGATTGCGGCTGGGGAACAAATCAATGTAGTTGTGCCCACTGGAAATTTTGGCAATATCTTAGCGGCATATTATGCAAAAAATATGGGACTGCCCATTGGCAGGCTGATTTGTGCATCCAATGACAATAAGGTATTGTATGACTTTTTCCGCACAGGGATATATGACAGGAACAGAGAGTTTATGCTGACGTCTTCTCCTTCCATGGATATCTTGATTTCAAGCAATCTGGAGCGCATGATTTATCGTATTGCCGGCGGCGATGCACAGAAGAACATGGAGTTGATGACTGCTTTAAGCGGTGAAGGTAAGTATGAAATCACGGAACAGATGAAGGCAAATTTAGAGGATTTTTACGGAAATTTTGCTGCGGAAGCCGAAACGGCAGAAGAAATCAATCGTTTGTACCGGACATGCGGCTATGTCATTGACACCCATACAGCGGTGGCTTCCGCAGTATACCGCAAATATCGGAAGGAAACGGGAGACGATACCAAAACGGTAATTGCATCTACGGCAAGTCCTTTTAAATTTACCAGGAGTGTGATGAATTCCATTGACACAAAATATGAGACAATGGATGATTTCGCATTGGTGGATGAGCTTTCCGCATTGGCTGGGCTGGCGGTTCCCAAAGCCATTGAGGAAATCCGAACTGCACCTGTGCTTCACAACAGACAATGCGATGTGAATGAGATGAAGGATGTGGTGAAAGATTTTCTAAAAGGAGACAAATAAGAAGGAGGCCATGGAATTGAAGAACAGTGAAATGTTGGCAAAAGTGGATCACACACAGCTAAAGGCATATGCCGCTTGGGAAGATATTCGCAAACTCTGTGAGGAAGCAATCGCATATCATACTGCAAGTGTGTGTGTTCCGCCCTCTTATATAGAAAGAATTCATGCGGCTTACGGAGATAGGCTTACAATCTGTACGGTGGTAGGATTTCCGCTGGGGTACAGTGTTACGGAGGCAAAGCTGGCGGAAGTGGAACAGGCGCTAAAAGATGGCTGCGATGAGATTGATATGGTGATTAATATAGGGGATGTGAAAAACGGATCTTTTGATAAGGTGGAAGAGGAAATCCGCAGAATCAAAGAAGCCTGTGGATCACATATTCTGAAAGTTATCGTTGAAACCTGTTATCTTACAAGAGAGGAAAAAATAGCCCTGTGCAAAGCCGTTACCAATGCCGGCGCAGACTATATCAAGACATCCACGGGTTTTGGAACGGAGGGTGCTTGCAGAGAGGACGTGGAGCTGTTTCGCGAGCATATTGGACCGGATGTGAAGATAAAAGCGGCGGGAGGAATATCTACGTTGGAAGATTTGGAACAGTTTATTCATTTGGGCTGTGACAGAGTGGGCACTTCCAGGGCCGTAGGATTGTGCAAGGACAAGGGCTGCGAGTAACGAGTTCTGATAGGTGAAAATAGAAGCTTGAAAGTAACTTTTGGAGAGGAAGGGATTTCTATGGAAGAACAGGGTTCCAACGAAGTGATTCAGGGGCGGCTGACAGCGCTTAGAGAAAAAATGGCGGCAAGCGGGATTGATTATTATATGATGCCCACTGCGGATTTTCACAATTCCGAATATGTGAACGATTATTTTAAGGTAAGAGAATATTTCTGCCGTTTCTCCGGTTCTAACGGTACTTTGTTAGTATGGCAGGATGGAGCCGGTCTTTGGACGGACGGCAGATATTTTATTCAGGCGGAACTTGAGCTTGCAGGTACGGGTGTTAAGCTTTTTCGTATGCAGGATGAGGGTGTTCCTACTATAAAAGAATTCTTGCAAAAGGAAATGAAAGAGGGACAAACCCTTGGCTTTGACGGCAGAGTCATATCCGCTAAAGCCGGAGAAACGTTTGAAAAAGCGCTAGCGGATAAGAAAATTCGTTTTATGTTTGACAGGGATTTGGCAGATGAAATATGGACGGACAGGCCCAAATTTCCTGCAGGCAAAGTAAGGGTATTGGAGGAATCGGTTGCCGGGAAAAGCTTTGAGGAAAAACTGAAAAGTGTAATGGAACGGGTGGAGAAGGAAGGGGCGGACAGTTTCTTTCTGACAAAACTGGATGATTTGATGTGGTTGTTTAATATCAGAGGATGCGATGTGGAGTGTAATCCCGTGGCAATGTCCTATGGATATTTTTCAAAAGAAAACAAGGTATTATTTATACAAAAAAGTGTTCTGGATAAGGATGTTATGGAATATTTGGCGGCAAAAGGAGTTGAGACACAGGAGTATGACCATGTGGCAAACTACTTGCAAAATTTGCCCGCCGGTGGTAAAATTCTGATTGACAGCCGACATTGCAGTTATTATATCTGTAAGTTGTTGGAAGCTGGCCAGACACTTGTTGCAAAGGACAATCCCACGGAAGCGTTAAAGGCAATTAAAAATCCTGTGGAATTGGCTAATATGGAGAAAATCTATTTAAAAGACAGTGTGGCTGTGACTAAATTTATTTATTGGTTAAAGAAAACCATAAAAACATCTGAGAAAATAACGGAGATTTCCGCAGCCGATTACCTGGAACAACTTCGCAGGTCCATTCCGGAATTTCTGGATTTGTCTTTTCCTACCATTTCAGGATATGGAGCCAATGCCGCTATGATGCACTATGAAGCTGCGCCGGAACATCAGGCGGTTCTTGCGCCGGAGGGGATGCTGCTTGTGGATTCCGGCGGACAGTACATGGGAGGAACCACAGATATCACCCGGACCATAGTATTAGGCCCTATATCCGACGAAATGAAATTACATTATACTATGGTTGCAGCAGGAATGTTGCGGTTGTCGGCCGCACATTGGATTCATGGCTGTACCGGCCGCAATCTTGATATATTGGCACGTCAGCCTATTTGGAATATGGGGCTGGACTATAAATGCGGAACAGGTCATGGAGTTGGATATATCCTGAATGTACATGAAGGTCCACAGGGGCTAAGATGGCGTATGGCGGAAGGAATGACAGAAGCTGTCATTGAGGCAGGAATGGATATCACCAATGAGCCGGGCATTTATATAGAAGGAAGTCATGGAATCCGCATTGAAAATGTGATGGTAGCGGAAAATGATGTGAAAAACGAATATGGGCAGTTTATGAAATTTAAGACTTTGACCTGGGTTCCTATTGATATGGAAGCCATTGATGAAAACTATCTTACGGATACTGACAGGGTATTGCTGTATACTTATCAAAAGAAAGTATTTGATAAGATTTCTCCTTACTTGACAGAGGAAGAAGCGGAATGGCTTAGGAAAGAAACAAAGGCTGATCAGACCGCTTTACTGAAAACAATAATATAAATCACAAAAATCCGAAGCATAAATTATACTGTGTATGCTTCGGACTTTTGTATATAACGATTTAGTTTTAAGATAAATAGTAATAAAAATGTAACATATTAGACAAAAAAGTTTGAAAATGGGATATGGAGACACTAATATAATAGTAATAATGGTAGTATTTGGACGAATAATCCTGAAACTTTTGGTGTTGACAAAACACCCTCTTGATAGTAGAATTAATCATGCGGCAGGGAGTTTACCGTTACTGTTGATGATATACAACATAAGATATGTTAGGGATGATGAAAATGCAGACAGGAAGGTATGGAGCAAGAAGAATTGTTGATATGCACTGCCATGTACTGCCAAACGTTGACGATGGGGCAAAGTCTGTTGAGATGTCTCTGCAGATGCTGCAAATTGCGGCGGAAGAGGGTATTACGGATATGATTGTAACCCCTCATTATCAATCGAGCCGGTTTTTTACACCAGCGGACGTGATTGAAGAAATGATCGCCGGACTGGCAGCGAAAGCGGAACAGATGGGAATACATATCAGACTTTATCCGGGAACAGAGATTTATTATCGAAGCGGATTGGAAGAACAACTGGATGAAGGCAGGTTGGCGGCAATGAATCATACCAATTACGTTTTGGTAGAATTTTCGCCGGTGGAAGATTTCAATTATATTCGTAATGCCATGGAAGAACTCCGGGGGATGGGCTATATCCCAATTTTGGCTCATGTGGAGCGCTTTCAATGTATGCTGGAAGATGTGGAGCGAGTTAGAACTTTGAAGAGAGTGGGATGCAAAATTTCTTCCAATGCAGGCAGTATAGCAGGTGATTACGGATTCCGCATTAAGCGTTATACGCATAAGCTATTAGGAGAAGAACTGATAGATTTTGTGGGGACGGACGCGCACAGTGCGGAGAGAAGAAGCCCACGCATGAAAAAATGTGTGGAGGTGCTTTACAAGAAATTTGAGCCAGGGTATGTGGATGCCATTTTGTATGGGAATGCAGAGCGGAGTCTGCTTGAGGAGGATGAATGAAATGTCAAATGCAATAAATGACAAAAATGATGTGATTGAGATTGATTTGGGCGAAGTTGTAGGATTGTTGCTTTACTGGTGGTGGTTGATTGCGCTATGCGGTGTTCTGACGGCGGCAGTAGGGTTTGGAGTGAGCAAATTTGTTATCACGCCGCAGTATGAATCTACCACTAAAGTTTATATATTGAATGCCAATGAAGGCGGCACGCTGACTTACAGTGACGTCCAGTTGGGCAGCCAGTTGACAAAGGACTATGCGCAGTTGATTACAGGAAGATATGTGTTGGAAAAGGTAATACAAACTTGCGGACTGGAAGAGTCTTATGGAAGTCTGTCACGCAGGGTTGCGGTTCAGGCGTTGACGGACACACGTATTATTGCAATTACCGTAACGGATGAAGATCCGGTGATGGCACAGCTTTTGGCGGACGAAATACGTAAAGAAGCTGCGGAACATATCAAAAATGTTATGGATATCCAGGCAGTCAATGTGGTGGAGACGGCAAATCTTGCAGAATCTCCCGCCAGCCCCAGTGTTATGAAGTGGACCGCCATGGGTGCGTTGGTTGGATTCTTTATTTGCGCTATGATTTTAGTGATCAGATTCCTGGTGGATGATACCATTAAGACAGGAGATGATGTGGAGAAATATCTTGGACTTAGCACACTGGCTATGATTCCTATTATTGAACGTGACAATGGTAAGTCCAAAAAAGACAAAAAACATCGGAGCTTCCGTGAAGGAACGCAAGGGAACAGTCAGGGAAGCAACTATAGGGATACACAGGAAGATGTCTATAGAGGAAATCAGGGGAATCAGTATCAGGATGGTTCTCAGAATGTGGATATGAATGGTGCGGATGTGGAAGACCTGGAGGAGGTACTGTAAATGCAAAAGATTGAATTGCAGCATGATGAGTTGGATTTTCGCAGCAGAGAGGCGTTTAAAAATCTGCGTACAAATATTGAATTCAGCGGTGATGATGTGAAAGTAATCTGTATCACTAGCTGTACTCCTAATGAGGGAAAATCCAATATTTCTTTTGAATTGGCAAAATCCTATGCGCAGTTGGGAAAGAGAGTATTACTTTTGGACGCGGATTTGAGAAAGTCCGTGATGCGTCAAAGGCATAGAAGAGGTAAGGTAAGGTGGGGAATGTCAAATTACCTGGTTGGAAAGGCTGATTTTGAGGATGTTTTGTGTGCAACGGACGTGAGAAATCTTTACATGGTTTTCTCAGGACCGGTGCCTCCTAACCCCAGTGAGCTACTGAACAATAAACGTTTTCACCAGATGATTGACGACGCCCGTATGGATTATGATATGGTCATTATTGATACCCCTCCTTTGGGAAGCGTTATTGATACGGCAGTGGTATCTAAATGCTGTGATGGAGCAGTGATTGTGATTTCCAGCGGTGTTATCAGTTATCGCTTTGTGCGCAAGGTGAAGGAACAGCTTGAGACAGCGAATTGTCGTATTTTGGGCTGTGTGCTTAACAAAGTGAGCATGGGTGGAAAAGGGTACTACGGCAAATATTATGGTAAGTACTATGGTAAATATTATGGCAAGTATTATGGTAAATATTACGGAAATTATGGAAACTATGGTGAATAATTTTGGCTAGGAAGAATAGAAACAATAAAAAGAAAAGTGTATGGATGGCTATGGCATGCCTGTGTCTGTTGGGGGCTGTGCTTTGTATGGTGGCTGTGGGCTGCGGTCTGGCCAATGCCGACAGAGTGGAATCGGAACTGGAGGATTTGGCCAATGGGACGAATGTGTCCAGTACATCGTCGTCGAGCAGTATGGTGATTCCCAAAGTTACAATAGAGCCTTCGTCAATGACGCCTACAGAAGACCCTGATGCTAATATGACGCCCATGGAAAAGGATATTCGTTTCCTTGAGGAACAGGAAATTCCCATTCCTGAAAAAGAGGTTGACTTTGCAGGGTTGCAGGAAAATACCAATAAGGATATTTATGCGTGGATTTATGTGCCGGATACGCAGGTTGACTATCCTGTGCTGCAGCATCCTACGGACAATACGCATTATTTAAATTATAATATTGACGGCAGCAAAGGATATCCTGGGTGTATTTATACCGAAGATTATAATGCCAAAGATTTTACTGACAGTAATACCGTACTTTATGGGCATAACATGAAAAACGGAACTGCGTTTGGAAGTTTACATAAATTTGAAGACGCAAGTTTCTTTGAAGATACTCGTTATATTTATGTGTACACAGAAGATAGACTTTTGGTGTATGAAATATTTGCGGCTTATGAGTTTAGTAACGCGCATTTGCTTTTGGGGTATGATACGAAATCCGAGTGGGGTTTTTCAAAGTATCTGGAAGAAGTGCAGGAAGTCCGTGGTATGAAATGTAATAGGATTGAGGAAATATTCCCGGATGAACAGGACCATATTATTACCTTGTCAACTTGTGTCAAAGGTAACAGCAGCAAACGTTATCTGGTGCAAGGCGTGTTGTTAAATGAAATGGAGCTTGATGAGGAAGTGAGCTCGGAAGAGTGAGTGGAGTTACTATTGAATGAAAATTAGAAGCGGTGTCTTTCGTATTATTATTAAAGTGATGATAGCTCTGGTGGCAATTGTAGCCGTGGGCACGGTAGTGTTTTTAGTACTTCAGGTTATGGGGCACAGCAGGCTTACCAGTAATAATAAGGTGCCGGATTTGAGTGTTATGCGTGGCAATACGGATTCTATCGCAGGAATGCAGACCGCAGGCCCGGATGGGATTGTTGTGACGCCGATTCCGGTGGAAGAGGATAACTGGCAGGAAGGCGATATCCGTTACGAAGGAATACATTATCGTTATAATGAGGATATTATGACCTTTCTCTTTCTGGGAATTGATAAGATGGGAGAGGTGAAGGAGGCAGAAAACGGAATTCAGGGCGGACAGTCCGATGCAATTTTCCTTTTGGTGCTGAATCCTCATACAAATAAAATATCTATCATTGGTGTCAACAGAGATACCATGACTGATATAGATGTATATAGTAAATCTGGTTTTTTTGTAAGTACCATTCAAGCGCAACTCTGTCTGCAGCATGGTTATGGAGACGGTATGGAAGGGAGTTGTGAACGAACCAGAGAAGCAGTGTCAAGGCTTTTTTATGGGTTGCCGATTCATGGATATTGTTCTATTAACATGGGAGCAATACCATTGATTAACGACGCCGTGGGCGGTGTGGAATTGGAAGCATTAGAGAATGTCCCCTATGAAGGCGGAAAATTTACGGAAGGGCAGACAGTACATTTAAAGGGTATGCAGGCGTATTATTATCTCCATAACCGAGATACGAACAGCTTCAATAGCGCCGGCAGACGTTTGGACCGACAGAAACAATATTTAAAAGCATATGCCGCTGCCGCCGTAAGCGCCATGCAGAAGGATATTTCACTTCCGGTAAAGCTTTACAGCACGTTGAGTAAGTATATGGTAACGGATGTTTCGTTAGATGAAGTTACCTATTTGGCCGGACAGATTGCCAACTATCAGTTAGAAGAAGAAAATATATATTCTCTCCGCGGCGAAACAAGGCAGGGAGAAAAATTTGAAGAGTTTTATGTTGATGAAAAAGCACTCTACGAATTGATTTTACAAGTATTTTATGAGGAAGTAGAGGAATGATTTGGTATCCTGCCGCGAGGCTTGATATAACCACATGTAAAATATGAGGAAGGAGGAACGATTGATATGAAAAAAAGATTTGCAGGGATTGCAGCCTTAGGTTTGGCTTTGTCTCTTACCTTTGGCATGACAGTTTGTGCTGCCGGAAGCCCTACAACGGATAGCGGTTATACTGATTCAGCACTGGAGGAGGCTGCGAGCAATACACAGGTTGCAGACCAGACCGTTACTGTGGACGGTAAGACAGTAGAAGTTAAGCTGGAAACAGCTCCTGTTACTGTAGAACAGCAGCAGAAGGCTGAGACTACGATTAAGAATTCAACTTCTACTATTTATAATGCAGTAGATCAGGCTGTTTCCGGTACGGTGGAAAATTTGAAGGTTGATAAGGTTCTGCCTGGTATTCAGGTGACACCTGTTACTACTCTGACCAAGGAAGAAATTGCTAAGGTAGGTGTGCCTGTAAGCATCCAGAATAGTGCAATTCAAAATGGTAAGACCTACATGATTCTGCATACTAAGGATGATGGTTCTACAGAAATCCTTGGGCCTGTAACGGCATCAAATAATACTATTACTGTTAAGTTTTTCTCTTTCTCTACCGCAACTCCTGTTGAGGTAAGTTATGATTTAAGAGAAACCGGTGATTCCCATTGGGAAGGCGGCCCGGATTATGTTCCTGAAAACGGAACTACCACAAGCGGTCCTGTTTCACCTAAGACTGGCGAAGTTCTGCCTCTGGTAGGCTTTATGGCAGTAATCTGCCTTGCTGGCGCAGTAGTTAGCGTTAGAAAAGCACGTAATTAATACAATAAAAATGTAATACGGTAATAATTAGTCATGCATGATTAATTAGCGGGGTATAGTCCCCGAGTTGACCTCAAAGCATGTGGTTGCCATTGTTTCCCGATCTGAAATACAGGGTTGGGAAACAATGGCATTGTTACAAATGAAAGAAATTGGGAAAATTTGTTTTTGTTTCGCGGAAGCGTTGAGTTACTCGTTTACATAAAAGGAGAATAAAAAGTGTACCAAAAGACATCGCAAAATTGGACAAAGCATATGGATTTTATTATGTTGGATTTGCTTTGCCTCCATCTGTCATTTCTTGCGGCGTATATCATTAGACACGGATTTTCAAACCCCTATGACGATAAAATATATATGAGCCTGTTGCTCTGCGTCACTTTGGTGAATCTGGTATTGACAACAGCGCTGAACAGCTTTAAGAATGTGTTAAAAAGGGGATATCATATAGAGATTGTGGCAACGCTCAGGCAGGACGCAATTGTAGTGGCCTCTGCGGTTATGTTTTTATTTATATTAAAGGAAAGTTCAAATGTGTCCAGGACAGTGCTTTTTCTTATGGGAATGATCTATCCGGTGGTCAGCTATCTGACCAGAATGGTATGGAAAGCCTTTTTAAAGAAGCGTCTTTCAAATACCTGGACACGTTCGCTGCTTTTGGTTTCAACATTAGATAAGGCGGAATCAGTAGTGAATCAGATTAAAAGTCGGCCTACGGAACCTTATCGGTTAAAAGGTTTAATTTTGTTGAATCAAAGCGTTGGTTTAGCAGATGATACATTGGGGATGTCTTCGGATGAGATTCCGGCCATGATAGAAGGGGTGCCTGTGGTAGCGACTCCGGAAAATGCGGCAGAGTATATATGCCGTGAATGGGTGGATGAAATTTTGTTTAGCGCTACACGTTTGGAAGATTATTCGGGAGAACTTTTAAATCAGTTCATGGAAATGGGTGTGACGGTACATTTGTGTATGCCCGATTCCTTTAATCCATATGATCAGAAACAATTTGCCGGAAGATTGTGCGGTATGAATGTGCTGACCTCCAGTATCCGTTGGGTGGATGGCTTTACTGTGATGATGAAGCGCTTGATGGATATTATAATTGGCCTATTGGGCAGTCTTATCACTTTATTTTTGGCGGCGGTCATCGGACCGGCCATTTATTTCAGTTCTCCGGGACCTATTTTCTTTCAGCAGGTGAGAGTGGGGAAAAACGGTAAGAAATTTAAGATGTATAAGTTTCGCAGTATGTATTTGGATGCGGAAGAGCGCAAGGCCGAACTGTTAGATGAAAATAATGTGAAGGACGGCATGATGTTTAAATTGGATTATGACCCTAGAATTATTGGGTGTAAAAAGCGGTCCGACGGCACAATAAAGAAAGGTATGGGAAATTTTATACGGGATTGGAGTCTGGATGAATTTCCTCAATTTATAAATGTACTGCAGGGAGATATGAGCGTAGTAGGCACACGGCCTCCCACAGTGGATGAATGGGAGAAGTATGAACTGCACCATAGACAGAGGCTTGCAATCAAACCTGGGATTACAGGGCTGTGGCAGGTTAGCGGTCGAAGCAATATTACTGATTTTGAGGAAGTGGTAAAGCTGGACGCGCAATATATAGCAAATTGGAGTATTGGAAGGGATATTAAAATTATCTTGCAGACTTTGAAGGCTGTGGTAAAAAGGGATGGGGCAAAATAGAAAAATTCATATTTGTTGTTCATAAAATTGCTATAAAATTTATAAGCCCTTTCTTGACTTTTGAAGGGACTTTTGAGATAATGTGGAAGAGAAGTATTTTATTGAAAATATTGATGTTGAAGGAGGATGTTGAATCATGTCAACAAAAGCGTATTATCCGATTTCAGAAATCGGCGCTGGCAAACCCGGTTTCAGCAAGACACGTTCTATCATTGAGGGCGCTTTCTACTGTAATAATGTAGTGAAGGTGAACACTCTGAAAGAAGCTTATGAACTTGCGAAGAATTCCCCCGGAACTATAGTTACGGATATGCCTGTATACAGGGCGGAAGAAATCGGGCTGGAGAGAGATGCCAAAGTATTACTGTTCAATGATGGCGCAGTTACAGGCCGTTATGCACAGGCACGCCGTATTAAGGGTGAACCTGGCGTGGATGCTGCAAAGTTGGACAAGGTGGTAATGGACGCCATTTATAAGACCCGTTGGAATACAATGTATCATGCAGAGTGCTATATTGGCCTTGACCCTGAGTTTATGGCTAAGGCACATCTGTTGATTCCGGAAGGAGAAGAGAATCTTCTCTATAACTGGATGCTGAATTTCCAGTATATGTCTGACAAGTATGTACAGATGTATAAGGATTCTCAGCCTATCGGCGGCGGCAAGGAACCTGATATTTACATTTTCTCCAATCCTCAGTGGGAGCCTACGGAGAGTCCTGATGTAGATTATAGCTGTCTGAGCGATCCTTTGACTCTTTGCTATTTTGATACAGAGCAGAACTGTGCGGCAATTCTGGGTATGAAATACTTTGGTGAGCATAAGAAGGGAACTTTGACCATGGCATGGGCTATGGCTAACAGAAATGGTTATGCTTCCTGCCACGGCGGTCAGAAGGAATATCTGCTTTCTGACGGCAGCAAGTTTGTTGCTTCCGTATATGGTTTGTCGGGTTCAGGAAAGTCTACTTTGACTCATGCAAAGCACAATGGCAAGTATGAGATTAAAGTGCTTCATGACGATGCGTTTATCATTAATACCGATACTTGTGCATCTGTTGCATTGGAGCCTACTTATTTTGATAAGACCGCAGATTATCCTACGGGCTGTGCAGACAATCAGTACCTGCTGACAGCACAGAACTGTTCCGCAACTATGGACGAAGAAGGAAAGATTCAGCTTGTGACCGAGGATATCAGGAACGGTAACGGGCGTGCTATTAAGTCCAAACTTTGGTCTCCGAACCGTGTAGATAAGATTGATGCGCCTGTAAACGCAATCTTCTGGATTATGAAAGATCCTACCATTCCTCCTGTAGTAAAGCTGAAAGGTGCTGCATTGGCTTCCGTAATGGGCGCTACCCTGGCTACGAAGACTTCTACTGCAGAACGTGTGGCAGCCGGCACGGATATGAACGCTCTTCGTATCGTTCCTTATGCAAATCCGTTCAGAACCTATCCTCTGGTAAATGATTATGAAAAATTCAAGAAACTGGTTGCTGAGAAGAACGTGGACTGCTATATTATCAATACGGGTGACTTCATGGGCAAGAAGGTAAAACCTGCAGATACTTTGGGAATTCTGGAGAGTATCGTAGAGAAGAAGGCTACTTTCAAGAAGTGGGGACCTTTTGAGGATATTGAGATTATGGATTGGGAAGGATTTACTCCTGACCTGGGTGATGCAGATTATGTAAAGGCTCTTCAGGGTGCAATGCAGAATCGTGTGGATGCGGTTGAAGGTTTTGCAACGAAGAAGGAAGGCTATGATAAGCTTCCGGATGAAGCTTTGGATGCTTTGAAGAAGATTGTGAATGAAGCTTCCAGCTTATAATATGCAGTATTTGTATACAACTTCTTCAATTTATCAACATTAAGATTATGACAGATATATAGGAAATGCTATGCAATTGGCTTGCCTTTTGCATAGTATTTTTTTACAAATTTTTTCCGTATGGCAAAATTTACTGTTGTAATCTTGCCCATCTTTCGTTATAATATAAGTAACCTGAAATGTGCGATAACTTCTGTTTATTTTTGAACCTACATTTCTTTAAACGGGATTCCTATATTGCCAGGCGGCTGTCAAGCCCTCACTTCACAGGAGACGATTCTCACTGTGAAGGATTGGAAGGGAAGGCAAAAGCGTTGGTTGCGGTTGCCCACCTAGCATTGCTAGGAGTCAAGAGACAGAAGGCGGCATTTTGGGTCCTTATACAGAAGAAGAGGGCAGTCCATATGGACTGCTCTTTTAGATGAAATTATTTTGTTGGGAGAAGAAAATTGAATCAAAATAAGTGGGGATTGGACAAATCACAAAGGATGCAGTTGAAATTATTTATTTGCTTGTTGGGGATTCTTCTGTTTTTAGTACTGTTGTTAGGGAAACTTTTCCTGACACTGATGCGGGATGAAGATGAGGATGAGATTCAAACGCCCCATATTCCCGTATTGCAGATGCTTACCAATGTATGGGTCATGGAGATGAATGGAGAAGGAATTACCATATTCCGGGACGGGCAACGTGAAAACTACCCTTGGGGAGCCATTGGCACGGATGAAGAAGGAAATAAGGTCTACTATGAGCCGGATTTATCAGCCAGGGAACAGGTGGCGGATGTGGTGCTGACCGACGGAAGCGTTACCAGAGTAAAGCCGAAGCTGGATAAAATTAACGGAAAAATTCTCAGCGCAGACGCAGGGGGCGTGGAAGTAGAAGGGTACGGCAGGCTGCCGCTGTCTGCGGATTATAAGGGATATCGGCTTTATGATAGTCTGGAAATGTGTACCGTGCAAGACTTGCGTTTTGGATATAATTTTACCGATCTTTGTATAGAAAATGGAGAAATATGCGGTGTTTTGATGGCGAAAGAAGAAGCAATGGAGTATATACGTGTATTGATTGGTGCATCTGATTACCAAAGTAATTTTCATGAACAGCCGGTCCTGTCCTGTGATGTGGACTATACAGTGATTTATGGCCCCTATGATGCACGGAATCAGGAGAGACATTCGGCGGGAGAAGAAATCACCTTTGATTATGACAGTAGTTATTTTGAGGCCGGAAGAGTTCGGGTTGTGCCGGATGTATTGACTGGAAAAATCACGTTGAAAAGCTGCACCCGCAGTCAGGGAATACCATCTTATCGAGGGCAGATGGAGCTTATGCGCACAGACAATGGTATCGCCATAATTAATGAGGTCCTGTTAGAAGAATATTTATATAGTGTGGTTCCCAGCGAAATGCCTTCCAGGTATCCGTCGGAGGCGCTTAAGGCCCAGGCAATTTGTGCCAGAACTTATGCGTATGGACATATGGAACATGCAGGTTATCCTCAGTACGGCGCACATGTGGATGACAGTACTACATATCAGGTATACAACAATATTCTTGAGCAGGAAAGTACTACCACTGCTGCCAAAGAGACTTTTGGGCAGTTATTGTTTACGGATGGGGGAACTCTGGCGGGAACCTATTATTATTCTACTTCCTGCGGCGTTGGAAGCGATGCAAATGTATGGAAGACGGAAGCAGCGCCCACGCTTACTTATTTAAGGGCGAAATCTTTGAGTAAGACTGCCATGGAAGCGGAAATAGTACAGGGGATAGACGACCAGGGACAGGTGGCGCCTGTAGGAAATATGGAAACTGGGGATGGAAATATTGTACAGCCTGAGAGTGACTTCGGAGGAGAAACGGGAGCGGAAAATGGCAGTGAAGTGAATGAAAGTTTGGATTTTGGCCAACTGCTTAGAGATGAAGAAACGTTTGCCGCATTTATATCTACGGTAAATGAAGATGATTTTGAAGCCCAGGAAGGTTGGTATCGCTGGAGCTATGAGGTGGAAGAATTGGATTCCGCACATATTCTGTCATTGCTGCAAAAGCGTTATTCCGCCAATAAAAAACTGATATTGACCTGGAAAGATGGGGAATATGTCAGTGAAGAAATCAGCGAATTGGACCCTATTACGGATATCTATGTGGACAGTCGTGGAAGCGGAGGTGTGGTTGACGCAATTGTAATTGAGACCACCACCCAGAAAATCAAAGTCATATCCGAGCACAATATCCGATATGTTTTAAATGATGGTAAAGCTTCCGTAGTGAGGCAGGATGGAAGCAAAGCCGCCTGTCCCACATTGCTTCCCAGCGGATTTTTTATTATAAAGACTGGTAAGGAAAAGGAAAATGTGGTAAGATATGCCTTAACCGGCGGTGGATTTGGCCATGGGGTGGGAATGAGCCAGAACGGCGCAATGGAAATGGCAAAGGCGGGTTATTCCGCAGATGAGATACTTTTGTATTTCTACGAAGATTGCAACATAAAAAATATCTATGAATAGGAGCGGCGCAAGTGGTACATAAGGTCATACCAGTTATTATGGATTTTTCCAAACAGATGAGTAAAAAGAAAATTAATGACTTTGCTGCAAGTACGGCATTTTTCTTCTTTCTTTCCGTAGTACCGTTACTTATTATGATCTGCACCATTATTCCGTACACACCGTTGACGGAAGAGGATTTGGTGGAGGCGGTGACGGATGTGCTGCCCGATGTGGTGGACCCGGTTGCGGAGAGTCTGATTGGAGATATTTATGATAAATCCGCAGGGATCCTCTCTTTTGCAATTATTGCCACGCTTTGGTCGGCGTCCAAGGGGGTTATGGCGTTAATGAGGGGACTGAATGCTGTCAATGATGTGGAAGAACAAAGAAATTTTCTGGTGGTACGAATTATAGCGTCTTTTTATACTATAGTGATGCTGATTGTTGTAATTTTATCCCTGTTTGTTATGGTATTTGGGGATCAGTTGGTGACTTTAATACTGCACAGAGTTCCCCGGCTTCGTCAGTTGGTTTCGTTTGCCATGAATTTCAGATTTTTGCTTGTATGGGCATTGTTATCCATCTTGTTTGCTGCCCTTTATGCTTATGTTCCAAATAAAAAATTAAATTTCAGAGAACAGATTCCCGGCGCAGTGTTTGCCGCCGTGGTTTGGAGTATATTTTCATGGGGATTTTCAAGTTATGTAACTTATGGAAATTCTTATGGTATTTACGGCAGTCTGGCAGTGATTATTATTGTTTTGTTGTGGATGTATTTTTGTATGTATATTATTATGATCGGGGCATATTTAAATCAATACTTTGAAGCTATGAACAGAGCGTTAGTAAATGGAGAGAAAATGATATAAGATTATATTTGAATTTGACGAGTACTTAGTGGGGTTCAAAATATATGAAATATATGGTACAATATTGACACAAAAGGGCATTATGCCAATTGTTGATTTCATATGCGCTGAAAGAGGGGGGTTTACACTCGCAAAATAGCACAGAATGATGGAATAAAATTAAGGATTACCAAAGAAGGGAGGAAATAAATGGATTTGTTAAAGATTGCGCTGCTGCAGATTGCTCCATGTAAAACGCAAAAGGAAAATCTGGAAAAAGGTATGGGATATTGTATCAAAGCAAAAGAAAGGGGCGCTGATATTGCGCTGTTTCCTGAAATGTGGAGTAATGGATATAACATTTACAATCGTCCTGTCAGCGAATGGAAAGCGGAAGCTGTTTCTGCTGATAGTGATTTCGTTCATGCTTTTAGCGGTTTGGCAAAATCGCTTCAAATGGCTATTTGTATAACCTTACTGGAAAAATATGAAGGCGCCCCCCGGAACTCACTGATTCTTTTTGATAGATTTGGAGAACAAAAATTAATCTACGCCAAAGTTCATACTTGTGATTTTGATGTGGAACGAAATTTGACGCCAGGGGAAGATTTTTATGTTACTACGCTTGATACTGCCTGTGGAGAAATCAAAGTCGGCGCGATGATTTGTTATGACAGAGAATTTCCCGAAAGTGCAAGGATTTTGATGTTGAAAGGCGCAGAATTGATTCTTGTGCCCAATGCCTGCCCAATGGAAATAAACCGTCTTTCGCAGCTTCGTGCCAGAGCCTTTGAAAATATGACCGCCATTGCCACATGTAATTATCCTGAATCCGTACCTGATTGTAATGGTGGTTCAAGCGTATTTGACGGCGTTGCTTATCTTCCGGAACTGGATCATTCACGGGATACCTGCATTTTACAGGCGGATGCGAAAGAGGGGATACATATTGCCCAGCTTGATTTGGCTCAACTGCGGCAGTATCGTAAAAGCGAAGTGCATGGTAATTCCTATCGTCATCCAAAAAAGTATGAACTTTTAATTGAAACAAATATTGATGCGCCGTTTATCAGAGACAATTATCGAGCATAAAGCCATATATGAGAACAATGTTAAAGATGTGAATAACACGCATATGGAATTTGTAGTTGACACAATGAAAGAGAGCAGAAAACAAAGGAGCTTCATTGGGTGAGCCAGGAGGTGTAAATTTGAAAGTGAACTTTCAAATATTGATTGATATGTGCGCTAAAGCGCACAGGAGGTGTAAATTTGAAAGTGAACTTTCAAATATTGATTGATATGTGCGCTAAAGCGCACAGGAGGTGTAAGTTTGAAAGTGAACTTTCAAATATTGATTGGTATGTGCGCTAAAGCGCACAGGAGGTGTAAATATGAATTTGCCATTTCAAATTGATTTAACAGGGGAAGTTGTCGTAGTTACCGGGGGCAGCGGCGTGATAGGAGGGATGTTCTCTCGGGCGTTGGCAATGTGTGGCGCTAAGGTTGCGGTATTGGGCCGGAAAGCGGAGAATGGAATTCCTGTTGTAAATGATATTGAGGCCCAGGGTGGAGAGGCTGTTTCCATAGCGGCAAATGTTTTGGATAGGGAAAGCCTTGAGGAAGCAAAAGAGAAAATTTTAGAGAAGTGGGGCAAAGTCAATATTCTGGTAAATTGCGCCGGAGGAGCTGTGAAAAGCGCGGAGATTCCTCAGGATCAATTTTCAGAGGAAGGAAATATGTTAAACTTCTTTACGGCGGATATGGACAATCTCCGCAAAGAACTGGACTTGAATCTGTATGGCACATTGCTTCCCACACAGGTATTTGGTGCGGCTATGGTAGGGCAGGAGAATGCAAATATCATCAATATTTCCAGTATGGGGGCATATGGTCCTTTAACCAGAATCCCCGGATATTCCAGTGCAAAGGCTGCAATTTCTAATTTCACCCAATGGGCGGCGAACTATTTTGCCAAAAGCGGCATACGGGTCAATGCACTGGCGCCTGGATTTTTTCAGACTCCTCAGAATCATGCCCTTCATTTTAACCCTGACGGAACGCCTACGCCTAGAAGTCAGAAGATTATCGACAGCACTCCCATGGGCAAGTACGGAGAACCGGAAGATTTGATTGGGGCGCTATTGTTTCTGGTCAGCCCAAAGGGAAGCAGTTTTGTTACAGGCGTTATTCTGCCGGTGGACGGAGGGTTTCATTGCTATCTGGGAGTATAGGCCCGACAGCAAAGAGGATGCAAAACAGCATATGGTTTTTATTTTGATGAATGAAAGGAAATTTGCATAATTTTACTTGACATTTTTGTTCAAAGCAAGTAAGATAGAAAATTAATAGGATATACAAAGGCGTTGAAGGTGTACAGTAGAGGTTTATATTCTTACAGAGAGGGGAAGTCGTCGGCTGAAAGCTTCCTTAAGTTCAGATAAACTGCGAATTTCGCACCGGAGCTGCTCAGGGGAAAGTCCTCCTTCGGCAGGAGACTGGTAGTTTGAGCCGTAGTGCGCATGTTACGCGCAAAAGAGAGCTTTTTGTCCGCCCAGAGTGCGGGCAGGAGGAATTAGGGTGGTACCACGGAATATTTCGTCCCTTACAGTCTTAGTGATAGGACTGTAAGGGTTTTTTGTTTTTGAAAAGTATTCCATTTCATGAAAGTGGTACATGGGAATTAAAAATGCGTGCGAAAGCATACAGGGAGGTATGATGATGAAAAACAGACTGGAACAAATCAGGGAAAAGGCAATTTCACAGATTACAGGCTGTGATACCGCCGAAAAGTTAAATGAGGTCAGGGTGGCAATCCTTGGAAAAAAAGGAGAACTGACGGATTTGCTCAAGTCCATGAAGGATGTTGCGCCGGAAGAGAGACCTAAGGTGGGGCAGATGGTCAATGAAGCAAGGGCCGAAATTGAAAAGGTTTTGGAAGAGCATAAGTCCAAAATGGAGAAGGCTCTCAGAGAAGCAAAGATGAGATCGGAAGTTATTGATGTAACACTTCCGGCAAAGAAGGCAGAATTAGGACACAGACATCCCAATACCATTGCACTAGAGGAAGTGGAGCGGATCTTTGTGGGTATGGGATACGAAGTTGTGGAGGGAAGCGAAGTAGAAAAGGATTATTATAATTTTGAAGCTTTGAACATTCCGGCAGACCATCCGGCAAAAGATGAACAGGATACTTTCTATATTGCGTCCGCTAATGGAACAGGAGAAATTCTGCTTCGTACCCAGACGTCAGGAGTACAGATACATGAAATGGAAAAAGGCCGGCTGCCCATTCGCATGATTGCACCGGGAAGAGTGTTCCGCTCGGACGAAGTGGATGCAACACATTCTCCCTGTTTTCATCAAATTGAAGGGCTTGTGGTGGACCGACATATTACATTTGCGGATTTGAAAGGGACTTTGGCAGAATTTGCAAAAGCGTTGTTCGGGGAAGAGACAAAAGTGAAATTCAGACCCCATCATTTCCCTTTTACAGAACCTAGCGCGGAAGTGGATGTAAGCTGCTTTAAATGCGGCGGAAAAGGCTGTCGTTTTTGCAAAGGAAGCGGCTGGATTGAAATTCTCGGCTGTGGAATGGTCCATCCTCACGTACTTGAGATGAGTGGAATTGATCCGGAAGAATATACAGGTTTTGCCTTTGGGATAGGATTGGAGCGCATTGCGCTTCTAAAGTATGAGATTGACGATTTGCGGTTGATGTATGAGAATGACATTCGTTTTCTCAGACAATTTTAAATAATGTTTTACAGAGATTGATAATAAATCAGGAAAGGAAAGCAGATACATGAATACTGCATTATCATGGATTAAAGCATATGTGCCGGAACTAGAATGTACAGATCAGGAATATTGTGATGCAATGACCCTGTCGGGAACAAAGGTGGAAGGCTTTGAAAGAAAAGACAAAAATCTTGAGAAAATTGTTGTGGGGCAGATTATTTCTATAGACAGTCATCCGGATGCCAATAAGCTGATTGTCTGTCAGGTCGATATTGGTGCAGAACAGATTCAGATTGTCACCGGCGCTCATAATGTGAAGGTTGGGGATAAGGTGCCTGTGGTATTGGATGGAGGTAAAGTGGCCGGTGGTCATGACGGCGGCCCCCTGCCGGAGGAAGGTATCCGAATTAAGGCGGGTAAGCTCAGAGGAATACCTTCTAATGGTATGATGTGTTCCGTGGAAGAGTTGGGATGTGACAGGAATATGTATCCTGATGCGCCGGAGGAAGGTATCTATATTTTTCCGGATTCCGTGGAAGTGGGAGCGGATGCGGTGGAGTTGATGGGACTGCACGACACGGTATTTGAATATGAAATCACCAGTAACAGGGTGGATTGCTACAGTGTATTAGGAGTGGCCAGAGAAGCGGCGGCAACTTTTCGCAAGCCATTTATTGCTCCGGAGGTAAAGGCGGTGGGCAACGATGAAGATGTGCATGATTACATTAGTGTAGAGGTGCAGGATGCGGATCTTTGTCCCAGATATTGCGCCAGGGTTTGTAAAAATATCAAAATTGGACCTTCGCCAAAGTGGATGCAGCAAAGGTTGGCGGCCAGTGGTATTCGTCCAATCAATAATCTTGTGGATATTACCAATTATGTCATGGAGGAATATGGACAGCCAATGCACGCCTTTGACTTGGATACCATTGCGGGACATAAGATTATTGTACGTCGTGCAAAGGATGGGGATGAATTCCAGACTTTGGACGGACAAATGCGAAAATTGGACAGTGAAGTGCTTATGATTTGTGATGCGGAAAAAGAGATTGGCATTGCCGGTATTATGGGGGGTGAAAATTCCAAAATTACGGATCAGGTACACACGGTGTTATTTGAAGCGGCTACTTTTCAGGGGCCCAATATCAGAAAGTCGGCCAAAAGGATTGGATTGCGCACAGATGCTTCGGGCAAATTTGAAAAAGGTTTGGAACCTCATAATGCGGAAGAAGCCATTCATCGGGCTTGCCAGTTGATTGAAGAATTAGGCTGCGGAGAGGTAGTGGGCGGCATGGTGGATATTGCGGAGCCAATGTCCGAGAGGAAAGTATTACCTTTCCGGCCGGATCAATACAACAAACTTTTGGGGACCCAAATTTCGGAAGAAGAAATGTTTGCAATATTTGAAAGTTTAGAAATAGAAATCACCAAAAATTCCGATGGAAGTATGGGACTTGTCATTCCCTATTTTAGACAGGACTTGAATTGTGATGCGGATATTGCAGAGGAAGTGGTAAGATTTTACGGTTATGATAAAGTACCCACTACGCTGCCTTTGGGAGAAGCCACTACGGGTAAGCTTTCCTATAAGCTGCGCATTGAGCAAAAAGCCAGTGACATTGCCGAGTATTGCGGCTTTTCTCAGGGGATGATTTATTCTTTTGAAAGTCCGAAGGTTTTTGATAAGCTTAGGATACCGGAGGGGGACGTATTGCGTGGGACCGTTACCATATCGAACCCATTGGGTGAGGATTTCTCCATCATGAGAACATTACCTTTAAATGGAATACTTGAAAGTCTGGCGGTAAATTATAATCGCAGAAACAAAAATGTAAAATTATACGAACTTGGAAATATCTATTTGCCCAAAGCTTTGCCGCTTACGGAGCTTCCGGAAGAGAGAATGCAGTTTACGCTGGGATTCTATGGGGAAGGAGATTTCTATACTATGAAAGGGGCGGCAGAAGAATTTTTTATGGCGGTGGGTATGCACAAAAAACCTGTCTATGACCCTCACAGTGAGAAACCTTTTCTGCATCCCGGCCGTCAGGCAGAGATTAAATATGAAGGAGTATGCGTGGGCTATTTGGGAGAAGTGCACCCTGATGTGACAGATAATTATGGCATTGGGACAAAAACCTATGTTGCGGTATTGGATATGCCCAATATTATTCCATTTACTACTTTTGACAGAAAATATGAGGGCATTGCAAAATATCCTGCGGTCAGCCGCGACCTGAGTATGGTGGTGCCGAAAGAAATTCTTGTAGGTGATATTGAGCAGATAATATTACAAAGAGGCGGAAAGCTTTTGGAATCCTGTGAGCTTTTTGATATTTATGAAGGAGTACAGATAAAACAGGGCTTTAAATCTGTGGCATATTCTGTGACCTTCCGTGCCAAAGACAGGACTTTGGAAGAAAATGATATCAATGGGGTAATGAAGAAGATTTTAAATGGTCTGGAGCAGATGGGAATTGAACTGAGGCAGTAAATTTTCGGGTATGGTTGGCAAATGAAAATACCACATAACTGTGGCGTTTACAGTTCTGATATAGTGTGCTATACTTTATGAGTAACAAACTGAATGATTTTGCTGCTGCGAACGTCCGCTAAAGCGGGTAGGAGGTAAATAATGGAAAGAAAGAGTGCTTGGGAGACTTACAATGAGGCGCAATTAACGGAATTGGAAAAACTTAGTCAGGAATACAGAGAATTTCTGGATCATGGAAAAACCGAAAGGGAATGTGTAGACTGGATAGCCGATCTTTTGGAAACGGAGGGATATCAGGAACTTGAAGCTGTCATAGAAAAAGGCGGTAAACTTAAGACAGGGGATAAAGTGTACAGCATATGGATGAATAAGTCCATTGTATTGTTTCAACTGGGTCGGAAGTCTATGTCAGAAGGGCTGAATATTTTAGGCGCTCATATTGACAGCCCTCGTTTGGATGTGAAGCAGAATCCTTTATATGAAGATGGCGGATTTGCGTATTTGGATACTCATTATTACGGCGGTGTAAAAAAGTATCAGTGGGTAGCGCTTCCTCTTGCGCTTCATGGTGTGGTGGTAAAAAAGGATGGAACGATTATTGAGCTGAACATTGGCGAGGATGAGGATGACCCTGTATTTTTCATATCAGATTTGTTAATCCATCTGGCGGGGGAACAGCTTGAAAAGAAGGCTGCAAAGGTAATCGAAGGAGAAGCATTAGATCTGATAGTTGGCAATAAGCCCATTGTTATCAATGCTGATTCGGAGAAAACAGCCTCTAAAGATGAGGAAAAAAATGATTCCAAAGCAAAAGAAGTTGTCAAGGCAGGCATTTTGGATATTTTAAAGAACAATTATGACATTGAGGAAGAGGATTTTCTGTCTGCAGAACTGGAGATTGTTCCAGCCGGGAAAGCCAGGGAGGCTGGATTTGACCGCAGTATGATTTTGGCATATGGGCAGGACGATAGGGTGTGCGCATATACTTCTCTGCGCGCGATGTTGGATTTAAAGGAGACGGACAGAACAGTATGCTGTATTCTGGTAGATAAAGAAGAAGTGGGCTCGGTGGGGGCAACCGGTATGCAGTCCCATTTCTTCGAGAATGTGGTTGCGGAACTGATGAATGTATGCGGAGAGTACAGTGAATTGAACGTTAGAAGATGTCTGGCCCGGAGTTGTATGCTTTCTTCCGACGTCAGTGCCGGTTTTGATCCTTCATATGCTTCCTGTTTTGAGAAGAAGAATACCGCATTTCTGGGCAAAGGTATGGTATTCAACAAATTTACCGGAGCCAGAGGAAAATCCGGTTCCAATGATGCCAATGCAGAATATATTGCACATATACGCAATATCTTTGATGAAAAGGGTATCTCATACCAGACTGCCGAACTGGGTAAGGTTGATGTGGGCGGCGGTGGAACGATTGCCTATATTCTGGCGCTGTATGGTATGAATGTTATTGACAGCGGCGTCGCAGTGCTGAACATGCACGCTCCATGGGAGGCTACCAGTAAGGCGGATATCTATGAAGCATATCGGGGCTATATGGCTTTTGCGGAAGGGGCGTCCCTGTAATGAACGCTGTGGAAGAAAGCGGAGTTGGCAGAAGTGATACCGTTGGGCAGAAATTGAAAAAATCGGATTTTTATTTTGAGCTGCCACAGGAACTCATAGCACAGGACCCATTGGAGGAACGTTCTTCCTCCAGGCTTCTTGTGCTGGACCGGCAGACCGGCGCAGTGTCTCATCATGTTTTCCGGGAAATTACATCCTTCCTTCAGCCGGGAGATTGCCTGGTACTGAATGATACAAAGGTGATTCCGGCAAGACTTTTGGGGGAACGGGAAGGAACGGGGGCTCATGTGGAGGTGCTTCTTTTGAAACGGCGAAGCGGCGATCTATGGGAGACGTTGGTAAAACCGGGGAAAAAATGTCGTCCGGGCGCCAGGTTGTCTTTTGGAAACGGATTATTGAAGGCAGAAGTGTTGGAAACGGTGGAAGAAGGAAATCGTCTGATTCGCTTTTTCTATGAGGGAATTTTTGAAGAGGTGCTGGACAAGTTGGGGGAAATGCCCCTTCCGCCTTATATCACTCATAAATTGCAGGATAAAAGCCGTTATCAGACCGTCTATGCGAAATATGAAGGGTCTGCCGCAGCGCCTACCGCGGGCCTTCATTTTACCAAAGAATTGTTGGCGCAAGTGGAAGAAAAGGGAGTAAAGATTGCCTGTGTGACTCTTCATGTGGGACTTGGAACCTTTCGGCCGGTGAAAGAGGAAAATGTGCTGGAACATCATATGCATTCGGAGTACTATCAGGTATCAAAAGAGGCCGCAGAACTTATAAATGACACAAAGGCAAAAGGCGGGCGGATTATCTGTGTAGGGACTACCAGTTGCCGGACAGTGGAAAGCGCCGCCGACGAAAACGGCATTGTGCGTTCCGGCAGCGGTACTACGGAAATTTTTATTTATCCAGGATATGAATTTAAAGTACTTGATATGCTGATTACAAATTTTCATCTGCCGGAATCTACTTTGGTTATGTTGGTGTCTGCGCTGGCGGGTCGGGATCACGTGTTGAATGCGTACCAGGAAGCTATCCGGGAGCGTTATCGTTTTTTTAGTTTTGGGGATGCCATGCTTGTGACATAAATAGAAATTTTCAGCAAAAAAGCCCGTGAAATCACAGTTAAACTATGGTTTCTCGGGTTTTCTGCATAAAATTTTGAAGGTATCAGTTTGATAGATAAGCCCGTGAGGAAAAACAGTTGCTAAAAAAGGATAAAAAATAGATTGAGATACGTCTCTGACAGTGGTATAATTATTTAAGTAGTTATCAGAAAGTAATGGTAACTATGTAAGAAAAGAGAGGGTAAGTTTGAAAGTAAACTTTCAAATACTGATTGGTATGTGTGCTAAAGCACGCAGGGAGGGGTAAAAATGGAAGAGAGAAGGAAAAACAAAAGGACAAGCATGCCTTCCAGACATGTAATTAAAAAGGTGGAAAATGGCAATGATAGAGAGGTAGTTATAAATATCATTGACGTATCCAAATCAGGAATCGGATTTACCTGTGAAGAGCCTTTGCAAATTGGAGAAGTCTATGAAGCATATCTGACCATTTGGACGAAAGAAGTGATTCATGCGGTGCTGCAGATTGTCAGAACTGAATTGAGTGAAGACGGTTTTGGATATGGCGCGGTATTTATGGGGATGCCGCCTACGGATTTGGCCAGAATAGAAGTTTATCAGGCGGTCAGTGATACCATTGGAAATGATGAGGATAAATAGAAAAGATGAATGACAGGAAAAATAAATTTGGTATGGAAAAGCAGTGGTATCAGTATGTAATTACTTTTTTTGTAATTGTAATGTTATTGCTGTTATATTTTATGATTTTTCATTTTTCCGCACAAGATGGAGAGGAATCATCTTCTTTGAGCCAACGTATTACACAGAAAGGGGTGGAAATTGTCAATACTCTTTCCGGAAATCAGTGGAGTGAGGAGAAAATTGCCGGACTGGAAGAGCAATATGAGCATTTGGTAAGAAAAACAGCGCATTTTGCAGAATATGCGTATATGGGGGTATTGGTATTTTTGCTGTTGAGCCAATGGATGAATCGGAGCAGAAAGTTGTATTTGTTCACGGTGGGTTGGGTGTTTCTGTCGGCTGCAGGAGATGAATTTCATCAATATTTTGTTCCGGGAAGATGGGCAAGTCCCTGGGATGTGCTGTTGGATACTTGCGGCGGTATTTTTGGAATCTTGTTTTGTGTCTTTGCAGGTGCACTCTATGGGAAGTGCAGGAAAAAATCCATTGAAATAAAACATAAGAATTCCCTGGATGGCGGTGAACAAATGAAAAACAAGCGCCGTTTTCAATCGGAAAAAGTGTTAGACATATCATAAAGTAAGAGAAGTGAGAACATATGCTGTTCCTATCCTGGGTAGAATTAGGGATGGGAACAGCATATATTTGCAAAAAGTTTCGCTGTAAGTACATAAGAATCAAAAGTATGGAGTATCAGGAACGAATTGAGACAGAATAGCCAATCTTTCTTAGGAGCTCTCCGGCATTTATCATCGCGGCTTCTTCATAAAATTCTATTTTCAGTACGCCGTCTTCAGATTCTCTGTTGTGGGTTATTCCAATGTTTTTTATACTGATATTTTGTTCTGCCATCTGGCCGGTGATTTTGGCAAGGGAACCCGCCCTGTCTGCAATATCCACATAAATACGGTAGGAACGCTTGATGGGACCGCTGGACGCATTGATAAAGGAGTCTCTATAGATACGCGCATTATCGAATGTTTCATAAAGCCCGGTTCTGTCGCCATTGTCAATTAAAGCCTGAAAGTCCATCAGCGTTTTTATATATTCGGACAGAAGGGCGGAGATATTTTTGCCGTTGGCAAGGCAAATCTGTTGCCACATCAAAGCCTGGGAAGATGCGATTCTGGTAATATCTTTAAATCCACCCGCCGCAATCATTTTCATAATACCGTCTTCAGAATCGGATGCCCGCACCAGATTCACTAAGGAAGCGGCAATTACGTGGGGAAGATGACTGATGGCGGCGGTCACATAGTCATGTTGTTGGTAATCGAGCACAAGGGGAATTGCACCCATTTTACACACAAGCTGCCGATAAGCGTCCAATTTGGCGGCGGGTACGGAAAGACTGGGGGTGAGAATATAATAGGCATTTTCCAAAAGGGATGCCTTAGAATTGGCAAAACCTGTCCTTTCGCTGCCGGCCATGGGGTGTCCGCCGATGAAATATGCTTCCAGCCCGGCGGCGTGTACCGCCTGATGAATGGAAGTTTTTACGCTGCCCACATCGGTGAGCAGACAGTGGGGGGGGATAATTTTCTTTAAAGCAGATAGATTAGCATCATTTTTTTGTACGGGTGCACATAAAAATATATAATCACAGAGAGCAAAATTATCATCTATCATATCCGTGATGGCATCCGCAATTCCTTCCTTTTGGGCGAGAAGGAGCGTATCTTTGTTGACGTCAAAGGCAATGATTTTCGTTTGTGGAACGGATTGTTTTAATGCCTTGGCAATAGAACCGCCAATTAGGCCCAGTCCGATAAAGCCGCAAGTAATACAAGACATGAAATTTACCTCTTTTCCGTTTCATTTCTATGTTAATCAAAAGCAATTTCATCAAAAGCAAACCTGACTTGTCGCTGTTCATTGTTACACAATACCACTTTAAAGCGCGAAAATCAACCATATCTGTTGAAAAAATAAAGCTGTTTTTCTTTCTTTCGGTATCAATGAAATATTAATTATTTTTATTTAAGCATTTATTTACAATAATAGCTTGTAAAATCCAAAAATTTTTAGTAAAATAGACCTATGGGAATGAAAACATTTATCCTTAACAGGTCGAAATGCCCAAATTACATAAAATTGGAGGAAAGTCATATGAAAGTTTACACAACTGACAAAATACGCAATGTAGTATTGCTGGGTCACGGTGGAAGCGGCAAGACAAGTCTGGCGGAAGCTTTTGCGTATTTGTCCGGTATTACATCCAGGATGGGCAGGGTACCCGATGGTAATACCCTGAGCGACTACAGCAAAGAAGAACAGAAGCGTCATTTTTCCATCAATACCTCCATTATTCCGATTGAGTGGGAAGGATATAAGATTAATGTGATAGATGCGCCCGGTTATTTTGACTTTGTAGGCGAAGCTGAGGAAGCTGTCAGCGCCGCAGGGGCAGCAATTATTGTGGTAAATGGTAAGTCAGGTATTGAAGTGGGGACGCAGAAAGCATGGGAACTTTGCGAGAAATATAAACTTCCCAGGTTTGTATATGTTTCCAACATGGATGTGGATAACGCATCCTTCCGGCAGGTAGTGGAGGATATGACCAATCTGTACGGCAAGAAAATGGCTCCTTTTCATCTGCCCATCCGTGAAGATGAGAAATTTGTCGGTTATGTGAATGTTGTTTCCGAGACGGGATATCGCTGGCAGGGTAAAGAAGTAGTAGAATGTGAGATACCGGAATATAATAAGGCTAATTTGGAATTGTGCCGGGATACGCTGATGGAAGCCGTGGCGGAAACCAGTGAAGAGATGATGGAACGCTATTTCGGAGGGGAAACCTTCTCGGAGGCGGAAATCAGAGCCGCGTTGCGCACCAATGTGTGTGAGTGCAGCATTTTCCCTATGACCATGGGTTCCAATACGCTTTGCCAAGGTGTATATACGCTTTTGGATGATATTATAAAATATATGCCCAGCCCGGAAAATCGTCAGATTGCGGGTATTAATATGAAAACCAATGAGATTTACAATGCGGATTATGATTTTTCCAAAGCAAAATCCGCTTATATCTGGAAGACCATTGTGGACCCCTTTATTGGCAAGTATTCAATGATTAAGGTAAATTCCGGCGTGTTGAAGACGGACGATTTGATTTATAATGTAGATCGGGATATAGAAGAAAAAATTGGAAAACTTTATGTGCTACAGGGCAACAAACCTTTGGAAGTTCCAGAACTTCATGCCGGTGATATCGGTGCTTTGGCCAAATTGACCGCCGCCAGAACAGGCAATAGTCTTGCCACAAAGACAACACCGTTAAAATTTGGAAAGTTTGAAATTTCCACACCTTATACCTCTATGCGGTATAAGCCCAAGAATAAAGGAGATGTGGATAAGATTTCCCAGGCGCTCCAGAAAATGACCCATGAGGATTTGACGCTGAAAGTGGTCAATGACGCGGAAAACAGGCAGACCTTGCTTTATGGTATGGGAGATCAGCATTTAGAGGTGGTAGTAAGCCGTCTGCTGAACGAATATAAAGTGGAGGTGGAATTGGATCGGCCAAAGGTTGCTTATAAAGAGACTGTGAAAAAGCAGTCCGATGTGGAATATAAATATAAAAAGCAATCCGGCGGACACGGGCAGTATGGTCATGTAAAAATGCGTTTCAGCCCTTCACAGGATTTGGAGACAGCTTTTGTATTTGAACAGGAGGTTGTGGGCGGAGCCGTTCCGAAGAACTATTTCCCGGCGGTGGAAAAAGGATTGCAGGAATCCGTTATAAAAGGGCCTTTGGCGGCATATCCGGTAGTGGGTGTAAAGGCGGTATTGTACGACGGTTCCTATCATCCCGTGGACTCTTCGGAGCAGGCGTTTAAGATGGCAACCATTCAGGCGTTTAAGAAAGGGTTTATGGAGGCCCATCCCGTTCTGTTAGAGCCCATTGCATCGTTAAAGGTTACTGTTCCGGATGCGTATACGGGTGATGTGATGGGGGATTTGAATAAGAGAAGAGGACGTGTGTTGGGCATGAATCCCCTTGCTGGCGGAAAACAGGTAATTGAAGCAGAAGTTCCCCAGAGTAGTCTGCACGGCTATTGTACGGATTTACGTTCTATGACCGGCGGCCGGGGAGAATATTGTTATGAATTTGTCCGTTATGAGCAGGCACCTTCGGATGTACAGGAGAAGGAAGTTGCTGCCAGAGCGGCAAAGGTAGCGGAGAATTCCGGCGATGAATAAGGAATAAAATTTTGTACAAAAAAGCGGTTCTTCCTTACAACAGGAAAGACCGCTTTTCTGATTTCGTGTCCAGCGCTAAAACCTCCGGCGTTCTGGTATGGCGGAGTGATATCTATTGATGTGTCATCCGTGGGAATTGGCTGAGGCATCCGGAGAATGCCCACTCTTTTTAAGTATCTTGTCTATCTGTTTTAACTCTTCTTCATTGCTGTGTTTTTTGATTGCCGCTATGGCGGCGCTCATTTCCTGTGGTGTAAAAGTGAGATTTTCCTGTTTTGCTTTTTTCATCATGGGCACTAAGTATGCCATCATATCTTTTTGACTTTTTCCATGACCATCGGCAAAAATCTGTCCCAGAAAATCAAGCTTCTTTTTGGGAATTTCACTTACGAGAGGATCTGCCATCCAGGCCGGTCTGGAATCATTTTGGGTGGATTTTTTTTCTTCGCTGGAATGATTCTCTTCCATATTATACTCCTTTTCGGTTTATTATTTTTGGGATGTTTCTGAAGTATCTGTTGTATCGGTGTTGTTTCCGAACATCTGAAACAAGGATGAAATATCCATGCCGGGCATACCGGACATGCCCGACATATTGGTGAAAAAATCCATGGGATTGTCTCCGCCTGTTCCCTCAGGGAAAAGTTCTTGCATCATCTGTATCATTTCCATCATTTCCTGCATTTTTTTCATATTGGCAAGCATATTCTTCATATTCTCAATTTTTGCCCGCCCTTCTATACCGCTGAAAGGAAGCAGTTCATCCAAAAGGTTCATGGTATCGGTATTGTCCCCCTGGAAAAAATCAGCGGAAAGCTGTTTTTCTGTTCCAAATAAGCGCTGGCCCGGATGGCGGCGCAAAAAGGTGAGGGTGTATTGTAGTTCCAGCAGCTTTATGTAGATTGCAAAGCCGCTTTGATGCTTTGGGGCAAGCATTGGAAGCAGTATTTTCAATATTTGAATACGGTTTGTTGTAAAAAGGGAATCAAATGCGGCAATTGTTTTTGAACCCTGTTCCTCCATAGCGACGCACTCCTTTCCGGACAAGAATGGTTATTTTTATTCTATGTAGGTGTGACGGCGCTTATGAATACGGAATGGAAATTCACAAGGGTTTTGAAAACAGGCTCCCAATAGGAAGCAAGTTCCCATGGGAGCCTGTTGCTAAGTTAGAAATTAGTTGCAGCCACAGCCGCAATTATTTCCGCAGCCACAATTATTTCCGCAGTTATTCCCACAACCGCAGCCACAGCCATTGCTGAAGCCGAAGCCGGAGCCATTGCCGCAGAAGCAGGAGAGCAACAGAATCCAGATGAGCCATTCACATCCGTTGCTGCCGCCGCCGAAGAAGCTGCCGCCACAACCGCAGCCGGAGTTGCATCCGCAACCACCGTTATTGCCGTTGCACATAAACAGCAACAGGATAATCCAAATCCAGCTATTGCATCCACAGCCGTTGTTCTGGCTGCATCCGCAACCGTTGTTCTGGCTGCATCCACAGCCACAGGAATCGTTAGAGCAGCCACAGTTCGTAGCAGTTAAATCACTCATGTTTTTTTCCTCCAAAGGATATTTATGCTTTATTGTATGCACTGTGGCATGTCAATGTTTCCAGAGAGTCAGAGGGAAATTCATAAAAAGTATTCGTGAATAGTACAATCATTTCCATATTAAGCTGCGTTCTCATGGGAATGACGACATTGTTACGCATCCAAAACTACAATGTGCTATGAAACTTGCACTTTTGAGATAATCGTGTTAGGATAAAGTGACATGACCCAGGAAAAGGGATAGTAAAATAATACCACATCTTGGAAAAGGGCTTGCAATAATTTCAATATATAGTAAAATAGATATGAAAGCATATTACACATGAAGGAAGGATTATGGCACAAAAGGTTTATATGGTGGAGGGCAGGCAGTTTCGCACCGAGAGTGATTATGCCCGCGCAAAGCATGATAAGGAAATCATAGACCGACTCCGGACAAAAACCAATTTCAGAGATAAGAAGGACTTAGAGATACTGAGTAATCAGTTGCGGAGCGGAAAATATAAATTTATGACCCTTCTTGGACAAGACTTTCAGGAAGAGGTAGAGGCACTGCTGAAAGATGTTTCTTCCGGTAAGAAAGGCCGGAGTGGAAGTGCTGCCGTGAAGAAGACCGGGCAAAAATCTATAAAAAAAGCCTCGGAACAGCCGGAAAAAATATCGGAGGCGGCAGTGGCGGAGGCATTGCAGCGCCAAGAAAAGCAAAGAAAACTTATGCTGCGGATAAGCAGGATTGTAGCTATACTTTGTCTGGGATATTTTGGCGTATATTCTTATTATAATTATAAAACAGAAAGTGCTTTTCAGCAGATGAATGAGCTGAAAGAAGGAGGGGGAGCCGCAGCCGCCACCCCGGCGGCATCTGCCGGTCCTCTTTATACCTTAGATGATGCCGTGGCGGAGAGAGAAGTACTGGAAGAATATAAAAAATTATTAAATAATAATAAAAAGCTTATCGGATGGATAAAAATTGACGATACAAATATAAACTATCCTGTTTTGCAGACGGATAATAATGAATATTATCTGGACCACAATGTAAATGAAGAGTATGACATCAATGGTTCAATTTTTATGGATAAGGACTGTGATATTGTCAAACCCAGCACAAATTACATATTGTATGGTCATCATATGAAAAATGGCAAAATGTTCGGGAAACTGGATTCTTACCAGAGTGAATCCTATTATAAGGAACATCCTTATATCAGTTTTGATACCATATATGAGAAGGGAACATATGAAGTGATGTATGTGTTTCGTTCCAGAGTGTATAAAGAGACAGAGATTGTTTTCAAGTATTATCAGTTTATAGATGCAAACGGCGAACAGGAGTTTGAATCCCATATGCAGGAAATGGCAGCCATGTCCCTATATGATACGGGAGTGACGGCGTCCTATGGAGATCAGCTTCTGACCCTTTCCACCTGTGATTATCAGGAAACGGACGGGCGTTTTGTTGTTGTGGCTAAAAAGATCGCAAAGGAGTAAAAAAATGGCTGGTACTGTAAAAGAAGCGAAGAATGGCAAAAAGAGGAAGAGATTGAAAAGATCTATCCGCAAGACGCTGGGTGCTCTGTTTATGGCAACTGCGCTTGTGGTGGCGGCAATACCGGTGGATAATTTACAGGCTGCAGGAGAAGATAACGTCAATTCCACGGTGCAGGCACGTGACAGGGCGCCGAGCACATATGGAGATCCTGTGCACAGACCTGATAATGACATACCTACCATTGATAAAGATACGAAGATTTATACTTCGGGAGATAAGATATTCCGGTTTGCCTATATCCAAAAAGGCGGAAATTATATTGCTGTTCTTTTGGGGTATGACAACGGATACCTGGCTGGGAAAAGTCTGGAGATTCCGGATGCGGTAGATGCCTATGAACAGTATACCATTAACCTTGGAACCGAAGCCGGTTATGCGGCTGTAGGACGGAATGGAAATTTCCTGTTTTATAAACGTAAGCATGAAGTGGAATATGTGCTGCATAACGACAATCAGGTTCTGGACAGTAACGGCAACCTGGTTTCACTGAATAATTATCTGGACACCGCTCCTGAATATCGAGAGTTGGTCAGGTATATTACCGACAAGGATGGCAACAGAACCGGGGTTGTGATTCGGGAAGAGTACGGAGATTATATTCCCTGTTATCTGGACAGTAAATCAGAATGGGAAGATATTGACCGAGAAAAGCTTTATTATGACAAAAATAAACCCACTGGCGGAGAGAGTATTACAGGACAGACAGATTTTGCCCGTACAAATGAACAGCAGTATCAGAGAATTACGAATGCGGAAGTGGGATATATCGGTAAGCAGTATCTTGAGAAGGTGGAAGAGATTACCCCTACGGGACTGAAAAAGGAAGTCTGGAGACTGGCTGGCGACGTGACGGATGCAAATCCGGACAAGGGCGTGTTTGCCAATGCTTCCAACCTGGTAGAGTTAAGTATGGGAGAGAAGTTCAGGGGTATCGGAAACTATGCGTTTTATGGTTCCGGTATCAGGACTTTGAAGTTGGAAAACGGATTGGATACCATTGCAGAAGGTGCATTCCAGGATTGTATTCAGCTGCAGAATGTATCTTTAGATTTAGACTGTCCGTTGAAGGCATTGGGAGCTTATGCTTTTAAAGGATGTGTGTCATTGGGAAGTTTTGCGCTGCCTTGGAGCGTGGTAAATATCGGCGATTCTGCCTTTGAAAATTGTACAAAATTATATGAAGTAAATCTGTGCAGCGAAGGAAAGGACGCAGAGGGAACCGGCAGCAATTTGCTGAGTAGCTTAGGATATGATGTATTTAAAAACTGTGAATTACTTCAGTCCGTAACGTTCCCAAGCAATTGTTCGGAATCTATTTTACTGTCAACTTTTGCCGGTTGTAGTTCGCTGCAGTTTATCGGCGCCAGAAACGAAAGACTTACTTTCGTGGAAGATACCATTGTGAATTATGGATACGACCAGTTTAAAGCGATGCTGGGAGAAGGTACAAAGATAAACGGTGAATTCTTCTTTGAAGGTTTTGAAAATTCGGAACTCCATAAGCTGGCAAGAGAAAAGCATTTTGCGTTCAGTTATTTGACAAAAGACGATAGAGGAAATTATATAAGACAGGATCGTTACGAAATTACGGAGCCGGATGTAAAGGGTGGTTCCGGACAAAATACTTATGTGGTAACTTCAAAAAATAATTTGTTTAGTTATACTCCGGAAGGTAATCCTGATACAATTGTGATTCCCACAAAAATAGGACCTCATTCCATATATACCTTTGATCCTGCCGTTTTTTCAAACAGATGTAATTTGAGAACGGTTGTGATTCCCAATACTGTGACGGAAATTGGAGAAAGAGCGTTTCAGGGATGTCATAATTTGGAAGACGTGATTTTTGATTCCTATGAGAATTCTAATGTTGTTGTAGGACAGGATGCGTTCAAAACACAGAGTTTTACAGGAAATCACAATGGAGACAGCAGCGTAAGTAATCCGCCGGTGGAACTGCATTTTACCGGTCCCATATCTTCTGGGTTCGGACCGTACAATTATGCCATGAACGAGGCAAATTCGTTTACTTCCGGAAATCAGCAGGAAGAATATATTACGTACTACAGCGGATGGCCTCAGAACTTAGAAGTAAAGTATAATAAAGTTACGAAGAAAAGTGAATTGGTGGATTTCCCCGCATTGAGTGAGTTGGGAGCGTCCAAATATTCGTCGGCAACTTATAAATACCTTGCAGTGCCCGGTGGGGACAACGCCTATGAGACTGCAATCAGCAATGCTTATTCGGAATATGTGAAAGCCGGATATAATTTATCGGCTATGACACCGAACCAGAGGGAAGTCATTAGCAATGCGTTGGATATCACGATCCCTGAAGGTGTGCAGTCCATTAGGGAAGGACTTTTTAGAGAAAAAGAAAGACTGGACAGTTCTGTTGCGCAGCCGGTGAAAAAGACGGTTACCGCCCAAAGTTTGATTTCCATCGACAGCCCCAGGCACGAGGTAACAGATGAACAGGGGAATAAGACTTTCACCTATCCTTCGGACTTAAAGCAGTGTGAATTTCCAGGTACGTTTGCCGGATGTGAGAATTTGACCAGTATCACGTTAAACAGTGTGTCATATGCGGACGGCAGCGTGGGTGGACTTACAGAAGTGGGCGACCATGCATTTCTGGATTGTACGGGACTGACACAAGTTGCACTTCCGGTAACCCTTGAAAAAATGGGAGTTACACCTTTTCTTGGATGCAAGGGACTTAGTTTTGTAAATTTCCAGAACAATCCTAACTTTGCATGTGAAAAGTCAATTATTTTCGGACCGGCAGCAGATGGGACTGCAAAAGGGAAATTGGTGGAATGTCTGCAGGGAAGAACTCAGGGATATGTTGAGAATACAGAATTGGCCGGGGTGACAGAACTGGGAAAAGAAGCCTTTAAGGGTACAAATGTATTTGAAGTGGATTTGTCCGATTCTACAATGACAACGGTTCCAACGGGTGCATTTGCTGACACACCATCATTAAACAGAGTGTTATTCCCTTATACCTTGAATAAGTTTGAAAATGACGGCTTTACAAATAGTAATGTAAATTACATTGCTGTAAAATCAACATCAATGATTATGGCCGAGAACAATGCTTTTGACGGTATGTTGGTTGATAGGCCCAGTATTGCATGGCGTTGTGCGGAAGATACGCCGGCGGAAGATCTTGGAAGATTGTTTAATTTTGATGTAGGTCCTCTGGATGTGGAGAGATATTATAAAGTAGTGTTCCGTTATTGGGATAATGAAGCACAGAAAGAAGTACAGTTAGACAGCGAAGAACAGTATTCCAGTGTAAGCGCTGTAGTATTCCCTCAGGAAGTGGGAACTGAGATAGAGAAGGACGGCGAAAAACTTCTTTTGAGCGAGTGGAAACTTTCACAGACAGAAACAACCTGGTTCTTTACCGCAGAGTATGTGAAGCCTCAATGGAAAGTTACTTTCGTGGATCCTGAAATGCACTTTGATCCTATTGAAATATGGGTGGAAAATGGCGGAAATGCAATGAATAACGCCACCATAAAAGAATTGCTTGAAAAAGTAAAAGAATTTGGCATTACAGGCTTTAAGAGTAATGACGGCGACCTTACACAGGTGACAAAGGATCTTACGGCTACGGCTGATTATGGAACAGAACATACTTTAACCGTTCAGGGTGGTACATTGCAGGACGGAAGTACATCCGGCAGTTTTGAGGCTGGAACAAAAATTATAATCATTGCAGATGAACCGAAAGAGAATGAAGAGTTTTCAACCTGGTCCAGCTTGCCTGATTTATCAGCAACCACTATTTTAAACAAAACCAATCCTCAGACGGTATTTACGATGCCCAATGAAGATATTGTGGTAATAGCTGAATTCAGAAATATTAACAATGGCAGCGGGGACGGACCTGATAATTCCAGAAGTCATGTTCTGACTGTCCGAGGCGGAAGCGGTTCAGGAACTTATAAGACAGGAGAACAGGTTATCATTACGGCGGATCCGGCGCCGGAAGGACAGTCCTTTAATGAGTGGACATTTGTACCTTCAACGGCAGTACTGTTGGATAAAAATAAAGCGGAAACGGTAATTACTATGCCGGACAGTAATGTTACGGTGATGTCCAATTATAAAACTGGCGGTGGCAATGGTAATGGCGATGGAGACGATAATAATCCTGGCGCCAGTCCTAATCCCAGCCCCAGTTCTGAACCCGGCTCGAACAAAATGTACTCTCTGATTGTACACAATGGAAATAATTCGGGAAGTTATCTGCCGGGACAGCAGATTATCGTTGTGGCAGACGATCCGCCGGCCGGACAGCAATTCAGCAGTTGGACTGTAAGCCCTGCAGCCACCGTTGTAACGGATAAGAGTTTATCGGCAATCGTAGTGACAATGCCGGAATATGATGTGGCGCTTGTGGCTAATTATAAGGCCATACCTACAGGCTCCGGTAATACCACTGGCTCCAGTAATACTACAGGTACGAGCAATAATACTTCTACCAATCGTCCAAGCGGAAGCGGAAGTACAAATGGTGGCACATCGGTAATCATAGATAAAAACGGACTTTCCAATACCGGTGTGGTGCAAGTTACCGTCAATGGTTCTTCCGACAATTTTGTCATTAAGATTACGGAAAACAGCGCTGCTACGGAAGCAGTTTTGAAAGCATTGTTGGCAGAGTACGGCAATTTGGACAAAATAAAATATGTCCCCATGGATATTTCCTTATATGATTCTACTGGTACAAGGAAGATTACGGATACTTCGGGATTATCTATTACCATTACCTTACCGATTCCCGATTCTCTGATTCCTTATGCGGGAAATAATAAGGTTGCAGGTGTGGTGAGCGATAGACTTGATAAGCTTTCACCTAAATTTACTACGATTAACGGTGTATCCTGCGTTACATTTACGGCGGACCATTTTTCACCTTATGTAATTTATGTGGATACGGGAAATGTGTCTTCTTCCGGAACCGTATCCGACAGTACGCCGAAAACCGGCGATGGAATTCATCCTAAATGGTTCCTTTCTATTGGATTGGCAAGTTTATCCTTTGTAATGTTTATGCAAAAGGATAATAACAAAAAGTCCAAAAAGAAGCAGAAAGTAGCAGTGAGAGCGCGTTAAGGAAAGATGTATTATCTGCAAAAAATATACGATAGAAAAAATTGATAAGTTATGTATCCGGTTTAAAACGACATGGCGTGTGGCTATATGCCATACGCCATAGTTTTTATCTAAGAGGTAGACTATGAATCAAGGAAATCAAGAACAACAAAATAATATATATAAAAAGCGCCTATTGGGAGTATTGATTATCATAATGGCATTGATTATCATGCAGCTTCCGTCTACAACGGCGGATGCGGCGTATTCTACCGATTTTAAAATGGATGGCAATACTTTGATAAAATACCGTGGACCGGATAAGAATGTAACCATTCCGGATACGGTGGAGGTAATCGGAAAAGGTGCCTTTGAGGACAATGTTAATATTGAACTTGTGGTAATACCCAATTCCGTAAAGCGCATTGATCCCTATGCTTTTTGGGGCTGCAATAATCTGGATACAGTAGTTCTGGGACAGGGATTAACCGAAGTTGGAGATTATGCCTTTGCAGGATGTAAAGGGTTAAAACAGATGACAATACCTTCTAATGTGAATAGCATTGGTATCCAGGCGTTCGGAGACTGCGTCAATATGACCGATATTAGTATTCCTCCGGAGACGGTTAAGATTCATGAGACATCTTTCAACGGCTGTGAACAGCTTACCATACACGGAGAAGAACATAGTGTTGCTGCGGAATATGCGGAAGCCTTTCAGGAACGTCAGAAGGAAAAGGCTGAGTTTGAAGATACCATGGGATTAAAACCTTCTGTGACGGAAGCACCGGTTGAAACGCCCATTCCTACGGAAGCACCAGTGGTAGAGTCATTGGTGGGAAGCACACAGATTGTAGGAAACAGAGCTGTTTTTCTGATTGACGGTCAGGGATTGCCGGTATATGACGGGCTGCCTGAATCTGAAACGCCGCCTCTGGGAGATATGATGGGGAGTGGTAATATTCCGAAATATACCGTGATAGATGAACAAATGATAGCAGATCATGCCTACTATAGTAGCATTGGTTTAGGGAACTTAATGCTGCCGGATGGAATTGGAGAAATTGGAGAGTTTTCTTTTGCCAGAAGTTCTCTGACGGCGTTGTTAGTGCCGGATGGGGTGGAAAAAATTGATTATGGCGCTTTTTATCACTGTGACCTTTTGGAGCATGTAACACTTCCTGATACAATTATGTCCGTGGAACCGAAAGCTTTTTCTTATACGCCATGGGTTGAAAATTTTCTGTCAGGCAATACAGGAGAAGGAGATTTTCTAATAGAGGGAGGCGTATTGATAGCATATCGAGGAAATTTCTCTAATGTGACAATTCCTGATGGAGTACGTGTTATAGCTGCGGAAGTATTTCAAGGGCATACAGAAATAAAGAGCGTATCTTTTCCGGACAGCCTTAGAGTGATTGGTGAAGGTGCATTTGAGGGATGTAATCAATTAAAGCAGATAAATTTCGGTCAGGGAGTGGAAGAGATTAAGGATAGGGCTTTCAGCGGAATCAGTACGCTTTTAAGTGAACTATCCATTCCTGGAACAGTGAAGAAATTGGGATTACAGGCATTTGGAAGTATCTGGTTGAACTATCAGGGAGAAGAGCCGGAACACACATTTGAAACATCTGCATCCAGGCTTTCCAATAAGACGTATCGAATTTATGGAAATGAGCAGGGACAGGAACCAGGTGTAATGGTGGAGGGATTAGAGGGCGCTTCAGCCTCCATGGAAACTGCAGAGAGTAATTACCTCTTGAAAATAGAGGAATTGCAGGAGAGTGATGAGATGGCTCAAGCCTTTTATCGGGCTTTTCAGGCTGTAGTCCCGGACAATCGAGTGATTTATGATATGGTACTGACAGATGAAAGTTCTATTCCTTTGACAAAGTTAGGGACACAGGCGCTTACGGTGGTTTTGCCAGTGCCAGAGGCTTTACAGGGACAAAACTTGAGACTTTTGGTTTTGGACAGAAACGGTCAATTAGAAGATATACCCATAGAACGTATTTCCATTGAAGGAAAACCGTATTATCGTTTTCAAACTAATTTTGTTTCTCAATATATTGTTTATGGAATTGGCGAAGATATGACGGAAGTATCGGCGGAGATTCCAATGGAGATGGATATGGAGCTCACGAATCTCAGCGCTGCGCCTCAAGAGGAACCTTTTTGGCGGAGACTTGAGCTGTGGGTGGGCGGCGCATTGTTGCTGACAGGAATTATCCTTTTGTCAGGGCGTGTTATAAAATTTCGAGTACGATGATATCTTATAGAGGTATGAACATCAATAAATTCCCGGCATACAATGAATTAAAAGTATATGCCGGGAACTTTTTATTTATGCAGCGTGTAAGAGAATTGGTAGCAGCAAATTTAAAAAATAATATAGATGGCAGAGGAGTGAATATTGCTGTACTTGATACAGGATTAAGCAATCATCCGGATTTGAACGGGAGAGTAATCGGTTTTCATGATTTTGTAGGACATAGAAATCAACTATATGACAATAACGGTCATGGTACTCATGTGTGCGGAATCCTGTGCGGAAATGGAAGTTTGTCAGCAGGACGGTATCGCGGAATGGCACCAGGGGCTAATCTGGTGGTTGGGAAAGTTTTGGATGATAAAGGGGATGGGCGCACGGAAACGATGCTGAAAGGGTTGGACTGGATTCTACAGGTCAAAGAAAAGTTCAACATTAAAATATTAAATATTTCTGTAGGAATCGGCACTTTGGACGAATGGGAAAAAGAAAGGGCGCTGCAGGATAAGATTGATGAGGTGTGGGAGAGTGGTATTTTGGTTGTCTGCGCTGCCGGAAACAAAGGTCCCGGAGACAACACGGTTTCTTCTGTAGGAAGCGGACGTCATGTGGTTACGGTTGGCTGCCACGACGGCAATTATGCAAAAGGAAGACCTGATAGATGTGAAGCTTATTCAGGAAGAGGAATGTATGGAAGTCTTGTACGTAAGCCGGATCTGGTGGCGCCAGGTACGGATATTATTTCGTGTAATGGGTATTATCGCAGCCTGACGGCAAAAAACAGAAAGCCTTATATGACGAAAAGTGGCACTTCTATGGCAACACCGGTGGTATCAGGTGCAGCGGCGTTGGTTTTCCAAAAGTATCCGGATAGTACAAATGAACAATGTAAACAAAAATTGCAGTTTTCAGCCACAGATCTCGGCCTTCCCTGGAACCAACAGGGGGATGATGTTATTATAGTGTCAAGTACGCGAGGAACTAGTAAAAATAAGGGTTTCCGCTGATTTAGTCTAAACAAAAAGTTATTCTGAAAACAGCACAAAAGGCTGGAGATGACTGTATTTTCACTTCCAAAAGGGAAAAACAGGCAACTTGACACTAAAATAACATTAGGGTATAAATATTTTTGGTTTATCATCATTTTATGTTTTCTGTCTTTTCTTTTTCGTCCAATTCCGCCTCAGCATCACGGATGATGTCCTCCGCAAGGTTGCTGATATAGATTGTGTTGTATATATCCTGCAGCAGCAAAATCGGTTTGGACCCTGTAAAATTCTCTGTCTGCAGACGGTTTTTCAACGTTTCGTATGCCGTTTCAATCCCCCATCTCATATGGTACAGTTCCGCTATCTGCTGGAAGTCAAAGGTTTCAGCAAGGGCTGGATATCCGTGGAAGGTAGAAAATCCGGGGTTCAGTTTTATACGCTGTTTCAGATAGCCGGGTTTTGATATTTCCACTCCCGGATGTGCGGACTGCAGCGGATTTGAGCACAAAGCGAAGTGCCTTTACAAATACAATGTCGAAAAGAATCCGTATCGCAATAAAGTCATGAAAATCAACGAGCGGTGGGAAGAACTGAAAGAAGAATCCAATGTATCGGTTTCTGCATTATGAAATTGAAAAATATGAGGGAAAAAAGGAGCAGAAAACTGCTTAACCAAAGGAGCACTCCTCAAAATCCAAACAAGGGGATTCTGCGCTCCCAAATAGATACTGCTAAAAGAAAGAAACAGTCCGGTAAAAATCCAGGGTATTGAAAAATCCTGAATTTCTAAAGGACTGTTTCTTTTTTATGTATCAGGGGCCTAAATCGTTATTTCCCGATAGCCCCTTTTCTTGTAAGGGCTATCGGGAAATTATTACGAGCAGCGGAACGAAACAAGGATATCTTTCAGCATTGAAAGATTTATGAAACAAATAAAACCGTGCTTGGAATAGGGGATATTCTATACACGGTTTTTTCCTGGAAATATTTATTCTACGAA
>JAAWCE010000140.1 GCA_022793065.1 Lachnospiraceae bacterium
CTTTAAGAAGAGAATAGACATCTGCAACGCTGGAAATGTTGTTTTCTGAAATAATCTGTCGGATTTGCTCCTTAGCGACTGCCATAAAAATACTCCTTTTCGATAAGAATTGTCATATCTGAATTCTTACCAAAAAGGAGCTATTTTTTTCCAAAAACACAAACTATTTTACTCTACCGGGCTTTTATATCTATGCAACAGCATTTTGGGTGGTTCTTATTCAATTTTTAAGCGCACAAACTGGAAGTTAATTATCCAACTGTCCTGTGATTTCTGTTAAAGTTAATTGCAACTGGTACTCATTTTCCTCACCTTTTAAATTTGTTGTCTTTAACCTAAAAAAAAGATTATTTTGCAATTCCTCAATCTCTGTTGCTGTAAGAATATCGCCGGATACTTTTCCTGTTTCACCAGAAATACTTATTGTTCCTCCGGTCATATCTTCTACACTGTTAGAAAGTAAAATCCTTTCGTCATTGCCAACTGGGATATAAAAGGTCATAGAATAACCAACAACATCTGATAACTCTCCGTCCAGATTTCCACCGCAAAAAATTTCTTCCGTAGAGGACAAAACAATTACGCCATTTGAAATTGAAAAGTTGGCATTTTCTCCACAAAAAGAATACACGACAAGTGGTTCCTTTGCTGGTTCTTTGCCACAACCTGACAACAAGATGCAACACACTAAGGTGGCAAATAATATTACAGATATTTTTCTCCCCAACCTCCATTTTTTACTCTGTTAAACCCTCTGACGAATCGGAATTATATTATTTTTTCTTTTCAAATACTCCCCAAACACATACAGCAATCCCAATCATAACAACACATAAAGATATGATAAGCGGAAGTTCCGCATCATATCCTTGTAACAATCCCCACAATCCAGATACTCCATTACCATACACATCATTGACCGTTGCCAGTACCATAAGTGCTATTGAATAAATTACGCCTATTAAAGCTATCACTGCACCACAAAATATTTTTTCCATAATATGCTCCTTATTTAGCCTTGACCTCATAAATTCCTATTTGTCGATAGCTCCATTATACCGCAGTCACTTTCCAGAGGTAATAGATTTTCCGAAAAAATCATTGTGTCATAAACATTATTCTGTTGAATCTGCTCTTGTTCCGTTTTTTGTGATGATAAGCTGCCCCTGCTGGCATTTCACGGTGATTTTGTCCCCTGCGGAGAATCCAGCCTGTTCCAGCCACTTACCTTGTAAAAGAATCTGCGGCGGAGATTGCTTGTAATTGCCACGTCCATAGCATACAGTCAGTTTGCGGTCGTCCATCCGTCCTCCTTCCCCGCTGCCTGTCGGCATACGATTTCAAATACATTCCCGTCCTCTGTCCTGACAGTGAGCAGGCTGTTCCGCTCATCTGCGTTCAGGTCAACAATCCCCATCCCTTCACTGTCGTTTAGTAAATCAAAAAGCCTGTCCCTAAAATAGTTCAGTTCCATTCTGTTGTTCCCCTTTCATAGTTTATAGTCTACTAGCTAATATTATATAGTCTTTTAGAATCTATTGCAATCCCTAAGTGTGATGTAGTCTAAAAGTGTACAAAATAAATGCTAATAGCTTATGAAATGGGTGGCATTATGGAAGGTAAAGGATTAGGCAAACGTATCAACATGGTGAGGAAAGACCGGGGATTCACGGCGGACAGGCTCTCGGAGCTGTGCAATATCAACGCAACTTACCTCCGGCAGATTGAAGGCGGGATAAAGGTTCCCAGTCTGCCCGTATTTATCAATATCTGCAACGCACTGAAAATCTCCCCTGATTATCTGCTGCGGGATGCGCTGGAAGATAATGAAGTCAGCAAAATACAGGAGCTGGCAGAGCTGTGGGAAAGTACATCACCCGGCCAGCAAGAAATCGCCGTTGCCATGATTCGTGCGGTATTGGAGCGTAAGGAAGGTTAAAAAGACCAGCCGGGTGTCGGCTGGCTTTTCCATGTCCAATCAAATATAAATCAGTTCGCTGTTTATGATTTCCTCCACCCGGTTGCGGATATTGTTCATCCGGCCTACCCATTCAAGCTGGTTCCGGGCTTTCAGTTCCTCGGTCACTCCTTCGGCGGCTTTCATCTGCTCGATGATTAAGTCCAGCCGTTCCTCTGCCTGCTCGTTCAGGTCGGCAAGGTATGTCCACAATTTCCCGGTCAGGATAAGGGAGCTGTACCGTGCCGGATGCTCCTGTTTGAGATATTCCCGGTGCAGCCGCCCATAGCGTCCGATGGGGCGGTTCTCCTCCGGCAGCTTCAAGTCCGGGATATAGTAGCCGCCTACAAGAATATAGTCAATGCCGTTCTCTGTGATTCTTTCTTTCAGTTTTTCCATTGCCGTTCCCTCCTGAGGTGGAAGGCTCGTCACTGGCCAGCTCAATCACGTCCATAATGCCACAATCCAGTGTTTCACAAATACGGGCAAGTGTGTCCATGCTGATATGTTTCCCTTCTTTGCCCATGTTGGCAATCATATTTGTGGTCAGGCCAGCGGCAAGCCTTAAATCTTCTTTCCTCATGTTGCGCTCTATCAGTGTGTGCCAGAGCGGTTTGTAGCTGATGTGCATGTTTCTCCCTGCCTTTCTGCCCCGGATGGGCGCTTGCCCCCATTATATCAGGTTTCTTGCTAACTCACAAATATTTCTTGACGGTATC
>JAAWCE010000055.1 GCA_022793065.1 Lachnospiraceae bacterium
GAATCAACGTAAAGGCAGTGTCCTTGGGTTGAATATGTAAAACGCTGCTGTCAAACTCTCCGATACGCAGAATCAGCGCCTGAACCAGTTCTTCAAATTGTTCCGTTACCGCTTTCGTTTCCGCTTTATGCGCGTTAAACCATTCCCGGCTGTTATGCTCATTTAAGTCTGTCAAATATTTTAGAATCCATGTTGTATTTATTCTCTGCGTCCCCTATTTTTGTCCCTCCAGCGCCTTTGTTCCTGCTATCAAAATCCGCAGTGAAATTTCAAAACTTTTCTCAATAGATACCGGATTCCCAAACGCATTGTTATTTACCAGTAATGCGAAGCCTTCCAAGAATCCACGATATGTGCGTATCAGGTGTTCGCTGTTTTCCTTTGATATATTAAGCATGGTGAAAGCTCTATATATTATGGAAAACATCTCTTTCGTGGCATTCTGCGTTTCCTCATTTTCAAATTTGTTGTACCAAAGCATCGCATTGAAAACACCAGGATTTTCAGTTGCGTACTTATAAAACGCATGGCAGATTGCTCCTAACGCATCATACCCGCTGACACATATAGCCGCACCCGTAAGAGCTTTGTCCATTTGTCTCCAGCCAAAGAGCATAATTTCCTTTTGTAGTTCCTCTATACCTTTAATGTGATTGTAAAGGGACGGAGGCTGAACATTTATGTGTTCAGCGAGCAATTTCAATGTAATCTTATCATAACCGATTTCATTTGCCAATTCAGCCGCTTTTCGTATTACTGTTTCCTTTATCAGGGCCCGCTCGTGACATCATGCACCTCCGAAAACTATTCTTACTCATATTATAACTAATCAGAATAATTTTGCCAAGAGTCCTCTGCGCTGTCAGACCTCTATGTTTCCCACCTTCTGTGCCATATTAAACATCAATAGCTGTTCTTTTAGATGAGCGTATATCTGCTTCGCCGTCATATCCTCATATTCCATTGAATCAAAACAGCAGCTTATGATACGCTCCGCCGGAACATTTCGCTTGGTCTTAAGCTTTTCCATAATCATTTTGAGTATCATAGACTTTCCGCAGCGGCGTACTCCTGTGAGTATTTTTACAAAAGGAATGTCCATATAAGCCATTATTTTATCCACCTCTCACGTCTTTGACCGACACTTCAAGGCTTCCGCTGAAATTTTCACCTTTCAGAACTAGGTAATTATCGCCTGACGAAATCGTGTACTCTTTCGTATCCTCCGAACTGGTATTTGCAACCGAGTATTCATCGCTACCGGCGATCCAATTCAACTCCGCCGTTCCACCCTCTATGGTAAGTTTATAGGTTACTTGCAGGTGATTGCCGTTTTCACGATTCAAAGCCGTTCCGCCGAAAATGAACTCTTTTCCGTTAAATCCATCATAGGCAGCCACATAAGTACCCGTATAGGCGTCAACGCCTTCGTCTTTCTCACCCTGCAAATCCTTTTCTTTTGTAAGTGCGTGTTTGCTGAAGGACTGGATCCACCTCTCCCACCCGTCAATAAGATTGTCTTTCAAGCTGCCTTTATCGTGATTAGAGCTGCACGCAGAAAGAACGCCGATAATACTCAAAACCAAAAGAACAGATAGGATTGTTTTTGCCTTTTTCATAACGCTCACCTCACATAAAGTGCGTGTTTATCATCATTCCCACGAATACAATTCCCCCAACGGCATAAAGGCTGTTTACAACCAAGCAGACTTTCATTAAATTGCTTTGCACCTTTGCCTTGATATATGAGATAATGGTAAACACGCCGCTGAAAATCATAAATGCAGCATAGCAGGCAATCATAATTTCAGCAACAGGAGATTCTAACGCCCAATCAAAAGTTCTAAGAGGTAGAATTGTCCACGGGACAAAAAGCATAATGGTGCTGACAGTGGTTAAAATTTTGGTTTTCATAATAATTATCTCCTTTCAGCCTGCCCGAAACGAAGGCAGGAAATGCCCAAACATAAGATTGTGATAAGGGTGGCAACAGGTATCCATGGTATGAGTTCGACCTGCGCCATATCAAGATTTGTTGCAAGTTTTCCATATTCTGCCGTTATCACAAAGAACGGATACGACATTGGATAGACAAACCATGCCTTTGTATTGATTATCAATACAGATGGAACTATCGAAGCTAAGCCAATACCGATTGAAAAAATCGGCGTCTGGATACAAACCGATAGCATCCAAAAAAATGCAATCATCGGTATTGCAGACAGAAATATCAAGCTAATTTCTTTCAGTACAAATAACGGCGGCAGAATGAAGTTATAATCCTGTGTCCCCGAACTGATGGCGGCGCTGGCATAGTACACGCCCGTCATCATTAAGATTTGCACTGCCGCCAGCGTGAGCAATACAACAAACTTGGCTATACAGAGTTTCGCTGTACTTATAGGCAGGGAGAGCATTTTCAAAATGCCCTTGTTTGCTCTTTCCGTCTGACTTAAAAGAACTGTCCCAACTACCATACTTGCGGGGAACATAAACCACGCCATTCCCATAAAACCTTGAATAAAGAAATTGTTTTCCGGCGAAATCCCCTCCGCCTGCATACCAAAATTCATTTTAGCATTCAGGATAGATGGTATCCAAAGAATAACGGCGGCCACAGCCAAAATGAAAAGGATTTTAGATCGGCGTATCTTTCCTGCCTCTACGCCGACAAGTGTTAAAAAGCTCATTCAAACGACCTCCTTACCTTTACGAGTATGAGCTGTGCTAATCCACAAATAGCAAGCTCTGCGATTGCTCCGCAGATATAGTACGTTGACCTCGTTATATCTGCACCCGCAAATATCTGAAAAGGCAGTGCAAAGGGAAAAAGGGAAAGAGCAAAGTTCGTTGCCGGCAGCATCGTTGCGGTAAATACGCATACTACGCCGATCCCAAGGGATACCCACATATTTTTACAGGCTTCCGAAATAAGAAGCGACAAAATCATGCAGGGTAACATCAACAATAACGAATACCCAAAATATTTGCACAGTTCACCAAAAAAGCCGCTTCCGACCTCAAACCAATGATAAGAACAGAATGTGATTGCTCCAGCTTCAAGGACAAGCACAAAAAGGCTCATAAAAGCCGTCAAAACCGCTTTACCAAAGAAAATGGAGCTTTCCCGAATGGGCAGGGACTTCATTTTCTGCATAGCGTTGTCAGCATATTCCGTATGATATAAAAGGCAGCTTCCGGCTACAACAAGCAGCACATTCAGCATGGCCATCATCTGCCAGTTTGCACCAAGCAAAATTTGTATTGGACTGCCCTGCTGGTTAAGATACATTTCAGAACGGACTGCCATGTTGATCACAGGAACAGCCGCAGCTAATATTCCGCCGCCGAAGAATGAAGGCAAAAAACCAGTCCGCTTTACCTTTTTACATTCCAAAGAAACACTCATCGCACCTCCCCCCTTTGTCTGTTGTCAGCGTCGATCAGGGCAAGGAAGGTATCCTCCAGATTATCCGTAGGGTAGCCCTGTGAAACTGCACTGGATTTCAACTGATCAAGCGTTCCCTCAAACAGCAAATGACCGTGATTCAAAATGCCGATGGTGTCCGCCATCAGTTCTATTTCGGACAGCAGGTGCGACGATACCAAAACGGTACAATTAAACTTTTCCGGCAAAGAACGGATCAGCGTTCGGATTTCGTGAATACCGACAGGATCAAGTCCGTTTGTCGGTTCGTCTAAAATAAGGATCGGCGGCTTTCCGATTAAGGCGCTTGCAAGACCTAACCGCTGTTTCATTCCAAGAGAATATTTTTTTGCAAGCCGCTTCTTAAACTGCGTCAGTCCCACGATTTCAAGTGCTTCCGCTACGGTAGATTTAGGCAACCCTAATATTTTGCGGATAATTTCGAGATTTTCTTCACCGCTTAAATTCCCATAAAAAGCGGGGGCTTCAATAAACGAGCCGATTTCTTTTAGAATCTGCACTCTGTTGTCGGAGTACGTCTTCCCATCAATCGTAAATGAACCGCCGGTAGGTTTGGTAAGCCCCAAAAACATTTTCATGGTAGTGGACTTTCCGGCACCGTTCGGACCGAGAAAGCCATAGACAGCACCTTTCGGAATATGCAGGTCGATACCCGAAACCGCTGTAAAATCTGCATACGATTTCGTTAAGTTTTTTGTTTCAATGATATTCATTGTGTTTGCTCCTTTCTTATCATTGCAAGTACATTGTAACTTCTCAACCTTGTGCTAACCTTCTCGTGTCCTTACATTTACCTTACATTTCATCGCATATTTAGAAAATGACACATTTCTATGGTATAATAGGAAGCACAAAGGAGGCACCCTTATGGACTTTGATTACTTAAAACAAAAACGCATTTTGCTTGTCGATGATGAGCAGGAGCTTTTAGATATGGTCGTATCCATCTTAAACGAGGGCGGATTTCAAAATATCAGAACGGCAAAAACGGTAAGTGAAGCAGTTACGGTTTCTGAAACCTATCAGCCTGAACTTGCGATTCTCGATGTAATGCTCCCTGATGGGAATGGGTTTGCCCTGATGGAGCGGCTTAAACAATCGGCTGATTATCCCATGCTGTTCTTAACTGCCCGTGGCGAGGATGACGATAAGTTCCATGGCTTCGGACTTGGCGCAGATGATTACATGGTAAAGCCGTTTTTGCCAAAGGAGCTTTTATTCCGTGTAAATGCCATTCTTCGCAGAAGCTATAAAGCAGAAAATCCCCTTGTGAAACTGCGTGACAGCGAAATTGATTTTGAGCGTGCAGAGGTCATAAAGAATGGAGAACATATTTTACTTACGGCAAAAGAACATGACCTCCTTACAGCTTTATATCGGAACGCAGGGCGAATTGTTACGATTGATGCTCTGTGCGAAGCGGCTTGGGGCGATAATCCTTTCGGCTACGAAAACTCGCTGATGGCGCATATCCGCCGTATCAGAGAAAAAATTGAAGCGAATCCATCTCAGCCTGTTTCTCTGATAACAATCAAGGGACTTGGATATAAGCTCGTTACGGAGGGCAAGTGACATGAAAAGCGTACCGAAACTAATACGGCGTTTTATCGGTATTATGCTCCTCTCCTCGATGTTGCTCATTATTCTGAATTTCGCTTTATTGGGAATATATACGCTGAATCAGGCGCCGAATGGTTCTCCTTGGATAACGGCGCAGGAAGTTGCCGATCACTTATCCAAAAGTGAAACCGGATATGTTTTAAGCGAAGACACCGCGCTTGAACTTCAACACGCAAATGTATGGGCCATTTTTATTGACAACAGGGCAATGAAAGTAGTATGGCAGACGGATTATCTTCCCGAAGCCGTACCCATGTCATACACCATTTCGGATATAGCGAGCCTGACCCGTGGTTATATCGACGGATATCCTACATTTACAGGAGAAGCGGAAAACGGACTTGTGGTACTGGGCTATCCGAAAGACAGCTTTTGGAAACATATGTGGCCGAGTTGGGACTATCATTTCATCGTCAACTTGCCCAAAACAGTCCTTTCTGTTTTAGCAATCAATCTGGCCCTGATTTTTATCATCTATGTGATTGCCAATTCCAATCTGTTAAAATCCGTGAAACCGATTGTCAGCGGAATACAGGCTTTGTCAACCAACGAAGAAGTCCATATCAGGGAAAAGGGGCTTTTATCCGAGCTTGCAGTAAGCATTAACAAGACCTCAGATATTTTAAAAACGCAAAGTGGACAGCTCCGAAAAAGAGAAACCGCAAGAGCAAATTGGATCGCAGGGGTGTCCCACGACATACGAACCCCTCTGTCAATGGTAATGGGGTATGCCGGCCAGTTGGAAAACGATGTGCAGCTATCAGAAGATAACCGTCAAAAAGCGGCGGTTATTGTACGCCAAAGCAAACGAATGCGAAACCTGATTAACGACTTGAATCTTGCGTCCAAGCTGGAATATAATATGCAGCCGATAAGCCCTGAAAGGCAAAATCTAATTGCCGTTGTCCGTCAGGTAGTAGTTGATTTCATCAATATGAGTATTGATAAAAAGTACACGATTGAATGGGAAACAGATGAAGAATTAACTTCCTGTACCGCAAATGTTGACAAAGACTTAATTAAAAGAGCAGTAAGTAATCTGATTCAAAACAGCATGAATCATAACGAACAAGGAAGCCATATCTTCGTTCGTGTTGTAGCTGAAGATGCTGTTTGTACGGTCGTTGTTGCCGATGACGGTGTGGGCGCAACAGATGAGCAGATTGAAAAATTGAACAACACGCCGCATTATATGGTGTGCGATGAACAAACAAACGAACAGCGCCATGGATTAGGATTGCTCCTTGTCAAACAAATCATATTTGCACACAACGGCATAATGCAGATAAAGCATAGCGAGCACGGCGGCTTTGAGGTCGATCTAAGCTTGCCGATGTCTGTGTAAGGCAAAAGAGGAAATATGTAAAGCCCTGATACCCACATTGATTTGTGAAGGATCAGGGCTTTTGATTATTTATGCTTTCTGAAGGGACAGCGATCATCTGGTTCTCACTGCGAATAATTTATGCCCTCCGCTTGCGGAGCATTTGATAGAATAAAGCTGCTGCCATCATCAGAATTCCCGCAACGAACAGCCACAGCTTTGCTGTGTAGCTGCCTGTGATCATCGAGAACAGATAAAAGCTTCCCAGCTTTGACCCCATACCGATGTTGAGAGCATAATATAGCAGCGGCGGCATATATCCGATGACTGTATTTCCTGTCAGCGCTGAGGTCAACATACCCATGGAACCTAAGAACAAGGCATCTGCAATAGTTCCAAGCGCCAACACTGGCGTGACATCGCAGCTTTGCAGCTTCATAGATACGGCAAATATGCAGATCAGCAAAGCGGCAATTCCCACAGAATACACCGTTCGTATCAGATGAACCTTTGCTGTGCTGCAATACTTGGAAGATACCAGGTCGTCAATTTCCTCGTTCTGCTCCGGCTGAAATACTGGCGTCAGCAGTACAACACCAATCAGAGAAACAAACATCTCCAGCGGCATGGCAGCGGAATTTCGATCCAGATTGGCTGTACCGATAAATAGCGGAGTGACAAGGCACAAGAGGACAGCCACCGCAATGGACAAAAGTGCGTTATGCCTGAGATTGATTTTTGCGATCTCTAATACCGGAAACCGCTTTTTTGAAGAATGCATTTCCACCGAATTTCCCCTTTCTTTTTGCTTCATAGATTAAAATTGTGAGTAGGATGAGCACCAGGGCGATTCCCGCCATCAGCAGCCTGTTCTGCACAAGGTTCCCAAAATGCTCCAGATAATCTTGGGTGCGGAACCATGAATATGCACCTGCGTTGTGGCGGGGCGCCAGGCGAAACAGGGCATATGCCGAAGGAACGGTTTTGATTCCCAGATTCACATCGAACATCCACCAAAGCCCCTGTACTGCAACGGCAATGGGTGTGCCGGTTAATTCCGTCAAGAACATACCGATAGCTGTGGAAATCATCACGCTTGGCAGCAGCCAGCCGAAATCGTACTTGAGAGGAGCCAGGTAATCCAGCTGCATCCCGTGATAACTGCTCCAGACCATCATGTTTGA
>JAAWCE010000042.1 GCA_022793065.1 Lachnospiraceae bacterium
GCTGCCTGATGGAGATTGGAACCAAATTTCAAAAATCCCATAGCAATGGGTTTATTAAGGTTACCCTTTTTTCATCAGCTGCTCAAAAAAATTTTTTTAACATTTTTCATTTTACCTATTGACATTTCTTAGCTGGACTTTCTCGGCAATTGAGTTATAATCAATTTTGCAATTTGTCGCTCCAGCCACGGTCATGATCACCGTCTTGTCCACATGATGTTCCCTTGCATATGTTATAACTTTTTCTTTTGTCTCATTCTTTGGTATATTTTTATCCAAAATCATTTTCAGCAAAGTGAAAAAATCTTTATTATTTTCATTTTGAAATATCAGGTTGTTTTGACGTGCTTCCACAAGCAGTATCTTATAGTCATTCACATATTGCTTCATTTCTTCCGGAATGTTCAACATCTCGTGCAATGTTGTGGCGCCGTTCCAGGGCTTTTCTCCATAGTAAACCACAATGGTGATAACAGGCGTAAATTTATCTGTCGCCTTCATCTTTGACAGAAATTCTTCTGTGTCAATGCCCTTGGCTGTTTTATACCGCTTTGCATTTTGGTCATACTGTTTTTTGTATGTACCATAATCATATCCCATCACACGCAGAGGCATGGCATAATGGACGTATTCTTGATGTTCTAATCCTAGCATCACAAGCGCCACGCCGAATATTGTAAATTTCCGGCTTATTTTGATATTGTCACGAAAGGCTTTGATACTTTCGGTGAAAGCTCTGTGCTCTAGTACTGTGGATTCTTCAGGGTCTTCATCTATAAGTTCTTCCGGTTTAATAACTTGCTTCCCATTAAATAAAACCGCGTTAAAAATATCTGCAAATTGTCCGTTGTCGCTCCAATAATTCTTTAATATCGTGTCGGGCTGTAAATTTTGTCTCTTAGCCATTCTGAACTCCTTTTCTATGTGCTTTCAGTATACTATCAACTTCTGTGGATTGCAAGATTTTCCGAACATGGATCTATGGGATTTTGCCTTTTCCATGTTATATGACTAAGCTCTAAGCACTGTTTGCCATATTTTTAGAGTATGTCTTGCCATAATGAAGGTGACTTGATATAATACAAAATTAAGGTGATAAAAATGGCAGAACAAGAAACTGTCCATAAAAAAAGCAGAATGGAAAGGTATGGAAAACAAATGACGGTATTTGAAGAATTAAAGGCAAGAGGATTGTTGGCACAGCTTACAGATGAAGAGGAAATTAAGGAATTAATCAATGAGGGTAAGGCTACTTTCTACATTGGTTTTGATCCAACTGCGGATAGCCTTCATGTGGGGCATTTTATGGCGCTTTGTTTGATGAAGCGGCTGCAGATGGCGGGGAATAAACCCATTGCACTGATTGGCGGCGGCACAGGGATGATAGGGGATCCTTCTGGCAGAAGTGATTTGCGTACAATGATGACAAAGGAGACCATTGCTCATAATTGCGAATGTTTTCGGAAGCAGATGAGCCGTTTTATTGAATTTGAAGGAGAGGAAGAATCTGATGTTGCGGCAACGTCCGGCAGCACAACCCATTCCAAAGCATTGATGGTGAATAATGCGGACTGGCTTATGGATTTGAACTATATTGAGTTTATCCGGGATATTGGAGTGCATTTTTCCGTAAACAGAATGTTGACTGCAGAGTGCTATAAACAGCGCATGGAAAAGGGTCTTAGCTTTCTGGAATTTAATTATATGATTATGCAAAGCTATGATTTCCTGAAACTATATGAAAATTATGGTTGTAATATGCAGTTTGGCGGAGATGATCAGTGGAGTAATATGCTCGGAGGAACGGAACTGATTCGCCGTAAACTGGGTAAAGATGCTTATGCTATGACCATTACATTGCTGTTGAATTCCGAAGGGAAGAAGATGGGAAAGACACAAAAGGGAGCGGTTTGGCTTGACCCCAATAAGACTTCACCTTTTGAGTTTTATCAGTACTGGAGAAATGTTGCGGATGCGGATGTATTGAAATGTCTAAGAATGTTGACTTTCCTTCCTATAGAAGAGATAGATGATATGGATAAATGGGAGGGCAGCCAACTCAACCAGGCTAAGGAAATTCTTGCGTTTGAATTGACAAAACTGGTACACGGAGAGGAAGAAGCACAGGCGGCCCAGGAAAGCGCCCATAAAATTTTCTCCGGAAATTTGTTCTCCGGTGAGGGCGGCGCCGATATGCCCACAGCTACTTTGACAGAGGAGGACTTTGTGGAGGGAACCATTGATATTCTGGGCATATTGGTAAAATCAGGTCTTACGACTTCCCGCTCGGAGGCAAGACGCGCTGTGGAACAGGGCGGCGTCGCGGTGGACAATGAGAAAATCAGTGATATTAAGACAGTGTATTGTCCGGAACAGCTTGCCGGAAATGGTATAGTGGTGAGACGGGGCAAGAAAAATTATAAGAGAGTGAATATGAAATAATACTTGATATGTGATGGATGTAATTTCGTAAGCGAAACAGACATAGGGAAGCGAGAGAGAAAATCATAATTTAACATCTCCTGCATATAATATAGCAGTATATGCAGGAGGTTTTCTTATGGAGAATTATGCTATAAACACCTATGACCTGTACAATGATATTAAAACCCGTACAGGGGGAGAGATATACATAGGAGTGCTGGGGCCGGTGCGCACCGGCAAATCAACTTTTATCAAACGTTTTATGGAAGAGATGGTGCTTCCTTACATGGAAGATGAACATGCCAAAAGCAGGGCACAGGACGAATTGCCCCAAAGCGCCGGTGGCAAAACTATTACTACCACGGAACCCAAATTTATCCCCAACGAGGCGGCCAATGTAGTATTGAGCGGGGATGTACCCGTATCTGTCAGGCTCATTGATTGTGTGGGCTATATGGTGGAAGGGGCGGCAGGGCATATGGAAGAAGATGTGGAGCGGATGGTAAAGACGCCCTGGTTCGACTATGAAATTCCATTTACTCAGGCTGCTGAAATCGGGACGGATAAAGTAATGAACGATCATTCCACCATAGGACTTGTGGTGACTACGGACGGCAGTTTTGGAGAGATTCCAAGAAGCAATTACCTGGAAGCGGAAGAGAAAACTATTTTGGCGCTTAAAAAGTTGAGGAAACCATTCCTGGTGCTGGTAAACAGCCAGAAACCCTATTCTGAGGACGCAAAGCGTGTGGCAGGGGAAATATCCGAAAAATATAGCGTTTCTGCGGTTACGGTAAATTGCGAGCAGTTAAAAAAAGAAGATATTCACATGCTGCTGGAAAATGTACTTTATGAATTCCCCATTTCTTCCATAGAATTTTATATGCCAAAATGGGTTGAGATGCTTCCGGGCGATAATCGCATGAAACAGGATATTATCGGGCAGATAAAAGCATTGATGAAGGATTACAGTACCATCCGGGATGTGCTGAAGAAACCGGTGGAACTTACCAGTGATTACATAAAACGCTGTAAGACGGACGGAGTCAGCCTGTCCGACGGCATTGTCCGCATTATGCTGGATGTGGAAGAGGCTTACTATTATGAGATGTTGACTGAAATGGTGGGTGAAACCATTACGGATGAATATCAGCTCATTAGCAAACTCAGGGATTTTGCTGCAATGAAGCATGAATATGTGAAGGTTTTGGATGCGGTGAATATGGTGCGTATCAAAGGATATGGGGTGGTGACGCCTGACAAAGATGAAATCACCCTGGAGAAACCTGAAATCATCAAACATGGAAATAAATTTGGGGTTAAAATTAGGGCATCCAGCCCTTCCATCCATATGATTCGTGCCAATATTGAGACGGAGATTGCGCCCATTGTGGGAACCCAGGAACAGGCAAATGATTTGATTAATTTTATTGGTCAGGCCGATATGGAGAAAGGAATATGGGATACGAATATTTTCGGAAAGACCGTAGAACAGCTTGTAAATGACGGTATCACGGCAAAAGTTGCGGTTATTGGGGAGGAAAGTCAGATGAAACTCCAGGATACTATGCAGAAGATTGTAAATGACAGCAACGGCGGTATGGTTTGTATTATCATTTGAAAATATGGAAGAAAGAAATACAGGAAAAGGCTATCATCCAGTGGGATGTAGCCTTTTTGGCTTTCCTTATAAGAAGAAAGAAGGCACTCTATTTTGAACAATCTATGGAGCGATAGGGTTTGCTTCATAATAGGGAAAGGCGTATCCAAATACGGTCAACATCAACATTCCGGCAATGACCAGACAAAATAGCACTGAAAGCCAGGTCAGAAAACGTTCTTTATGAGCAAACGTAATTGTGGGCAAATTCCAGGCTTTCTCCATACCATGGAGCGTGTAATAACAGAGTGGAATCAGCGCTGGTAAAAGATAACGCCCCTGGGGTTGATAGTCCGTGGCATAAGAATAAATTATGCTCAAAAACAATGGCATCAATATACAGAATAACATATTAATATGAAAAAAAAGCCCAAATTTTTTCCGCTCATAATATAATCCCCTGACTTCAGAGGTCTTAGAAAGGGGAATCAGAATACAAAAGACAAGGCCCAATAAGAAAAGTCCCTTGTAAAAACGATAGACCCAAATGGAAGTTGTAATGGTCATGGGACCGTAAACGCCAATAAAACTCATAAGAGAAAGGGTACAAAAATCCGAATTAGTTATCATTTCCCAAAGAGAATAATTCTGATTTTGCCAGGTGATTCTGGTGTCGGGGTGATACTCTGGAATCGCGTAAAGAGCGGCACATTGGTTTCTGGCATACAGTCCAAGAAAATCACCATCATATAATATGGCGCTGCGTATAAACCACCAACCGATACCAGACAACACCAGTGCGGATATAAGGCAACCTTTTTGTAGAAAAGCTCCCGTGTTAAAATGGATATGTCCGTGGGAAACGGACAGAAAAAAGGCTGTAAACAGCAAAATGCAGCTTAGAATATAGCCATATGCGTTATAATACGAAAGCGCGCAGAGGATAATTCCAATGGAAAGAATCATGCAGGAGGGGAAGGCAAAGCTGTGTTCCGTTCCAAGTGTCAGTCCATAAAGCATAATTGCTATGGACAGAAGACAACAGGAATCTGTGTTTACGTAAGTGTGTACAAATATACTTTGCGGAAGAAACATTACCAGAAAAGCAAAGCACCAACCGAAACGTGGATCATGGAACCATTTTTTTGACAGTAGAAGAACGACCCATGCCATACAAAGTCCGAAAAAGAGATTCACACTGCGGGCAGCGTACAACAGTGCGGCGTCGGAATTTGTGAATAATTTTACGAACATCATGGCGTATCCCTGGAACATGTATGGGAGAATGGGCTGGAATCCATAGGAAAAACCATATCCGCCAATGCGGATGGAGGCGTCGTATCCGTTGGGCAGCGTACCGTTTTCAGCAATGTAGAGCGGAATCAGGTAGCGGTTGTATTCGTCCGGCGGATTGCCAAAAGGCTGTTTTATCAAAAGAGACATTCCTATTACAAGGTACAGTGCAAAATAAAGTATGGTCATTATATTCTCAAAACTATTTAATTTGTTTTTCTGCTTCATGTCGATCATTCCTCATGTATGTTATCAGTCTGTGAACTGTAAAGGTATCGTTTCTCTTAGTGATGTTAAATTGTTGTGACAATTCAGATAAATCACTGGTCTGTTACTGAACAGTAATGAACTGTTACATATTAACACAGTCAATGCTACAAAACAATTGATTTTTGTTTTAATATTTTGTATAATAAAATTAAGATTTGTTAATATTTACAAAAGACTAATCCATACGAAAGGAATACAGAATGTGAAAAAATATTTGGCAAAGTACCGCACTCGCTTTGTATTCATAGGATTACTTGTGTTTCTGCTGCATGGTGCAAAGTTGAATTCTCATATGATAGGCATTGACACAGAAGATTTAATTCGTCTTCAGGGGGATTTCTATGGGGGTTGGTTACATACGGGCAGACAGGGACTTGTATTTATAAAATATCTGTTGGGAAACTTGCAGTTTAATCCGTATTATACGGGTGTTATGACTTTGCTTTTTTTTGCGGCTTCCGTGTGGGCGTTCCTTTTGCTGTGGGATAGGGTAAGCGGCTGCATGGTTCGCGGGCGTGCTGATTTTAGAACGGCATCAAAGAACAGGTTGGCGGATTTGTGGGCATGGGGGCTGGGAGGTTTTTTGTGGATTTCGCATCCGGCAATGGCGGAACAATTTTATTTTTCTCTGCAGAGTTTGGAAATATGTATTTGTCTGCTTTTGACAGCTCTGTCTTTATACTTGTCATATCTATGGGCAAAAAAATTTCGATTGGTCTGGGCAATTGAAAGTATTGCACTGTTGCTTTTGACATTCTCATGTTATCAATCATTTGTGGTACTGTATATATTTGGGACGGCCGCCATAGTGTTTTTGCAGACGCTTAAAGATATTCAAAGGAAAAGGGAGCTGCCGGGGGTAAATCTTTTGAAGCGAGTTCTGCCGTATATGATTGTTTTTGGAGTTGCTTTTTTGATAAATATGCTGATTACCAAATTTTTTTTCAGCTCATCCAATTATCTGAAAGAACAGATTTTATGGGGGAAGGCGGAAACGAAGGATTGTATTCATGCGGTGATAGGACATGTGGTGAAGGCGTTTACTGGATATGATTCTATTTTTTATCATTGGGGGCTGGGGGTATTGGCAATTATTGATCTGGCGCTTTTGATTAGATTTCTGCTGGGGAATGTCAAAGGTCGGAAAGGAGTGGTGGGCGTAACTTTGTTTTATTATTTGTCATTGCTGGCGGCGCCTTTTATGATGACTGTTCTGTTGGGATGTTCACCGGCCATCCGCTCACAACTGGTACTTCCTGTTCTGACCGGGTTTATGGGGTATCTTGGAATCTGGTTTGTGCGCATAGAGGGAGGACGGGAGAAAGTTCCAATGAGAGAGATTCGGTACAAAAAAATTGTTTTTTTACTGATTGGGGTTATGGGTGTCATAACTGGTATGGAACAGGCAAAGGTTACGGAGCGTTTGTATTATACGGATAGATGTCGTTATGAGCAAGACGCTGCATTGGGAAGATCAATGATTGAGCGAATCGAGCAAGCCAATCAGGGCGATGACAGTCTTCCTGTATTTGTGGTTGGGGGCAGGGAGTTTACAGGCAATCACGCCTGTGTTACGGGGGAAATTATCGGGCGTTCTTTTTTTAGTTACGACATGGACGTATTGCCCCGATATTATTGGAGCACCAGGAGGGCATTGGGATTTCTTCATAGTCTGGGGGCTGATTATAACCAGTTGGCAGAGAACCAGGTGACGGAAGCATTAGGGTATGCCAGCGATATGCCGGTGTGGCCTTTGGAAGACAGCGTACAGGAAAGACAAGGAATGATTATCATTAAATTAAGTGATGAAGAGTAGGCTGATTCATGTGTCTTTGCAGAGAGAAATGATTCGGGAATAATAAAGCGTATATGACAGAGTACGGCTGCGGCTGTGCAGAGTGGGAAGGAGCGGAAGGATGACTCAGGTGTACGAAAAATTAATGAGATGTTATGAATGTGTCAGAAATAGAACGGATTTTGTTCCAAAGGTGGCAATTGTGCTTGGTTCCGGCCTTGGGGATTTTGCGGAAAGGATTCAAGTGGAATATGAATTACCTTACAGTGATATTGGTACTTTTCCTGTGTCTACGGTTCCAGGACATGCAGGGAAATTTATCTTCGGAAATATTGATGGGATACCTGTGGTCTGTATGAAAGGTCGGGTTCATTATTATGAGGGATATTCCATTTCGGATGTGGTACTTCCCATACGTTTGATGAAGCTGTTGGGGGCGGAAATTTTATTCCTGACCAATGCCGCAGGAGGCGTAAATTCTTCCTTTCATGCGGGCGATTTAATGATGCTCAGAGATCATATTTCCGTATTTGCACCAAATCCTTTGATTGGACCTAATGTGGAGGAATTGGGGACAAGATTCCCGGATATGAGCAATGTGTATGACGAAGAATTACAGAACATCATTTTACAGGCTGCAAAGGAACATCATATTTATTTGCAGCAGGGCGTATATGCCCAGTTGACAGGACCTTCTTTTGAATCTCCGGCGGAAATTCGTATGCTTCGCACATTAGGATGCGACGCAGTGGGAATGAGCACTGTGGTGGAGGCAATTGCTGCAAATCATATGGGAATGAAAATTTGCGGTATTTCCTGTATCTGTAATCTGGCCGCCGGCATGACTGCCAGACCTTTGAGCCATGAAGAGGTACAGCAGGCGGCGGATATGGCGGCGCCAAACTTTAAGAAGTTGGTGACGGAAGTGGTGAAAAAGATTGGGAAATAATGTGTTTCGGCTGTATTTTTTCAGAGAAACAGGAGGTGAGCGATAAAGCCATGAATAAGTACGATGGGACGGAAAAAATGGTTTTGGAACGACATGTTTCGGACGCTTTGATACAGGCCGCATTGGAGGCACGAACCATGGCATATGCGCCATATTCCCATTATACGGTGGGTGCCGCTTTGCTGACTGCAGAGGGGGTGATTTATCAGGGAGGCAATATTGAAAACGCTTCATACGGAGCGACAAATTGTGCGGAACGGACAGCGATTTTTAAAGCGGTCAGCGAAGGATGCAGGCAGTTTCGGGCAATTGCCATTACTGGAGGTATGGACGGTGAAGCGCCATTGGATTATGCTTATCCCTGCGGGATCTGCAGACAGGTGATGGGAGAATTTGCAGGAAGAGATTTTATTGTAATTGTAGCCAAAAATACGGCAGATTTTCAGGAGTATTGTCTGGAAGAACTGCTGCCTTATGGATTTGGAGGTGAGTCCATCAAGTGAATATCAGGCTTTATAATGCAAGAATTTTGACCATGGAAGAAAGTACATCTATACAAGAGAAACTTCCTATATTTCCAGGAGAAGTGTGGGTGAAGGACAATAGAATTGCTGCTGTCATAAAAGAGGGTGAACTGCCGAAATGCCCTTATCAAGAATCTGTGCCCATGATTTGGGACCGGGAGATTGACTGTGGGGAAAATCTTCTTATGCCCGGTTTTAAGGATGCCCATACACATTCTCCTATGACTTTTTTGCGTTCCTATGGGGATGATGTGCCTTTGCAGCAATGGCTGGAACATTATATCTTTCCAATGGAAGAGAAGATTTCGGGGGAAGACATTTATCATTTTGCCAAACTGGCTGTTTTGGAATATCTTACATCAGGAATTACTTCTATATTTGAAATGTATCTGACGCCGGATGATATTGCCAGGGCTTGCATTGATATGGGGATGCGATGTGTACTTACAAGCGGTTTGAACAATTTTACTTCTTCCATAGAGCAGCAGGAAGAAGAATATTTAAGGTGGAATCATTCTGATTCGCTGATTAGTTATCAGTTGGGATTCCATTCGGAATATACCTGTTCAGAAGATTTGATTCGTCAAATGTCCCAGCTTGCCCATAGGTATCGTGCGCCGGTTTTTACACATTTGTCGGAAACGGTAAAGGAAGTGAAGGAATGTAAAGCGCGCTATGGCAGAACGCCCGTGGTATTTCTTTATGATATGGGAATATTTGATTTTGGGGGCGGTGGGTATCATTGTGTTCATATGTCGAAGGGAGATTTGGAAATTTTTAGCGGGTATAAATTATATGCCATTACCAATCCGGCTTCTAATTTAAAGCTTGCCAGCGGGATTGCGCCCATTGCGGAATTTGAACGCAGAGGAATTCCCGTGGCCATAGGGACGGACGGTCCCGCCAGCAATAATTGTCTGGATATGTTTCGGGAGATGTTTCTGGTAACGGGTTTAAGCAAGGTTCGGGAAAACAACGCCGCCAGCATAGACGCTGTAAGGGTATTGCAAATGGCTACCACAGAGGGGGCTAAGGCCATGCGATTACGGGACGCGGATGTGTTGGCAGAGGGAAAGTATGCGGATATTATTTTAATTGATTTACACCAGCCCAATATGCAGCCCATTCACAATATACCTAAAAATATAGTGTACAGCGGCAGTAAATCCAATGTCCGTATGACGATGATCAACGGCAAAATATTATATCAAGATGGGGCATTTTGCATAAATGATAAGGTGGAAGATATCTATGCACAATGTGAGAAGATTGTAAAGCGTATACAAAACGCTTCTCAATAAAATTTATAGCGCAGAACAAGTTCTCGTGGGTGGGAACTGGATAGGAGACAGAAATGTTAGAGAAAATTTTTCGGCTCAAGGAAAACAAAACTACGGTGAAGACAGAGGTCATAGCCGGACTCACTACATTCATGACAATGGCTTATATCATTGCATTGAATCCCAACCTGCTGACAGGTTTTGGCGCAGAAGGCGCCAATTTGTGGAACGGCGTCTTTCTTGCAACCTGTATTGCATCTGCCGTTGGTATGTTTGTGATGGCATTTGTTGCAAATAAGCCCTTTGCAATGGCGCCAGGAATGGGATTGAACAGCTTTTTTGCAGTTGTGGTGGCAAATATCGTAAGTCTCACCGGTATGAGTTATCTGGAATCTTTTCAGTCGGCTTTGTGTATTATCCTGGTGGAAGGCATTGTATTTGTCATTCTTTCCGTACTTAATATACGGGAAAAAATTGTGGATGCAATTCCCCTTGGAGTTCGGCTTGGCATTGCGCCGGCCATTGGTATGATGTTGATGAATATTGGCATCGGTTCCAATGCGGGCGTGTATTCCGACGCGGGCGGGCCCTTTTATGCCATGCGTGATTTCTTTGGTTCTTTGACGGCGGGGCTTGCCAAAGATACCATGGGTTCCGGATACGCTGCAATGGTACTGACGGTTGCAACCATGTTTATCGGTTTGTTTATTATAGTAATTCTTGCACAAAAAGGAGTAAAAGCAGCCGTTATCCTTGGTATGCTGGCAGCCAGCATTATTTATTGGATTGGAGAAGCGATTTTCCTTCATGTGAATCCATTTGCGTCCCTGGCCGGGGCTTCTTTCTTACCTCCCTTTCAGGATATGGCGGCAACCACATTGTTCAAATTTAATTTCAGTGGTTTTGTGCGTATTGGAGGGTTTACAGTGGTGACACTGATTGTTACGTTCTGTATAATCGACATGTTTGATACCATTGGCACGCTGGTTGGTACCGCAAGCCGTGCGGGAATGTTGGATCAGAATGGCAAAATGCCTAAGATGAAAGAAGCGCTTCTGGCAGATGCAGTGGGAACCGTAGTGGGTTCTGCAACCGGTACCTCCACCGTGACTACTTTTGTGGAATCAGCATCAGGAGTGGAAGCCGGCGGACGTACTGGGCTTACGGCATTGACTACAGGAATCGTATTTCTGGCATGTATGTTTTTTGCCCCTGTTGCAGCCGTTATTCCGGCAGCAGCTACTTCTTCGGCGCTGATTTATGTAGGTGTATTGATGTTGACAGGGCTGAAAAATGTGCATTTTGATGATATGGCGGAAACCGTGCCCGTGGCGTTGATGCTGATTGCCATGCCTGTATCGGGTTCCATCGGACATGCCATTGGTATTGGATTGATTTCTTATACCGTTATAAAACTGTTTATCGGAAAGGCAAAAGATGTATCCGTGCTGACTTATGTGCTTTCTGCTATTTTCTTATTGAAATTTTTCCTGGTTGCGTAAGGAGAGAAAATCTGAGAAGGGAAGGGTGTATCGAAGGAAGCAGATATGGAATATGTGATATTTATTTTGGCGTTGGCAGTATTTGTACTGGTCGTTTTTGTGCTGGAGGCAATACGTGCGAGGAAAAGTAAAAAGGAATTCATTCGGTATCTGTATGAGGATTTTGACGATATCAGGGAAAAAGAGTATCCTCTGGAGCGGTATGAAAGAATGGGCAGCTTTTTCAAAAGACATACGGAAGAAGGCCAGTTAGACGACATTACCTGGAATGATCTGGGAATGGATGAAGTATTCAAGCGGATGAATTATACACTTTCGGCTTCCGGTGAAGAGTATTTGTATTATACACTCAGAACTTTGCGGCAGGAAACGGCCAGTCTGGAACATCTGGAGGAAATGGTGCGTTTCTTTGGGGAGCATCCGGACGAAAGAGTACGAATGCAGTATAGTATTAGCAAGTTAGGATATATGGGGAAATATTCGCTGTATGATTATTTGGATAACCTTGATTTGCTGGGGGAACGTTCCAGCAGAAAACATATCCTGTTTGATTTGTTGTTCTTGCCGTTGATAGGACTTTTGTGGGTGCAGTTTTCCATAGGAATTATGGCAATTGTACTTTTGATAATTTACAATATCGTAACTTATTTTAAGGAGAAAAGTGAAATAGATCCTTATATAACCAGTTTTTCGTATGTGATGAGACTGATGCACGTATGCGGAGAGCTTGAGAAAATCACAATTCCTGTATGCAAGGAAGAGTTGGATACCATATGTAATGCAAGGAAGCGGCTGCAGGGTATGCGACAGAATTCCTATTGGGTAATGTCTCCCCAACGTGGCAATGCTTCGGGAGATATTTTGGCAGTATTTTTAGATTATATCCGTATGGTGTTCCATGTGGATTTGATTAAGTTTAACAGTATGCTGAAAGTTTTAAAAGGGCATATGAGTGATGTGGACAGTTTGGTTCAAGTGGTGGGAAGAATGGAAACGGCAGCTGCCGTTTGGGCATTCCGGAAATCCATAGAGAACACCTTATCAGTTGCGGAGGATGGGGCAGGGCAGAGGGCGCATTGTGATAAAGCCGAAACCAAAGAGTGGTGTATTCCGGAATTTCTTTCAAAGGGAGAGGCACAGGCGGGCGGCTTGCAGTTGGAACTGGGGGATGGATACCATCCCCTGCTGACAAAACCGGTAAAAAACGGGATTTCAGTTTCCAGAGGAGTATTGCTCACGGGTTCCAATGCTTCGGGAAAGTCAACATTTTTGAAGACAGTGGCACTCAATGCCGTCCTTGCCCAAACCATTCACACTTGTACCGCCGACAGATATGAAGCGCCTTTTTTCTATGTATATTCGTCTATGGCCCTACGGGATGACATTGCTTCCGGGGAGAGTTACTATATTGTGGAAATCAAGGCGTTGAAGCGTATTTTGGATGCGGCGGCCGGAGGGACGCGGCCTATATTGTGTTTTGTGGACGAAGTATTGAGAGGAACAAATACCATTGAGAGGATAGCGGCTTCCACCCAGATTTTAAGGTCCTTGAGCCGTTCCGAAATCCTTTGTTTTGCTGCCACTCATGATATTGAGCTGACAGAACTGTTACAAGATGTGTTTGAAAATTATCACTTTGAAGAAGACGTCAGGGATGGGGATGTATATTTTAATTACAGGCTGCTTGCAGGCAAAGCAACCACCAGAAATGCAATTAAGCTGTTATCGCTGATGGGTTATGAACAGGAAATTATTGAAAGGGCCGCTGCACAGGCAGAAAATTTTGCCGCCACAGGTGTATGGAAGTGAAAGGGGTGTCGCGGGCTCCAAATTGCTTGACGAAAGTGTGTTTGTTTGTTATACTTGTTGAAAGGAAATTGATTGTTGGCTGCCATGGGGGCTTGTGGGATTCTGATGATTTGCGGGGCTCTGTGGCGACTGATTGACAGGAAAGAGGGATATGAGATGTTGGTTAATTTTTTGAATTCATTTATGTCTTATTTGGTATTGCTGCTGATTATTGTTGTAGTGGCGGGTGTGGCTACCACCATTGGTATCACCATGGCGAAGAAAAAAAGTGCAAATGTGGGAACGTCGTCCGATCAGGGTAATCATGTATGAATCAGAAGTTCACTACGATTCTGTGGGATGTAGATGATACGCTTTTGGACTTTGGCTATTCTCAGAGATATGCGTTGGGAAAATGTTTTGGAAGTATAGGACGTGAAATTACAGAAGAAGAGACAGCTTTGTATGCCCGGATTAACAATGATTATTGGAAGCGCCTGGAATTAGGCCAGATTTCCAAAAAAGAACTGTTGCCGGGCAGATTTCTTACACTGTTTTCGGCGTTGGGAATAGGCGGAGTAAATTTGGAGGCGTTTTGCCAGGAATATCAGGATGCGCTGGGCAGTGTATTTTCTTTTTTGGATGATTCTCTGACGATTTGCCGTAAGCTGCAGGGATGTGTGAAACAGTATGTTATCAGTAACGGCGTCGCTGTCACCCAGTATCGTAAACTTAAGCTTTCCGGGCTGGATAAGGTGATGGATGGAATTTTTATCTCGGAGCAAGTGGGATATCACAAGCCGGATGAGAGATTTTTTGTACATTGCCTGAAACATATTATGGAGAAGGATAAAGGGCGGATTCTGGTGGTGGGAGATTCTTTATCCAGTGATATCAAAGGCGGAATAGGGGCAGGACTTCCCACATGCTGGTATAATAAGGATGGGATTGCCAACAATTCGTCTTATAAGCCTGACTATGAAATCAGTTGTCTTAGTAAGATAGTTGATATTGTGGCTGGTGAAGGGGGAGCATAGGGGGTGGAACAGTGGCAAGGTCTGCAGGGCAGAAATTGAAGCTTTTATACCTGGTGAAGCTATTATCGGAAAATACGGATGAAACACATCCAGTCAGTACGGCGGAAATCATCGCGTATTTGGGAGCCAATGGTATTCATTCCGAACGCAAAAGTGTATATGATGATATAGAAAAATTGTGTGAGTTCGGATATGATATCATTCAAGTGCAAAGCCGTCTTGGGGGCGGATATTATATGGCTGGCAGGGAGTTTGAGCTGGCGGAACTAAAGCTTCTGGTAGACGCCGTACAGTCGTCCCGGTTTATTACTACCAGGAAATCCCGGAGTCTGATTAAGAAGCTGGAGAAGATGGCGGGAAAGCATGATGCGGGAAAACTGCAGCGTCAGGTATATGTGGCGGGACGTATTAAGACAGAGAACGAGAGTATTTATTACAGTATAGATAATATACATAAAGCAATTCAGGAAAACAGGCAGATTTCGTTTCAATATTTGGACTGGAATCTGAACAAAGAGCTTGTTCCCAGGAAAAACGGTGATAAAAAGGTAAGTCCCTGGGCGTTAATCTGGCAGGATGAGAATTATTACCTGGCGGCATTTGATCCCATTGATGGTATTATGAAGCACTATAGGGTGGACAAAATGGGAAAGGTCAAGGTTTTGAAGGATGCCAGGGAAGGGATGGAACAATTTGCCAAAGTGGATTTGGCGGATTATACCAACCGAACGTTTGGAATGTATGGCGGAGATGAGGAAATCGTGACTTTGCAGTTTCCTAATCGGTTGGCTGGTGTGATTATGGACCGTTTTGGACGTGAGGCAGATATTCGGCCTATGACGGATAGAGTGTTTCGTGTTCGTGCTAAAGTAGCGGTAAGCGGTCAGTTTTTTGGCTGGCTTGCCGGAATTGGGCGTGAAGCGGTAATTGTAGGACCCGTGTCGGTCAGACAGCGATACAGGCAATGGTTGGCGGATATTGTCACTACAATGCAGATTGCGGAAGGGCTGCCGGGGGCAGAGGAAGAGTAAGCCGGAAAACAGCGGATTTGTATTAAGGAAAGGGATGGATAACATGAGCAGTAACTTTGAACAGTCGGTTACGAAAAATGTCAATTATGGCGAAGAATTTCTTCCGGCCAGGGAAGTATGTGTGATAAAAAAGGACGGAAGCAAAGAGACTTTTAACGTACAAAAAGTGGTGAATGCTGTGGGTAAAAGTGCATATAGGGCATTGACCAAATTTACCGTAGAAGAAGAACGCCGTATCTGTCAATATGTCATTGAAAAAGTAAATGAGCTGGAATCCGACGAAATTCCTATTCCGGTGATGCACAATATTGTTGAAAGCGCATTGGAACAAGTAAAGCCCGTGGTTGCCAAAAGTTATCGGGACTATCGCAATTATAAGCAGGATTTTGTCCGTATGTTGGATGATGTGTATAAGAAGAGTCAATCTATTATGTATATCGGAGATAAGGAAAATGCCAACACAGATTCCGCTTTGGTGGCTACGAAGAGAAGTCTGGTATTTAACCAGTTGAATAAGGAATTGTATCAGAAGTTTTTTATGACCACAGAGGAAATTCAGGCGTGCAGGGACGGCTATATTTATGTCCATGATATGTGCGCCAGAAGGGACACCATGAACTGTTGTCTCTTCGATGTGCAAAATGTATTAAGCGGCGGTTTTGAGATGGGGAATGTATGGTATAATGAACCTAAATCTCTGGATGTTGCCTTTGATGTCATTGGCGATATTGTGCTCAGCGCTGCCAGTCAGCAGTATGGGGGATTTACGGTTCCCAGTGTGGATTTGATTCTGGAACCCTACGCCGAGAAGTCTTATCATCACTATATAGAGAAATATCTGCGCCTTGGGCTTGGACAGGAGGTGGCGGAGACAGAGGCTTATGGGGATGTGGTAAGGGAGTTTGAACAGGGGTTTCAGGGATGGGAATATAAGTTCAATACTGTGGGAAGCAGCAGGGGAGATTATCCCTTTATCACGGTGACAGCAGGTACGGGGGTGGGGAAATTTGCCCGCCTGGCCACCATAATTATGCTGGATGTGAGGAGAAAGGGTCAGGGGAAAAAAGAATGTAAGAAACCTGTACTTTTTCCTAAGATTGTATTTTTGTATGATGAAAAGCTTCATGGTCCCGGAATGCCTTTGGAGGATGTGTTTGAAGCAGGCGTAAGATGTTCGGCTAAAACCATGTATCCGGATTGGCTCAGTCTGACGGGAAAGGGATATGTGGCCGGAATTTATAAACAGTATGGGCGGATTATATCACCCATGGGCTGTCGGGCGTTTTTATCCCCTTGGTATGAGCGGGGCGGAATGCACCCGGCGGATGAGAAAGATATGCCCGTGTTTGTGGGACGTTTTAACATTGGGGCTGTGTCGCTGCATCTTCCAATGATTTTGGCAAGAGCAAGGAAAGAAAGTCGTGATTTTTACAAAGTATTGGATTATTATCTGAATCTGATTCGTCAGCTTCACATCAGAACGTATGCTTATTTGGGAGAAATGCGTGCTTCTACAAATCCACTGGCATATTGTGAGGGAGGATTTCTTGGAGGGCATTTAAAATTGACCGACAAAATCAAACCTTTGTTAAAATCTGCCACGGCAAGTTTCGGAATCACTGCGCTGAATGAACTGCAGGAGCTGTACAATGGAAAATCTCTGGTGGAAGATGGGGAATTTGCCCTTGAAGTGCTGGAATATATCAATAGCCGCGTGAATGAATTTAAGGAAGAGGACGGCAATCTATATGCAATTTACGGCACGCCGGCAGAAAATTTATGCGGATTGCAAGTGAAGCAGTTCCGCAATAAATATGGTATTGTGGAGGGCGTTTCCGACAGGGAATATGTGAGCAACAGTTTTCACTGTCATGTGTCAGAAGACATTACACCCATTCAGAAACAAAATCTGGAAGAAAGATTCTGGGATTTGAGCAATGGGGGCAAAATACAATATGTAAAGTATCCCATTGATTATAATATTGAGGCCATTAAGACTTTGATACGCCGTGCAATGGACAAGGGCTTCTATGAAGGCGTCAATCTTTCTCTGGCTTATTGCGATGATTGCGGCCATCAGGAGCTTGAGATGGATGTGTGTCCTAAATGCGGGAGTCGCAATTTGACGAAAATTGACCGTATGAATGGATACTTGTCATATTCTCGTGTTCATGGGGATACAAGGTTGAATGATGCGAAAATGGCAGAAATTGCTGAAAGGAAAAGTATGTAGGCGGGCGAATGGAATGAGATATCATAATATAACAAAGGACGATATGCTGAATGGCGATGGGCTGAGGGTGGTGCTTTGGGTGGCTGGCTGCAATCATTGCTGTAAGGAGTGTCAGAATCCGATTACATGGGACCCGGATGGGGGGCTGATTTTTGACAATTCTGCCAAAGAAGAGATATTTGAACAGTTGGATCAGGAATATATTTCAGGGATTACTTTTTCCGGAGGTGATCCGTTACATCCGGCAAACAGATTGGATGTGAGAGAATTTATGGCGCAGATAAAGGCAAAATATCCTTCTAAGACGATTTGGCTTTATACGGGTGATGTATGGGAAAACATTCTGCATTATCCTGTGATGAAATATGTGGATGTTCTGGTGGATGGAGAGTTTATTGCGGAAGAAAAGGATGTAAAACTTATGTGGAAAGGCAGTACAAACCAGAGGGTGATTGATGTGCAGAAGACTTTGGCTTCGTCTGATCCATTGATTCCGGTGCTGCATTGTGGGAATTACGAGCAGGAGTATAAAGAAGCCCGGAGAGCGGAGTATATCTGTGGATGTTGTGATTAAGTCGTAAGAATATATATTGTGAAATATAAAGGGGGCGTAAGTTATTGTGGTATGATTGTCGAAGGATGAGATCGTCAATCTGATAGAAGAAATAGTAAATTGTGAGGATACGTGAGAAAGATATCGACAGATTGCTTGAAAAATTAGAACAGGGCGTACTGGAGGAATATAAGCCGATAGAACTATAATTTTACGTATTCGGAACATGATTCTAAAGAGTAAGAAATAGAAAAGAAGAGGGACAAATGAAAAAAATTGCAAAATTTTATAAGGTGAGTACAGAGAACTTTATAAAAGCTATAAGGGAAGAATTTCCCTGTTATACGCAAGAGGACGTGAAAGAAATGTATGAGAACCTGTCATTGCCTTTGCGGGCTACGAAAGGAAGCGCGGGCTATGATTTCTTTTCACCTTTTTCATTCACTCTGGCACCCAAGGAAACAATTAAAATCCCCACAGGTATTCGCGTTAAAATGGAAGAGGGATGGGTGCTTCAGCTTTTTCCCAGAAGCGGTTTGGGTTTCAAGTATAGACTGCAAATGGATAATACCGTGGGGATTATTGACAGTGATTATTTTTATTCCAAGAACGAGGGGCATATTTTTATTAAGCTGACCAATGATTCCATGGAGGACAAATCCCTGGAAGTAGTCCAGGGGACAGGGTTTGCTCAGGGAATTTTTCTGGAATATGGGATTACAGTGGATGATGATGCCAATGGCGTGCGTGACGGAGGACTGGGAAGTACGACGCATGTAAATTCTGCTTTGCCGCATAAATAATTCTCTTTATGGCTATGCTAACTTTCAACAAACAAAAGCATAGCTGAAAGGGAGTTTATTTTATATGGATGAAAAGTTTTCTGCAAACCGTAAGGAAAGTAGCGTACAGACGCCCGGTCAGGAAAGAATAACGGGTTCTTTAAAGACGGATATGGCATATTTGAACGGCATATTGGATGCGGATGCAAATTTTGATATTATCTATCGGGTGGTAGAAATCGGTGGAAAAGAGGCATGTATGTATCTGGTGGATGGTTTCTGTAAAGATGATATGGCACAGAAATTGTTGCAGTATTTTATGGATATGAAACCGGAAGACATGCCTGAGGATATGCACGGGCTGTCAAAACAATTTACGCCTTATGTGGAGGTGGATATTGAAAATGATTGTGACACATTGATAAACTCATTGCTTTCAGGAATGTTTTTGCTTTTGATAGAGGGGTATGACAAGGCGTTGGTCCTTGATACCAGGACCTATCCTGCAAGAGGAGTGGACGAACCGGAAAAAGATAAGGTGCTCAGAGGCTCGAAAGATGGTTTTGTAGAGACCGTGGTAAGTAATACTGCACTGATACGCCGGAGAATACGAAGTTCGGACCTTCATATGGAAATGATGAGCGCCGGAAACAGTTCGCACACGGATATTGTTCTTTGCTATATGAAAGGAAGGGCGGATAGGGTCTTCCTGGAAGAAATCAAAAGAAAAATCAGTGAAATACAGGTGGACGCACTTTCAATGAATCAGGAATCGCTGGCGGAATGTCTGTATCAGCGTAAATGGTATAATCCTTTTCCAAAATTTAAATATACAGAAAGACCGGATACGGCCGCCGCTCAAGTATTGGAAGGAAATATAGTGATATTGGTGGATAATTCTCCTTCCGCTATGATATTGCCCACTACCATTTTTGATGTGGTGGAAGAAGCGGATGATTACTATTTTCCGCCCATTACAGGTACCTATCTGAGAGTGACCAGATTTTTGATTTCTCTGCTCACGTATTTGCTCACGCCTACGTTTCTTCTGTTTGTGAGCAACAGTCAGTGGATTCCGGATAGTTTTGCTTTTATTATGCTGAAGGAAGAACCTAATATTCCGGTTATTTGGCAGTTCTTGATTTTGGAACTAGCCATAGACGGTCTGAAATTGGCGGCAATCAATACCCCCAATATGCTCAGCACGCCCTTGAGTGTGATGGCGGCGCTGGTGTTGGGAGAATTCTCGGTGAAGAGCGGATGGTTTTCGTCAGAAGTAATGTTGTATATGGCGTTTGTAGCCATTGCCAACTATACACAGGCGAATTATGAATTGGGATATGCCTTAAAATTTCTGCGTATTATGAACTTGTTGCTGACGCAGTGGTTTGGCCTGTGGGGATACCTGGGGGGAATATTAATTTCATTGCTGGCCATTGGATGTAACAGAACGGTTTCACATCATAGCTATATTTATCCTTTGATTCCCTTTGACTGGAAAAATCTGAAAAACAGGCTCATACGACGCCGACTTCCGGGGGCACTGAAGGATAGTGAAAAATGAAAAGGAAAAATAGAATAATTTTCCCCAAATGATATGTAAAATTGTTTATGACTGCCCATAACAGGCGGTCATAAACTGATTTTGGTTATGCGTTTGGGGGTGATTGAAACTAAATCAGGTATACAAAGCTGAAAACTTAATAAGTCCCGAAACGGAACTGGAATAGGAGACAAGTATGTTTAAAATAATTACGGATAGCACGGCAGATTTGCCATTGGATTATATGAATGAACACCAAATAGGCTGTATGCCCATAAGCTATATTCTTGATGGTGTTACATATGGCAAAGAGAGGGAAATGGATTGGAAAAAATTTTATGCTCTCATGCGGGATGAGGGGAAAATGCCAACCACTTCTCAAATCAATCCTTCGGAAGCAAAAGAGTATTTTGAAGAGTATATAAAAACAGATAAGGAAATTCTGCATTTGGCCTTTTCGTCCGGACTTAGCGGTACTTACAACAACCTTCGCATGGCGGCGGAAGAAGTAATGGAAGAGCACCCTGATGTGAAAATTATTGTGATTGACAGTCTGTGCGCTTCCATGGGAGAGGGATTGTTTGTACACAAGGCAGTTAAAATGAGGGATGAAGGCAAGACAATGGACGAAACCGCACAATGGCTGAAAGAGCATGTACAGAATTTTGTTCATGCGTTTACGGTATACGACTTGTTCCATTTGTACAGAGGAGGACGTGTCAGTAAAACAGCCGCCGTTATCGGGACGCTTGCTTCCATTAAACCTACGCTCCATGTAGATGATGAAGGACATTTGATCGTCATTGGAAAAGTGCGAGGGAGAAAGAAATCACTACTTGCGCTGGTGGATTATATGGAAGAAAAAATGGGGGCCTGGATGAGAGAAAACAAGGAGGATATGGTTTTTATCAGTCATGGAGACGCCCTGGAGGATGCGGAATATGTCCGTGACCGGATAAAAGAACGTTTTGGAATGGAGAACTTTATGATCAGCCACATAGGACCCACAATCGGCGCACATTCCGGTCCGGGGACAATCGCATTGTTTTTCATGGGAGAATCCAGGTAAGGGGCGTATGTTACTGTCTGCTGCTTTGGCTTTCTATCATCAGATTTATTGAATTGATTGCACAGTTTCCTACCGTATTTCATATCTTGTTATTAAGCAAAATAAGTGTAGGAAAGGAAGCAAAATGCAAGAACAGGTAATGAATCATAATAATATTGAAAAATTTCCGGTTGCAATGGCCTATGTTCCATGGCAGCAATTCGACAAAATGTATGATGATTTGGAAAAGGCTTATTGCATCGGAACCATATTTCCAGAGTTAAATAAGCCGTTTACAGGAAGGCGGTGTGTATAATGGGAGAAAAAGAGCAGCTTTTAAGGGATATTGGTATTGCGGATTTTGTATTAACGGAGCTGACATTATATCTGGATACACATCCCCAGGACCGCAAGGCTATGGAGTATTTTAACCACTATAACAGGCTGAAACTTCAAATGGAGAAGGAATTTTCTCAGAAATATTATCCTCTGAACACGAGATGGGCTGATAGCAATAAGGAATGGCGATGGGGGGCTGCACCCTTGCCCTGGGAAGGAGCGTGCGTATAAATGTGGAGTTATGAAAAGCGGTTGGAATTTCCTGTAAATATCAAAGAACCCAATGCCAAATTGGCACAGGTTATCATATCACAATATGGGGGACCTGACGGAGAAATGGGAGCCAGTATGCGCTATTTATCTCAACGATATTCCATGCCCTATCGTGAGGTAGCGGGGGTACTGACAGATATCGGTACTTCCGATATAAAATGACGCAGCAGATTTATGATCGTTCTTGCCTGGTATTGTGCGTTTGTTGGTGCGGGAAGGTAATTCATGCACATTTTGCGTGTCAAATCCAAGCAGCCGTGCGCGAAATCCTTGTTCTTTGGATTTCTGTGCACGGTTATTGGTCATGGAGTGGATATAACTTTTTATATAGTAATTTTTTATCAGGAAATCCATGGCAATAAATTCTATATTTTTGATGACATATTGTGATTTATATGTTAAAATTCTCTCAAAGACTTCGGGGAGGGAATCATGAAATGAATGAGGCGAGAGTAAATTCAAATTTGATTGAACATATGCTGATGATGCTAAATGATCCTGAGAATAATCTTTTGGATATGAATTGCTTTTCTAACCAAGAAGAGACGGAAAAACGTCTTGCTATGCAGGATTCTCATAATTGTCAGATCGTAATGGAAATCGTTAAATTTATGGATGAAATGCCGGGGGGATTTTTAATTTATCATGCAGATGAAGATGAAAGGATCATATATGCAAATAAAGCGCTGCTGCGTATATTTAAGTGTGATACCTTAAGAGAATTACAGGAATTGACAGGAAATTCTTTTAAAGGAATCGTACATCCTGATGATTTGGAGAGGGTTGAACAGAGTATTTGGGAACAGATATCCGGCAGTCAGCATGATTTGGATTACGTGGAATATCGTATTGTCAGAAAAGACGGGGAAATTCGCTGGATTGAAGATTACGGACATTTTGTCCACAGTGAATCTGTGGGAGATGTTTTTTATGTATTTATGGGAGATGCTACGGAAAAAAAGAAACGTATGCAAGCAGAAAAAGCTGCCATTTTAAAAGAAGCTTTGCAAAAAGAGCAAAAATTACAGAATATGATGGAAGCATACGACAGGGAAAGACATCAGATTAATCAGGAGCATCTGCGGCGTCTGGAGGTAATCGAGGGCCTTAGCGTAAATTATGAATCTATTTTGTATGTGGATTTGGATACAAACCTGGTTCTTCCCTATCGTCTGAATAGCCGGACGGAACGTCAGTTTGACGGGGAAGAACGTGAGCGTCAATTTACACAATATACTGCTGATTATGTTGACTGTTGGGTACATCCGGAAGATAAAGAAGTGGTGTTAAGGGCGACGGATGCGGATTATATACGAGAAAAACTTGCTAAAGATAAAACATATTATATCAATTACAGAGTAATTGAAAATGGTCAGATTTTATATTTGCAGCTCAGAGTTGTAAATGTGGGAAAAAAGGAACATATTTCTCAGATTGTTATGGGATACCGCAGAGTGGATGATGAAGTATTGTACGAAATGGAACAGCAGCGGATCCTGGAAGATGCTTTGGAAAATGTAAATCTGGCAATTGTTGCAAAAGATACATTTCTCTCCAATATGTCTCATGATATGAGAACGCCGTTGAACGCCATATTCGGATATACAGCGCTTGCACACAGAAATATTACCGATGCCTTAGCTGTTGAAAATTATCTCAATAAAATTGAATCATCCAGCCGGCAGTTGTTGGATTTGATAAGTAAAGTATTGGAAATATCCTGGACAGAATCAAACGATTTTCAGCTTGTGGAAACAGAATGTAATTTAAATGATATTTTACAGGATGTACATAGAGCGGTATTATCTCAGGCGGCGGAGAAAAATATTTCTTTTTATCTGAGTGCGGCAGGATTAGAACATGGCGATATTATCAGTGATGGAGACAAGCTCAAACAGCTTCTGCTGTATCTGGCTGACAATGCGGTGACATATACAAAGAACAATGGCAGAGTTGATTTGATTGCAATGGAAATGGAGCAGCAATCAAATGATTATGCAGTGTATCAGTTTGTAATCAGGGATACGGGAGTTGGTATTAAGGAAGAATTTCTGGAACATATTTTTGACCCTTTTGAACGGGAAAATAATACTACATCCAGCGGAATACATGGAACAGGGTTAGGACTTACGATTGCCAGAAAAATTGTGAAATTGTTAGAAGGAAAAATAGAGGTGGAAAGCGCCGTGGGTGTGGGCAGTACTTTCACCGTTACGCTCCGGCTCCGTATACGGAATCAGGGGTGTGTTGAGCCCGCTGATATGGATGCTATTCTTGCCGAGGTAATGAATCGGAAAATTTTGTTGGTGGATGACAATGACATTAATCTGGAAATTGAGTCGGAAATTCTTCGTGGATTAGGTTTTCTCACGGATATGGCCGAAGACGGCAATGCTGCCGTTGAGAAAGTAAAGAACTCCCGACCGGGAGAATATGCTTTGATTTTAATGGATATACAGATGCCTGTGATGAATGGCTGGCAAGCTACAAGAGCCATTCGTATGCTGGATGCGCCGGAATTGGCAAGTATACCGATTATAGCTTTGTCGGCAAATGCTTTTGAAAGTGATAAGCGCGCTTCCATCGAAAGCGGGATGGATGCACATCTTGAGAAACCTATTAATATTCCAGTGCTGCTGGAAACAGTTGCAAGGACCATTCATCGTCGGGATACATTGAAAAAGTAATGTAAAAGTTATGGATGAAATGTTCGGTTATAAATGGAATATAATATCGGTTTGGCATGGAATAACGTGTGTCTGGCATTAAATGATAATATATGGTGCAATATTGACACAAAAGGACATTATGTCAACTTTTGATTCCATATGCGCTTAAAGAGAGGTGTTTACACACCCTCTTGCGCATGAGATTATGGTGTAATATTATAACGCAGGTAGGTACTGAAGAATTAGCTCACATGGAAATAGTAGCTGCGATTATCCATCAGCTTACCAGAAACTTATCCATGGAAGAAATAGAAAAGTGCGGATTTGCGCCATATTATGTAGATCATACTGTGGGAATATGGCCTCAGTCGGCAGGAGGCTTTCCGTTCTCCGCTTCGCAGTTCCAGGTGACAGGAGATCCGATTACAGATCTGACAGAGGATTTGGCGGCGGAGCAGAAAGCTCGTACCACTTATGACAATATATTGCGTTTGATTAAAGAACCGGATGTCTGTGAACCTATCAAGTTCTTGCGTATGCGTGAAGTGGTTCATTTTCAGCGTTTCGGTGAAGCACTGCGAATCACACAGGATAAGTTGGATAGTAGGAATTTCTATGCGTTCAATCCGGCATTTGACAGGTGTGAGACTTGTGACTGAGAATATGGGGTAAGTGGTTATTAAAGGTTGTTTGAACTAATTTGGGTTGTTTTCGTAAGATAGATAGTAAAAAGGAAATTCTTACCATTGGGAGAATTTCCTTTTTGCAGTTTTATTTTAGAGAAATCACTGTATGACGTCTCATGGCCAATAGGATAAAAAATCATATTGAACAACGGATTTGAATTGAGTATAATGTTACTTATCATAGGCAGAATAAAAGACATTGCAGAGAATGTAAGAATGAGCTAAAAAGCGAAAGGATGGAGGTGGTATCATATGAAAATATACCAACAGGATAATATGCTATATTTTATGCGTGAGGGTGAACTTGTGCGTTTGTCCGCATGCGGCAAGGATAGTATTCGTTTTCAGGCATCTCCCAATTGTGAAATAATTCAACGGGATTTTACTTTGATTCCACAGAAAATGACTGCGGAGATCACGATAGCAGAAGAGAAAGCAACGATACGAAACGGTCATTTGTCAGCGACAATTTATAGCAATGGCAGAGTGGAATATCATTATAAAGACAAAAGGATTCTGCGTGAAAAGAGTGAGTTGACCTTTGATGCCGGGATACGGAATTACAGAAATAATCAAGGGCGGTTTTGGCGTGCGCGGGTTACTTTTGAAGTCAATGAGAAGGAGCACTTCTATGGCATGGGACATGAGGCCACAGATTGTTTTGATTTGAAAGGTTGTGTCATAGATTTGCGGCATGTAAATGCAAAATGTACCATTCCATATGTGTACTCTTCCCGTGGTTATGGTTTTCTCTGGAACTTACCTTCTACCGGCACATGTGAGCTTGCAAATAACCGTACTCGTTGGACAAGCGACAGCACAAGCCAGATTGATTACGTGGTAATCGGCGGCAGTCCCAGACAGGCTTGTGAAACGCTTACGGATTTGACTGGTCATGCGCCTGAGATTCCCAACTGGGCATTGGGGTTCTGGCAGAGTCGTTTACGGTATGAGACCCAGGAACAAGTTCTTGAAGTGGCGTCAAAATATCAGGAGCTTAACATACCATTATCTGTGATAGTGATAGACTATTTTCACTGGACAGAACAGGGGGATTATAAATTCCAGTCAAAGTATTGGGAGAATCCGAAAGAGATGGCAGAGAAATTACATAATATGGGGATTAAGTTAATGGTTTCAATGTGGCCTACCATTAATGAGAAAAGCGAAAATTACAGGGAAATGCTGGAGCAGAATATGCTGATACGAACAAAATCCGGTTCAAACAGAGTGTTTGATTTTTATGGTCCCCAGGCAGAAATTGATCCCACCAATCCGCATACACGCCAGTTTATTTGGGAAAAATTGAAAGAGAATTATATAGACAACGGCGTTGACGCACTGTGGTTTGATGAAGCCGAACCGGAAATTCATCCGGAACAGTTTGACAATCTTATCTTACATGAGGGCAATGGGGACGAGATTGGCCTTTTATATCCATATTATTACGCAAAGCTTGTATATGACGGAATGAAAAATATGGGAAGAAATGATATTATCACATTGGCCCGGTGCGCCTATACGGGCGCGCAGAAGTTCGGCACTCTGGTGTGGTCCGGGGATATCCCGTCCACATTTGAAAGCCTTAGGATGCAAGTGAAATCAGGGCTTCAGATGGGTCTGTGCGGGATTCCATGGTGGACAACGGACATAGGCGGGTTTTATGGAGGCGATATTGATTCCGATGAATTCCGTGAATTGATTGTAAGATGGTTTCAATACGGAGTATTCTGTCCTGTGTTAAGATTGCATGGCAGTCGAAACGGACATGACAGAACCCGTGATATCATTGAACCTACGGGAGGAGATAACGAAATATGGAGCTTTGGAGAACGTAATTTTAATATTCTCAAGGATCTGATTATGCTTCGTGAACGACTAAAGCCATATATCAAAGCCCATATGGACATTGCGTCAGAAAAGGGAATACCAATTATGCGTCCTATGTTTTTGGATTATCCGGAAGATGAAGTATGCTATACGTTAGATGGTCAGTATATGTTCGGCGATGATATTATATTTGCGCCCATAACGGAACAGGGCAGCATTGAAAAAAACGTATACCTTCCCTCCGGCGAATGGGTCTTGACAAAAGATGGGGATGTATATGAAGGAAACAGGAGTTATACAGTGAGAGCAGAGCTAAATGAGTTCGTTGCTTTTGTGAAAAAAGGAAAAGAGGTTTTATCGGCATTTTAAAATTTTTCGCGAGAAAATAGAAAAGGCACTTTACAATAAACATCGTCAGAAAACAGAAAAGATTTTTACCCTGTCATGAGTGAGAATCCCTAAAAATTCTGACGGTGTTTTTTTGACAAAACCATTGTTAAAATGTTTTAGGGCGTCACAGTGGGATGAAATTTTCATTTTCATAGGGAACAAAAATACTCAGAAATATAAATAAATTGCAAGAAAATAAGTATCTATGTCAGTCTAATAATTGAAAGGAGGAACAAAAGCGATGTACCAAAGTAATAGATATAGCAGAAGTACTGGAAATGGAGGGCAGGAATGGGACAGCATATGACACTGACATTGGAGAAAACAAGGGAAAAGGCTGCTTTAACGGAAGAGCAAATGGAATTGTTAATCCATCATTACGGCGATTCTCTGCTTCGTCTTTGTACCCTTTATCTGCGTGACCCATATCTTGCGGAGGATGCGGTACAGGACACGTATTTGAAGGTGTGGAAAAACTATCAGGGCTTTGAGGGCAGAGCGGCGGAAAGAACCTGGATCACCAGAATTGCTATTAATACATGCAAGGACTATCTTGCTGCGTCCTGGCACAAACGGGTGGATACCACGGAAGTCATTCAGGTATTGGAAAATGGGCTTTCGGCCCAGGCCAGGGAACCGGACAGATATGATCAATTGAACAGTACCATTGATCTGATGAACGAGATTATGAAATTAAAGGATAAGTACAGATTGGCGATCTTGCTGTATTATTATCAGGAGATGCCGGTGCCAGAGATAGCGAAAGTAATGGGGAGACAGGAAAGCACAATATTTACCCTGTTAAAGAGAGGAAGGGCGGAACTTCAAAAAAGATTGCCCAGCGAAATTAAGGAGGTGTTGTAAATGACTTTCAGGAAAAACGCGGATAAATCAATGTCACAATTTAGGAAAAATGCAGACGAATTGATGTCGCAAGTAAAGGTAAATGAAAGTATGTACCGGACGATTATGAATGGTCAGCACAGGAAAAGCAGCAAAAACGGTTTTATGTTGAAAAGAGCAGTTATTCCAGCGGCAGCAGCCGTATTAATGATAGCCAGTACCATGTATGTAGGAGCCGGATATATGGGATGGAAAACATCTCTGAGAGACCTTTTTATGGAAAGAGAAGAGTCTGCTTTGAAAGTACCGGAGACACAACAGATGCCGGAATTTTACGGACAGTTTTTGGATTCGGAGTTGCCTGCTTCGACTTCGCAAATATCCACTGAAGAGGATGCTCAAATAGAGGAAACTGTAAAGTTGGGGAATTATGGCAAAATGATTGTGGATAATGAGTTGTTTTCTATTGAACTTCTGGAAACAGCATGTGCGGGCCGTGAGTTGTTCCTCAGCTATATTCTGACTCAGAAAACGGACCAGAGAGTGAATGTATCCATAAGTGTTGATACGCCAGAGAAAGGTCAGTGGATGGCTGGCACATTGGATTTTGATTCTTATCATGAGAAAAGTAACTTTGCCGGCGCTTTTGGGGATTATTACGATTGGGATCGGCTTCCGGCAGACTGCAGTTATGAATTGGCAGAAAATCAACAGTTAAATGTGTATACGCAATTAGGAAAGTGGGACTATACCACAGGGAACTATGTTTTGTATGTGGATTATACCATCATTGAGGACACTCCCATCTCTACAGAACCTTTTAGCACATTTGTTGTGGAAGATTCCGAACAACATTTCCTTACGGCGCCTATTGAACTGGTGGGGAATGAAGGGTATGGACTTGCTTTAACAGGAAGTATAGATCAACAGGAGAGAAATGTGCATTTTGACGCCTATGATATTTATGTGTCTCCGTTAAACGTATATTTGACGCTGGACGGCACTTATGAGGGCGAAATATCTTCCGTATGGGGAATGGAGAGCAGTCATGATATAGTAGTGGGATTTCAGGATGGCTCCAGTGCAAAAACAACGGTTCTGCTTAGTGGAATGGGGTATGGCGACGGCAACGTTGATGTAAACATGCATGCGCCCTTTGACGTTCCCATTGATCCAGAAGCAATTACAACGGTCTCTTTGGACGGTGTGGTGATTTTGAATAGGTAAGGTTTAGAATATTGGGAACAGAAAGTTAAACTTTCTGTTCCCGTTTTTGTGGTATTTTTCACTTAGTAGTGTATTCTGAAAGTATCTTATTTCCCAAGCGATGTTTTGCGGGAGACTTCCGTTTTCTTCTCATAGCACGCAAAGGCATCTTCCACCAGTTTTTTGTCCGGTTTCGGGGTAAAGAGACTTACAATGGGCACAATAACCAGTCCGGCCAGCATAGCAATAGCCCCGCAGTTAATAGGGGATTGGATCATTTCCGGAAATTTTGGCCGGAAGAAAATATTGGCTACCATAAGCACGGAACTGAACAGGAAGCATACCCAACAAGAAGCTTTTGTAACTCTTTTGGAATATAGAGCGTACATGAACGGTGCCAGGAAGGAGCCGGCAAGTGCACCCCAGGATACCCCCATTAACTGTGCGATAAATGTTACGGAACTTTTGTATTGTATCAGTGCCAGGATGGAAGAAATGGCAATAAATACAACCACCAGGATACGAATACTGAGCACCTGTTTTTTCTCTTCCATTTTAGGAAGGAAAAGTTCTTTTAAAAAGTCAATGGTCAGAGTGGAACTGGAAGCAATGACCAGAGAGGACAATGTTGACATGGAAGCAGAGAGTACCAGGATTACTACCAATGAAATCAAAAGAGGAGATAAACCTGAGAGCATAGTGGGGATAATGGAATCATATCCATTGGCGTTTACATCCACCTGATCCGAGAACAGTCTGCCAAAGCCTCCCAGAAAATAGCTGCCGCCCGCTACCACAAGTGCAAATAAAGTAGAAATGATAGTTCCCTTTTTGATAGATTCTTCATTTTTAATAGCATAGAATTTCTGAACCATCTGGGGCAGTCCCCAAGTACCCAATGATGTCAAAAGTACTACAAAAAGCAAGTTTAGTGGATCCGGGCCGAAAAAGGAGGCAAAAATGCCAGGGGTGGCAGCAATGGATTCGTCCGTTACCCTTGCCAAGCCGTCAAGCGCTGCCATAAAGCCGCCCTTGCTTTTCAGCACTGCAGCGATAATGGTGGATATACCCACCAACATAATGATACCCTGTATAAAATCATTGATGGCCGTGGCCATATATCCTCCAGCAATGACATATATGGCTGTCAGAACTGCCATCAGGATGATGCAGACAGAATAATCAATATGAAATGCCATTCCAAACAGTCTGGAAAGTCCATTGTACAGTGAAGCTGTATATGGGATTAAAAATATAAAAATAATGACCGAAGCACCTACTTTAAGTGGTTTACTGCCAAAGCGTTGCCCAAAAAACTGAGGCATGGTGGCGGAGTCTAAGTGTTGTGTCATAATGCGAGTCCGACGGCCTAATACTACCCAGGCCAGCAGGGAACCGATCACGGCGTTGCCGATTCCGGCCCAGGTGGCGGCTAATCCGTATTTCCACCCAAATTGTCCGGCATACCCTACAAATACCACGGCTGAAAAATAGGATGTGCCATAGGCAAACGCTGTCAGCCAGGGCCCTACGGAACGACCGCCCAGCACGAATCCGTTGACATCCGTGGCATGTTTACGGCAGTATAGACCAATACCAATCAATACTGCAAAATAGAGAATTAAGAGAATCAGTTTCATAATGCCTCCTGTATGTAAAATAGTATGGTGCACTTTGTGAGTTTAAAGTGCTAAAGCAACTATATCATATATTTCCAAAATATGCAAATATTTTAGTATGCAAATATTTTAGTATGCAAATATTTTAGTATGTAAATATTTTAATATGCAAATTTTTTCAACAGAAAGGAGAAATGGTGGGAAAATTGACATTCAGAAATGAAAATGCTAAACTAAGGAAAATAATATGGAAAGGAAAAGATTATGAAACGTAAAATGGAACAGAAAAAGTTAAGATGGAAAAATAGGCGGCTTAATTGGAACAGAAAAACGCCCATATGGATGCTCATGTTTTTATTATCCTTTTTCTTAACTGCATGCAGTTCGGAAATCCCCCAGGAGATGTTAGATTATATTGTAGAGTCAGGCAAAATCGTTGAGTCATCCCAGAATGATACATCCCATAGTGAGGAAAGAGAATCTTATACATCTATGGAAGAGGGAAAAGAGGCAAGCGGGTCAGACTCAGATTACGATTCTGCGGACGGAGACAATATTCCGGCAGAAGACGGCATGTATACTTCTAAAGAAGATGTTGCATATTATCTGCATCTCTATGGTCATTTGCCCTCTAACTTTATTACAAAAAAGGAAGCGGAAAAGTTAGGATGGCAGGGGGGCTCGTTAGAACCCTTTGCCCCCGGTATGTGTATTGGGGGAAATCGTTTTGGAAATTATGAAGGGTTGCTGCCTGAGAAAGAAGGACGTTTCTATACAGAATGTGATATTGATACAATGGGAGAGGAAAAACGAGGTGCAAAACGAATTGTGTTTTCCAATGACGGCTTGATTTATTATACGGAAGACCACTATAACACATTTGAATTATTGTATGGAGAGGAATAAAATCATGATTTGTGTATTGGATGGAAATGAAATTTTGGATAAGAAAATGCTGCATGATATACTTGCCGCTTCTTTGAACTTTCCTCATTGGTATGGAAGAAATTTGGACGCACTCTATGATTGCTTGACGGACTTAGGGGAGGATGCGGAAATCAGATTTTTACATGAGGATATTTTAAAGGAGCATTTGGGGGAATATACGCAATCATTGATAAAAGTGATTCATATGTCTGCAAAGGAAAATACGCATATTCATGTGTCTCTTTGATAATGAAGTGAATTTAAAATGAAATATAGTAAGAATATAGCGCAAAAACGTAAAAAAGCTGTCAATATATGGCAGCTTTTTTTTAGGCACGATTCTATAACACATCATACCAAATATTTGAATAAAAGTCTAGTATTTTTTTGTTTTTTTTATATACTTTTATATACCAACATAAAACACAGGAAAGGAGAAACGCAATGAACAGAGTAAGTGAAACGGCGCGGAAGTCTCTTAAGGAGGTGGAGGAAGAATCACAAAAAGACGGTAAACCCAAACAGAAGGTCAATAATACTTCTCGGTCGTCAGAAGAAAAACATCTGGCGCAGACGCTTAAGGTTATCCAAAATAATTTGGATAATTATGGGGTACAGGTCAACAAGATGAAAGAAGATATTGACGAAATGCTGGAGCATTATCATGATGATAACCCGGAAATGATTCTTCTTCTGAACAATACCATTACCCTTCATGACCATATGAAAAGAGCTTTGGAAAGAAACGAAAAGGCGTTGCATAAACCATATTTCGGCAGAATTATTTTCAGGGATGAAATGCTGAATAAGGAAGAGTCCCTCTATATTGGCAGAGGAGGGATTTCGTCGGACGCTACCCATCAGGTAGTTGTAGACTGGAGAGCGCCGGTAGCCAACGCCTACTATGAGAACGGATTGGGTAAATGCAGTTATATGGCTCCCGGAGAGAAGGAAATTGAGATTGACTTAAAGTTAAAGCGCACTTATGAAATTGAAAAAGGGAAATTGCTGGATTATTTTGACAGTGAAGTGATTGCAAATGACGACTTGCTTACAAAGTACCTGGCTAAAAATAAACAGGCGGTGCTGGGTGAAATTGTAGCAACGATTCAAAAAGAGCAAAATGAGATTATCCGCAAATCTCCCTATCACAATATGATTGTTCAGGGTGTGGCAGGCTCCGGAAAGACCACCGTTGCAATGCACAGAATCTCTTTTATCCTGTATAATTATGCGGAACGATTTCGGCCGGACGACTTTTACATTGTGGGAAGCAACAGAATTTTGCTCAATTATATTACGGGTGTGCTGCCGGATTTGGATGTCCACGGCGTCAGGCAGATGACCATGGAACAACTCTTTGTCAGATTGTTGTATGAGGACTGGGATGAGAAAAAGTATCGCATCAGAAAAAGTACTCAGAACGGAAATCGCGGCAGCATCAAGGGAAGCGTAAATTGGTTTGGGGATTTAAAGGCATACTGCGATGAAATAGAATGGAATAGCATTTTAAGAGAATCCATATATCTCAATCCCAGACAGTTTGTGGAGGGGTGTAAAGATGGCAAAATAGGCGTTTTTGACGAGACAATATGGGAGGAGGATACTCCCGAAAGAAAACCAAATGGGGATAATCTGGTGCTGCTCGTTGACGGCAAGGCAGTTGAGCGCTATATCAGACAGACGCCCAAAGTTTCCATGCAAAATAAAATCAGTATGTTAAATGAAAGACTGATCAATAAGGTCAAAGAGGAATTTCTGGGAAAAGGTGTAAAATATACCAGCGCGGAACGGAAAGCAATTTTAAAAGCATATAGAAACAGATATGGAGGAAAAATTTGGAAGGGTTCCATTTATAAAGTATATCAGCAATTTCTGGAAAGGCAGATTGAGAGAGGAAAGGATGTAGAGATCCCTGATGTGGAATTGGATGTATATGACCTGGCGGCATTGGCTTATATCTATAAAAGAATAAAAGAGACAGAGGTAATCAGTGAAGCCCATCATATTGTCATTGACGAAGCACAGGATTATGGCATGATGGCATATTCTGTGCTGGACTTTTGTATACAGGCTTGTACGTATACGATCATGGGGGATGTGTCGCAAAATATTCATTTTGGTTTTGGGCTAAATGACTGGGAAGAGCTAAAGCAGTTGCTTTTACGGGACCCCATGGACAATTTCGGCGTGTTGAAAAAGAGTTATCGTAATACGGTTGAAATATCGGATTTTGCCACCAATATACTCCATCACGGACAGTTTTCAAGTTATCCTGTGGAGCCCATTATACGTCACGGAGTACCGGTGGAAGTGTCTCAGTGTACAGATGAAAGCAGCCTGTATCGGAGTGCTGCGGATGTATGCAAAAAATGGCGGCAGAAAGGTTTTGATACCATTGCAGTGATTTGCAGGAATCAGGAAAGCGCGGACCGGGCGGCAAAAGAGATAGGGCAGTATGTGGAAATAATGGAGAATGATCTGGAGACTGCTGTATTTGGAAACGGAATTATGATTCTTCCTGTGGAATATACGAAAGGTTTGGAATTTGACACAGTATTGATTTTAGACCCTGACAGAAAGGAATATCCGGTGGATGACGGACATGCGAAATTACTTTATGTGGCGGCAACCCGTGCGCTCCATGAGTTATGTGTGCTTCACAGAGGGAACCTTACAGGACTGATCACGGACCCGCTGCCGACCAGAAAGCCGCCGGAAATCAGGGCTGAAGAAAAGCAGAATTCTGAAAAGGATGTCCCCATGGGGATCCGCAGGGACACACAGGTTAAGAATTCGTCCAGACCGCAGAAGCATATACCGGCCGTGGGCAATTCCGGAAAGGTAAATTTAGCCGCAAAGAGTTCCGAAAACAGTCAATCTAATATAAAGTCCGAGGGAGGGGCTGCTGCCGGTCATCTGAGGAAAAATTCCGGGAACATTCCGGCGCTGCCTGAATTCGGAGATATTCCTCCAACAGAAAAGCTTCGTGTCATAGGACATTCCAGGCCGGATTTATGTATTCGCTGGGTGACAAAACAGCCTGACGGCTTATATCTTCAAAGTCGGTATGGGATTCTGCGTCTCAGTCCTGTGGGAAGCGCCATTGTAAGGGTATCATTTGTCAGGAACGGGCAGCCTGACAGTGCGCCGCCATTGGGTATTGCCGTGAATAGAACGGAAAAATACTGGATGTATAAGGAGGCCGGAAGCACCATAGAATTCACCACGGATGAGTTGTTGCTGCAAGTTGACAAAGTCACCGGTGCAATCCGTTATTTCACCAGGGATAAAAAATTACTGGCGGCAGAACGGAGGAAGGAATGTCGGCTTTTGGAAAAAGATAACAATGGTAATTTCTGTGGATGGCTATTTCTGGATTGGGCCAAAGAGGAACGACTTTATAGCTTTGGCATGGAGCGGGCTGGAGCTTCTGGTGTTAGGGAGGCTAAAAACACTAGTCTCAGTCTTCGCGGTAATGCCCGATACATTTCTCAGGGAACGCTTCGGACAGGCCAAGCAGAACCGGGACTGCCGTTTCTATTGTCGGATAAAGGGTATGGAATTCTCATGGGGACCACACTGCCTGTTTTCTGCTGTGACATACCCGCTTACGGTTCTTATCTTTATGCGGAAAATCTGCGGCAAATGGATTTTTATGTAATTGTTGGCAAACGACAGGATACCATTTTAAATGCGTATGCTTATCTTTGCGGTAAATTGTAGGAAATTGCTTCCACCCATTCTTCAATTTTATCGTCGTAGTCAGCCGAAATTGCCCGGAAGATTTCTTCCGTGGTGATTCCGGCTACTTTTATGCCGCTTTTATCCATAAATATAACGGCTGCCAGCAAAAAGACGGCGACCAGAAAACGCAGCCTGAAATAGGAGATGGGAGTGCCCGTAGGTTCTAAGGGTTCTTCGTACATATCCCCATAGGAGTAATGATAGTTTGTTTCCGGAGGCATGGTGGTCTTTCCGTATAAGATTCGTTCTCTGTTTGACATATCGTATTGATTTTCCTGATATCTGTATCGAATTTGTCGTATCAACTGTAATTTTTGATCCATGGACACATGATCTGTCATGAGCACCTCAAAGAGATAGAAGCTTATTAAATGTTATGGCAACCTGTAGGGTATTATGACTGAAAGGACGAAAAAGGAAACAATTGTTTTGTCCTTGTTTACATGAGAAGGCTTTTTTGCTATAATGGATTCGGGTTGAACCACACTGGATAGTCCAGCTAAGAAATGTCAATCCATTTATTAAAAATGTTTCGTTGGACAGGTGAGGTTGTGAAGGCGCACGAGAGCAAATTTCATGAGAATACTTACGAATGAAATTTGTCTTTCCTGTGTGTGCGCCGAAAGAACCTCACCCTTTAGTGCCGTCGCACAGCGACCTAAAATAATCCAGCTAAGAAATGTCAAGAGGATATTAAAAACAGTCTCGGAACGAAGGGGCCTGGAAGGAAATTTTAGCTGCGTACTTTGCAGATGAAATTTTCTTCCCCTAAAGGGTGCCGCAGTGGAGAGACAGTACTGGAATAGGAGGTATCAATGTGAAAGTAAGGGAAAGTGAGTTTATTAGGCGTAAGAAGCCTATATTAAAGAAACTGATGGAGCAACTGTCCAAGCAGTATCCATATGTTTCCATATTGGCAACGGATTCTAAGGCGAAATCTTATTCGGTTTCCCGGCGAAACACTGCAATCAGCGAAGACGGCCTGTTGACTGCCAGAGGATTTGTGGCCAAGATATCGGACGGAAAGCATTATGCGGAATATTCTTTTAATCGCATTTCAGATGCGCTGCTGGAAGATATCTGTGTCCAGATAGGGGAGACAATGGCGTTATCCCAAAACGTTGTGCCGGAGGGAATGTTTGAAAGCGAGTATCTGTTTCCGGAGGAAGAAAAGATTGCGTTTAACGGAAGTACGGATTATGAAATTGACCCGGAAGAAATGGGAGATGATGTGATATTGAATCATCTGAACCGAGTGAAAGAGCGTGGACTGACCGTAAGCGACAAGATATTGGATTGCTCGGTGCGATGTAATTATCAGAAATACTCTAAGCTTTTTCTTTCCGGTCAGAAAGAACTGGAGCAAAACGTTATGTGGACAACTGGAGCAATAGCTTTGGTGGCGCCCAGAGGGGATGAATTAAAGGATTATTTCAGAGGATTCTCCAATTTGGGCGGGGCTGAAGTTCTTGCGCAGATGGAACACGAGGTGGAAGAATGTGCCCGCATTACGCTGGAACTTTTGGATAGCGAGCCCATGGTTCCGGGAGAGTATGAGTGTATCTGTGCACCGGATGTAACAGGCATGATTGTGCATGAAGCTTTCGGCCATGGGGTGGAGATGGATATGTTTGTAAAGAAAAGAGCGCTGGCGGAAAGCTATGTGGGGCAGTATGTGGCTTCCGAATTGGTGACAATGCGTGACGGGGCTTCGGCTGCCCGCCAGACCGCAACTTATTTCTTTGATGACGAAGGCACTATGGCTCATGATACTGTTGTAATAGACAAAGGGATTCTGAAACAGGGAATCAGTGATTTGCAGTCGGCCCTTGTTCTGGGAACGGAACCAACCGGCAACGGAAGGCGGGAGAGTTTTAAACGGAAGGCCTATACGCGCATGACCAATACTTATTTTGAAGGAGGGACCAACACAAGAGAAGAAATGATAGCCTCTATCTCTTATGGTTTTTTGCTGGAAAACGCAAGCAGTGGTATGGAAGATCCCAAAAACTGGGGAATTCAGTGCATGGTCAATATTGCCAGGGAAATACGGGACGGAAAGCTTACAGGACGTATCTGTTCTCCCATTGTTCTGACGGGATATGTGCCTGACTTACTGAAATCTATTTCTATGATGTCCGAAGAGGTAATTCTCGGCGGAGGCGGGTTCTGTGGAAAAGGATATAAAGAATGGGTCAAAGTATCGGACGGGGGCCCCTATATTAAGGCAAAAATCCGATTGGGATAATCTTGTGCATACTTGTCTGAAAAGGACAAAAGTATTGTTATAATAGGGTTTTGGATACAAAAGACAGACAGGACATAAATATTGTTCTGTCTGTCGGCATATTTGCATTATTGTTAAAATGGGGAATCAAAGCAGGAGGATGATGAAAATGATGGAGCGTAGAAGGCAAACGCAGCAGGAGTTTTTTGAAACATATACCCAAAAGTGCACAAAGGAATTTTTGGCTGAAAAATCATATGTTTTAATACATACTGCTTATTTGAAAAAGGATGTTAAAATCAAAGTTGAAATCAGGAAGGACTGGCAGCATTTTTTTGGCAGTCATTTGACGGACGAGGCATTTAATTATATATTGTCTCTGGCGCCGGTAATGTTGAGATATAATATTGTGGAAGAGACAAGAAACGGACAAGAAATCAATAGTTTCAAATTTGTTGCCAAAACCGTAATTGCACTGGAGTTTGATTTGTGGCTGATTGAAAAATATCAGGCGGACAGAAAGCTTATTCTGAGGGATTTTGAAGCGTATATCCATGAAAAATACGGAAATTTCCTGAATAGTTCGTATGACTCTTTTGTGAGACAGGATTTAAAATATATTGTAAAATATGAAAATCTTTCTCAGGGTTTACAGCCTTATTATTCTGAAATTCAGAAAATGTTTCAACTGATTACCCATAATAATCGGATGAAACTGGAATATGAAAATGAAAATGCAGACCGAACCAGGGCGAAAGCAGACGTACCGGTCCAAAAGACCATAAATATGTCTCAGTATTCCAAAGATCAGGGAAGTGAAAATGAATATCGAATGATATTAAAAGAAAAAGAGGAAAGAATTGCAAAGCTTGAAAATGATATCAAAGAATATAAACGCCAAAGGGACGAGGCCAGGGAATATTCGGCAAATCAGTATGAAAAAGGAATCAAAGATTTATTTGGCGCTATGAATGATGTCAGATATGGGAAAGTGATAGACTATTTATACTCTTTATTGCATAATCCTGATACTGAGGATAATTTAGTCAGCTATTTGGATAATCTGTTTATGGCGTTTGAAGACATGGAGATTGAACCCATGACAGAGAATGGTAATTTTAACGTTAAGGAGGAAAATCTGGTTAAAATGTTTAACCTGGATTTCGATAAATCTGAATATAAAGCAGAGAATGTGGCGCTGAAATACGCAGGTTGGAAATACAAAGATATCCCCATGGAAAAACCCACATTGACATTAAAACAAGTGGCGCAGCAACTATAAATAGTCCGGCTAAGAAATGTGAAGAAAAAATTTAAAAACAGTCTCGGAACGAAGGCGCCCGGAAGGAAATTTTAGCTGTGTACTTTGCTGGTGAAATTTTCTTCCCTGGTTAGGGCGCCGCAGTGGAGAGACGGTACTGGAATAGGAGGCAAAGCATGTATTTAGGAATTGATCTTGGAACCACAAATACTGTGGTATCACGTTCATTTGTTGATTCTGATAACAAATTAATTACGGAGATTGTGCAAATAGGGCAGTATTATAATGATAATTGGGAGAAGTTTGACACCCTGCCATCCATGGTCTACTTTGATATGGAAGGCGTGGTTGGCGGTACGGAAGGAGGCATTATCGTAGGCCGGGAGGCAAAAAGGCAGAGGGAGCAAGACAAGGAAAACGTGGTATCAAACGCGAAGCGATTTATGGGGACACAGCATACATGGGAAATTGACGGTAAAAGATACGAAGCCAAAGACATTGCGGCAATGGTATTACAGCATTGCAAGAAAACCATAGAGAGAGAAGGCAATATGAACTATGAGACTGTGGTGATAACCGTACCGGCATCCTTTAATCCGGAACAGATCGAGGACACCCTGAAAGCGGCAAAGCAGGCCGGTTTTCAGGACGATCAGGTAATCATCAAACATGAACCCACAGCCGCATTACTGTCTTTTATTGACGGAGAAGCAAAGAAAAGCAAACAGGAAAGATATGTGGATTTTACCGAGACGAAGCGTGTGCTGGTATTTGACTTAGGCGGCGGAACCTGTGATACTTCCGTGATTGATGTCCAAGTAGGAGACAGAGATCTGCATTTTACAGAGGTGGGTATCGGAAGATATCAAGAGCTGGGAGGAATTGATTTTGATGATAGGCTGGCAGAAGGTTTGCTCAACACATATTATCGGGAAAATAATATTCTGGAAGGCACTCTTACTTCTCAGGAACAGAAAGAATTATACGATAAACTTTTGCTGGCGGCGGAGACCATCAAAGAAAAACTGTCCGGAAGCATATATACGAAACTGTCCATGGACGACAGCGTAGATATTGAGAATATTCAGGTTAAGCTGAATGTGCCTAACTTTCATAACGGAAAACCATATCGGATTTCATTGACCAAAGGGGATTATGATCAATATACCCAAGCGCTGTACATAGATGACAATATACGATATAAAAAATTTGATGATATGGATAAACATAAAAATATCATGGGCGTAATCCGAAAGACATTGGAAGATTATGGCATATCCAAATCTTCTATTGATTATGTGTTTATGACCGGAGGAATGTCAAAATTTGTCACAATACGAGAAAAATTGGAAGCGTATATGGGCAAACCGGTGATAACGCCGGAAAATCCCATGGATGCGGTGGCCAGAGGCGCTTCCATTTACCAATATTATCGTGTAAAAGAAGATAAAAAAGAACGGGGGGATGCAAAGGAAGGTGAAAAGTTATCTTCTGACGAAGGAATCGTGGATACCATGATGCTTGCGGAGGCCGTGCTTCTTGACATGAACGAAGGATTGCCGAAGGTAATCATTCCCAAAAAAACTATTGTTCCGTATGAAGGAGAAATTATCGGAGAATTCAAAACCACTTCTCCGGCGGGGGTGAAGCTGAATATCTATGCCGCTGAAAATGAAAAGGATTCTTCCATGAGGATACAGAAGTGTATTGAGAAATTTTTCAATTTCCCTGTGGAAAGTGGAACTCCGTTTGATATCAAATACCAGATAAACGAAAATAAGTCTATTAATATTCAAATTATTGTTAATGATTCTCACAGACAGGAATTGGATATTTCCATAAGGAGTGACTTGAAAATTTCGGAGCAGAATTACAAAATTATGATTGAAGAATAGTTGGCATAGAACAGGAGGCATCAGATGGAAAAATATAATTCTTTTCGTTCTTTTTTTGAAAATGCGGGACTGCAGGTGCGTCAGGAGTTTGAAACGGCAGTACATGTGGATGAGAATATTGCAAATAACAGATTGTTTGTATGGCATTTTGAAGAGGCGGACTTAGAAGAGTTTTTGGAATACTTTAAAATGTACAAAGAAAGCAATATGCGTGATGCGGCTAAAATTAAATTGAGCAGTCATTTGAACAGCAAGATGAGCGAAATGATACGGGAAGGCTATAACCCGGTGGAATGTATGCTATATGCATCGAAAGTGATCAATATGGAGCTGCAAAACAATATAGAGCTGCAAGACAGGCTGGCGGAATGTATTAGAAGCGTGTATCTGAAACAGGAAACCGAGACAATAGCAGTCTTGAAAAATATTATAGAAATGTGGTCGTGGATTCCTCAGGTGAAAGTGGTGATTTCAGCCATTGGTTTGATTGGGGATAACCAGGAGCTTTTGGACAAGATACTCTTTTATTATGGAGAAGATCCAAATTATAAGACAAAAGTATTCTATGCCTTTATGCAAAATAAATCAGTGGAAAATTTAGAAAGAGTACTGAAGATTATTATGGATTTGCAGGAATGTGAAGAAGATAATATTCTGGGAAAAGTATTTATAAAACAAATCAGCGGTTTCGGTTACGAGGGCAGTAAGCTGATAAAAAAGTATTATGATAATCCTGGTATTTCAAAGGTCGGTTCCAAAGTGTTGAAGAAAATTATGTTCCAAGATAATACAATCGCGGCCACGGAAAAGAATGCCAGTTGGGCCAGGAATATGTTGGCAAATAATTCTTTAAAAGACGATTTGGCGTATCAGGAATTTGTGGCGGATTGTCAGGAAAAATATGATGATAACGCAATGTATCTGTGCCGGTTTTCCAGACCGGATATTGGCGACTTTTTAAAAAATGCCATCGAAGATGAGAAACTGAATCAGAAAAATAAAAATACGGCCATAATTTCCATGGGAATTGTGGGTTATAAAGGTTATGCTCAGGCGGCTTCTGTCCTGAAAACGTGCGAGGACAGGGAAGAAAATGAGTATGCGGTCATTGTGGCAAAAATATTATTGAATGAAAAAGAATATGCCGGAAAATTGGTTGATATTTTTTGCCGTAAAATGGAGTATGAATTATCGGAATTATATGGGCTATTAAAATCCGCCAACGTGATAAGTTATAATTATGCGGTAAATCTGATTTCTGCCTCTTTTGAAAACAAATGGAAAGCATTGTTGAGAGAAGAAAATGACAGTCACATGAATGAGTTAAATTGTCTTGCTTCAAATTTTCAGATATTTTGGGATAAGCATTTATATGCTTTTCTGTCTCAAAACATATTGGGTGAAATATGCAATCTGTTGATGGGGTATGTGCGAAACAGCGTAATATTCCCTTCAGGAATTGTGATTTCTCTCATTGAGACCATAGTGCATAGCTGGAACAGAGATGTGGAAACTACAATGTTTGCCCTGTACAAGAACGCAGTTGATGAGAAAGTGCAGGAAGTCAGTTTTAAGAAGTTAAAAGAACGTAAAATCGAAGCACCCAGATAAATAAGCGCAAGGGTTTTGAAGTTTTTACGATGGCTGTAAGGCTGAAAAAAGAGGTGGAATGGTGCCGGTTAGAGATATTAAGCCCATAGAAAAAGAATATTTTTCCAATCAAAGAGAAAGGGTACTCCCCCAATTGTTATGTTATTATTTTGACAGCGAAGCCTATGAGCTGACATACTATCTTTCCCAGAAACATTTGGGGCAGTATGGGCAAGCGGAATTTTATTTCATGATGTCTTTGATACAAATGGGATATGAGAAAGAAGCCCAAAATGTATTTCGCAAAAATCAGGGGGAATGGTATAATTTATGCAAACAAAATGATATTTATTGGAAGCATGTGGCGCTATTTGCCTTATGTTTTCTGGAGTTTCCCATTTCCCGGCACTACCTTGCGGTATTTGACGAATATTATGATGATAGTCTGGTGCGGCTTTTAGATTTTGTAGGGGAAGCGGGAGCAAAGGCTGCAATGGAAACTACATTATTTTCATGTGTTTCCCATAAATATCCCATTCTTCGGACCATATGGAACATGGAGCGCAGAGAAAAAAGAGGAGAAATTATCACCTTTGAAGACATCCAATGGAATGTGTGGAGAAAATATAATGCACAAATACAAAACGGAGATTATTTGGGCATGGAACAGGTATATGAAAAGGAAGGATTGAAAATATACAGCTATAAGCCCAAAGAGGTATCCGCGTCCATGCATATTCTTACGGATGGGGCATCCACAATTATTTTAGACTGCGGATGTGAGATTGTGGGGACGGAAGTGAAACAGATTCCGGTCAAGGATATTTTGGATGAACTGCGGATTTCCCATGTGGACGGAATATTTATTTCACATGCTCATATGGACCATTACGGCAGTTTGAACCAAATAAGAAAACAAAATATTATGATGACTTCCATGACAAAACAGTTGATTCAATATATGTGTCCGGATATGGCAATGGATAATGTGCGGACAGTGGAGCTGTATAAAGTTTATGAAGCGGGGGGGATTCAGGTTCGGTTTGTGCCCAACGGGCATATCTGTGGTTCCGTGATGATGGATCTGTGTTGGAAAGGAAAGTTTCGTATTGTATATACGGGGGATTATACCGTGGAAAATCAGAATACCGTGGAGGGGTTTCATTTGGAAGATATCTTATCTCAGAACAGCCGTAAAATAGATATCCTTTTGACAGAGACCACATACGGGGATAAGATACATATGCTGCGGCTTAAACAGTATGAGAAAATGTTTGTCCAACTGTGCAGAAAATATCTGGAAAACGGCAATAAAATTGTGATTCCCTGTTTTGCCGTGGGAAGAGTGCAGGAAGTGGCGTTGATTTTGACCCAAATGGCTAAGGATATGGGGGCAAAAATTCTCATTGACGGATTGGCGGCCAAAATTACGGAATTTTATCAGTTATCCATGGGGAAAAGTATTTTAAACCGCAATATTTCCGTTTGTCATTCGCAGATAGATTACGGGGAAAAAATAAGTAACAATGACATTATACTGGCCAGTTCCGGGATGATGAAAGAAGGCAGCACTTCGGCTAAATATATTGAGAAAATTATGGAGTGTCAAAATGTATGTGTAATGAAAGTTGGATTCATACACAAAGAAGAACATATGTTGTTAAGCATAAGAAATCGAAGGAATAAAAATATAAATTTTGTGGACATTCCGTTATCAGCGCATGCAGGGTATCATGATCTGGTGGATATAACGGAAAAACTTTCCCCGGACTGTGCAATCTATGTTCATGGGAGTGGGATCAGAAAATAAAACAAATTATTTTACAAGGAGTTTTGGGAAATGGCGAAGACAAATAAGGGAGGGCTTCCCAGGGACAATTATGATGCCTCCAGCATTACCGTGCTGGAGGGGCTGGAGGCGGTGCGCAAACGTCCGGGTATGTATATCGGAAGCGTTTCCACAAAGGGGTTAAATCATTTGATATATGAAATTGTAGATAATGCGGTGGATGAACATTTGGCAGGGGTCTGTGACAACATCAAAGTAATCCTTGAGGCGGACGGTTCCGCCACGATCAGCGACAACGGCCGGGGGATTCCGGTGGGAATGCACGAGAAAGGAATCAGTGCGGAGCGGCTTGTGTTTACTACCCTTCACGCAGGAGGCAAATTTGATAACTCTGCCTATAAGACCAGCGGAGGTTTGCATGGCGTAGGTTCTTCTGTGGTAAATGCGCTGTCTGTTAGAATGACCGTAACAGTTAAAACAGGCGGTTTTATCTATGAGGATCAATATGAACGGGGAATTCCTGTGATACCGTTGGAAAACGGACTGCTTCCCGTAAAGGGAAAGACCAAAGAGACAGGAACCACAATTAATTTTCTGCCGGATGACACCATATTTGACAAAACCCGTTTTAAAGAGGATGATGTGAAAAGTCGTCTTCATGAGACGGCGTATTTGAATCCGAATTTGACCATTGTATTTGAAGACAAAAGACGTGAGGTACCTGAGATTATCACTTATCATGAACCTGAGGGAATCACCGGATTTATCAAGGATATGAACAAGACCCAGGAGCCGGTGCATGATGTAATTTACTTTGGCGGAGAGAGCGAGGGCATTTCCGTGGAAGTGGCGTTTCAGTATATCAATGAGTTTCATGAGAATGTATTGGGCTTTTGCAATAATATCTATAATTCCGAAGGCGGTACGCATTTGACTGGATTTAAGACCATGTTTACCAATGTGATAAACACATATGCCAGAGAACTAGGGATTCTGAAGGAAAAGGATGCGAATTTTACCGGGGCGGATGTGAGAAACGGTATGACGGCGGTGGTTTCCATCAAGCATCCCGATCCCCGGTTTGAAGGGCAGACAAAGACAAAGCTTGACAATCAGGACGCTGCAAAGGTGGTATCTAAGGTTACGGGAGAGGAAATCAGCCGTTTCTTTGACCGAAATGTGGAGACGCTCAAAAACATTATTTCTTGCGCGGAAAAAGCGGCGAAAATCCGCAAATCCGAAGAGCGGGCCAAGACCAATATGCTGACAAAACAGAGGTTTTCCTTTGATTCCAATGGTAAACTGGCAAACTGTGAATCGAAAGACCCATCCAAATGTGAAATATTTATCGTTGAGGGGGACTCCGCCGGAGGAAGTGCAAAGACTGCAAGGAACAGAATGTTTCAGGCCATTCTTCCCATACGGGGTAAAATTTTGAACGTGGAGAAGGCCAGTATAGACAAGGTGCTTGCCAATGCGGAGATTAAGACCATGATCAATGCGTTTGGATGTGGTTTTTCTGAAGGATATGGGAATGATTTTGATATTCGCAAGCTTCGGTATGACAAGATAATCATTATGACCGATGCGGATGTGGATGGTTCTCATATTTCTACTTTGCTTTTGACGCTGTTTTACCGCTTTATGCCTGAGTTAATCTTTGAAGGGCATGTATATATTGCCATGCCTCCTTTGTATAAGGCTATGCCTTCTAAGGGGCGGGAACAATATCTTTATGATGATAAGGCGTTGGAAAAATATCGCAAAACCCATAAGGGACCCTTTACCCTACAGCGGTATAAGGGATTGGGTGAAATGGATGCGGAGCAGTTGTGGGAGACCACATTGAATCCGGAGACCAGAATAATGAAACAGGTGGAGATAGAGGATGCCAGAATGGCGTCTGAGGTGACGGAACTTCTCATGGGTACGGAAGTGCCTCCCAGGAAGACATTTATCTATAACCACGCGGTGGATGCAGAGTTGGATGTATAAATCCGCCGGCAAAAATTTCCATTTCCTTTTACAAACGCATGATTCTATGATATACTTTTGATGTTTGTAAGTTTCTGAAAAGTAGGAAAGTGAAAGGTGTAAGTGCAATGGATGACAGCAGAATTATTAAAACAGAATATTCTGAAGAGATGCAGAAGTCTTTCATAGATTATGCCATGAGCGTCATTATTGCCAGGGCGCTTCCTGATGTGAGAGACGGTTTGAAGCCCGTACAGAGACGAACATTATATGATATGTATGAGCTGGGGATTCGCTATGACAGGCCGTATCGTAAATGCGCCCGAATCGTAGGCGATACCATGGGTAAATATCATCCCCATGGAGACAGTTCTATCTATGATGCCCTTGTGGTAATGAGCCAGGATTTTAAAAAGGGTCTGCCGTTGGTGGACGGTCATGGAAATTTTGGCAATATTGAGGGCGATGGGGCCGCTGCCATGCGTTATACGGAAGCCAGACTGCAGAAAATTACCCAGGAGGCTTTTTTGGGGGATTTGGACAAGGACGTGGTGGATTTTGTCCCCAATTTTGACGAGACGGAAAAAGAGCCTTCCGTCCTTCCGGTGAAAATTCCGAATTTCCTGGTGAACGGTTCTGAAGGCATCGCGGTTGGTATGACCACCAGCACCCCGCCCCATAATCTGGGGGAAGTGATTGACGCCATGAAGGCATATATGCGGGATGAAACCATTACCACGCAAGGGTTGATGCGTTATCTCAAAGGGCCTGATTTCCCTACCGGAGGCGTGGTAATTAATAAGGATGAGCTTCTGAATATATATGAGACCGGTGTGGGCAAGATAAAAATTCGGGGCAGGGTAACATTTGAACAGGCAAAAGGGGGCAGGACAAATGTGGTGATCACGGAGATTCCCTATACCATGATTGGCATGAATATCTCTAAGTTTTTGTCCGATGTGGCCGGATTGGTGGAGACGAAGAAGACCCAGGATGTGGTGGATATTTCCAACCAGTCATCTAAGGAGGGAATTCGCATTGTGATTGAACTGCGCAAGGATGCGGATGCGGAAAATTTTGTGAATTTACTCTATAAAAAGACCAGATTGGAAGATACCTTTGGCGTAAATATGCTTGCAATCTGCGAGGGCAGGCCGGAAGTCATGGGGCTGAAGGGGGTTCTGAAGGCAAGTGTAGATTTTCAGTTTTGCATAGCCACCAGAAAGTATACAAACCTTTTAGCGAAAGAACTGGAACGGAAAGAAGTCCAAGAGGGGCTGATTAAAGCTTGTAATGTGATTGATTTGATTATTGAGATTCTTCGGGGTTCCAAAGATAGGGCAATGGCAAAAGCCTGTCTGGTGGAAGGTAAGACCACAGGGATTAAGTTTAAATCAAAAGAATCTAAAATTATGGCGGCCCAGTTGGCATTTACGGAGAAACAGGCCAACGCCATTTTGGAAATGCGGTTGTATAAATTAATCGGTCTGGAAATAGAAGCGTTGATTCGGGAACATGAAGAGACGATGGCGAATATTTATCGCTATGAGGACATTTTAGAGCGCAGGGATTCTATGGCCCAAGTGATTATCAATGAACTGGACAGTTATAAAAAAGAATTTGCCCGCAAAAGGCGGACTTCTATTGAAAACGGACAGGAAGCGGTCTATAAAGAAAAGGAAGTAGAAGAAACGGAAGTGGTATTTTTAATGGACCGTTTCGGATATGTGAAAACCATTGACGCGGCGGCGTATGAGCGCAATAAGGAAGCCGCCGACAGCGAGAATAAATACATATTTACCTGTATTAATACAGGAAAGGTATGCCTGTTTACCTCCACGGGACAGTTACATACCATTAAGGTAATGGATATTCCTTTTGGCAAGTTTCGCGATAAGGGAATTCCCATAGATAATATCAGTAATTTTAATTCGGAAAAAGAAAATATCATTTACATTACCAATCAGACGGAATTAAATTTAAGGCAGGTCATTTTCGTGACGGCCCAGTCCATGTGCAAACTGGTAAACGGCGGTGAATTTGATGTGTCAAAGCGTACTGTGGCTGCCACAAAACTCGGCCAGGGGGACGTTGTGGTAAGCATTATGCCGCTGTTGGAGCAGAGTAATGTGGTTTTGCAGACGAAAGCCGGTTATTTCCTGAAATTTCCCATTGCCGAAATTCCGGAGAAGAAAAAAGCTGCCGTGGGCGTGCGGGGAATGAAGCTGGGAGAACAGGATGTGGTGGAAAAGGTATATTACACACAAAATGCCATAGAGACTTCCGTGGAATATAAGGGTAAGACAATCCTTTTAAACCATTTAAAGACAGGAAGCCGTGACAGCAAAGGGACAAAGAAATGAGGTGAATCCATGAGAGTCATTGGGGGGACAGCCAGAAGCCTTCCGCTGAAGACGCCGGAGGGAATGGATACCAGGCCCACAACGGACAGAATCAAAGAGACTTTGTTTAATATGATTCAATATGAGCTTCCGGGATGTGTTTTTATGGATTTATTCAGCGGCAGCGGAGGCATTGGTATTGAAGCGTTGAGCCGCGGCGCAGAGAAAGCATATTTTGTGGAGAGTTCTTCCAGGGCAATTGCGTGCATAAAACAGAATTTAACATTTACAAAGTTACAGGAACGGGGAATTGTGTTAAAGCAGGATGTGTGCGGCGCGCTGACAGGAATCGCAGACAGACAGGAGATGAAAGGGGTTGATATTATTTTTATGGACCCGCCATATGGGCAGGACTATGAGAAAAAAGTCCTTGCTGTGCTTGCAGGAATGTCTTATGTGACAAATGATACGCTGATCATTGCGGAAGCTGCTCTGAAAGCAGATTTTTCCTGGGTGTCGGAATTGGGATTCTGTCAGATAAGGGAAAAGTGTTATAAGACAAACAAACATATATTTATAAAGAGGACATTCTCCGCATAGATTTGAGATACATCTGGATTTGAGCCGCGGCAGGGCCGCGGCATGGAGGTTAGTATGAAACGAGCGGTTTATCCCGGAAGTTTTGACCCGGTCACTTATGGACACCTTGATGTGATCAGACGTGCTTCCGAAATTTTTGATGTTTTGGTTATCAGCGTTTTAAATAATAAAACAAAGACACCATTGTTTTCTGTAGAGGAACGTGTTAAGATATTGAAAGAAGCTACAAAAGATATTCCCAATATACAGGTGGACAGTTTCAGCGGTCTTTTGATTCATTATGCTGCTGAGAATCATATTCATGTGGCGGTAAGAGGACTACGGGCGATTACAGATTTTGAATATGAACTACAGATTGCCCAGACCAATCGCAAATTGTCCGATGGCAGGCTGGATACAATGTTTCTTACTACAAGTTTGGAGTACGCTTATTTGAGTTCTTCCAGTGTGAAAGAAATTGCCAGTTTTGGCGGTGATATCAGTCAATGCGTTCCGGATTTTGTGGCGGAGCTGATTTATGAGAAGTATCGTGTGGGCGCCAGGGAATAAATAAGGTATTTAAGGAAGAGACATATTTCAGGGAACAGGAGCAATGTTATGAGCAGAATCGAGCAGTTAATAGATGAATTAGAGGAATATATAGAGAGTTGCAAACCCACGCTCAGGTCCAGTTCTAAAATTATTGTCAATAAAGATGAAATTGATGATTTGCTCCGTGAGTTGCGAATGAAAACGCCGGATGAAATTAAGCGTTATCAGAAGATTATCAGCAATAGAGACGCAATTTTAACGGATGCCGAAACCAGGGCAAAAGCATTGATTGATGAGGCCACGGTTCACAAAAATGAGCTAATCAGCGAACATGAGATTATGCAGAAGGCTTATGAACAGGCCAATTCTATTATAGCGGTTGCGGCCAAACAGGCACAGGAGATTTTGGATAAGGCCACTATAGAAGCAAATGAATTGAGAATGCAGGCTTCAAAGTATACCGAGGACAGACTGGTTGAGTTGAATTCCATTGTGGTTTCTGCAATTCAGACTATGGCTGCGGATTATGAGAAGTCCATGGGTGCTCTTGTACAATACCGGGATTTGATTCAGTCCAATCTGAGAGCAATGAATCCCATGGAGGACCTGGACGAACTTTCTCTGGATGAACATGATAATTAAAGGCTGACGGTACCATGGATACAACTGCGACAGAACTTGCCGCAGTTGTATGCAGTTTTATCAGCTTCCTTCTTAAGAATGAATCGAATGTAAGATTAGGACCACAGGAAAGGGAATTTTATGCGCAGAACCGTGGGGATATTGACAATTATTTTTATGGCGTTTTTGCTTTCCGGCGGACAGGTAATTGCCGCGCCGCGGCTACAGGAGATTACACAAGAAGAGAAAGTGGTGGTTGTCATTGACCCAGGACATGGGGGTGAGAACCTTGGAACAACCCAGAATCAGCATACGGAAAAACTTATGACTATGACCACCGCCCTTGCTATGTATGAAGAGTTGTCATTATATGACAATGTGGAGGTGTATTTGACCCATACGGAGGACCGTGATTTGTCTTTGAAGGAACGAGCGGAATTTGCCCAGTCAGTGAAAGCGGATTTCCTTTTCAGCATCCATTATAACGCTTCGGAAAATCATGAAATGTTTGGTTCGGAGGTATGGGTTTCTTCTGTACCCCCTTATAATGGGTATGGATATCAGTTCGGATATGAAATTCTTTCCGATCTCAGAGAATTGGGATTGCTGATCAGAGGGGTAAAGACACGTTTTTCCAGCAAAGGAGAGGATTATTATGGTATCATCCGGGAATCTGTCAATCTGGGGATTCCGGCGGTAATCATTGAGCACTGTCATGTGGACGAAGCCCGTGACGCCGTTTATTGCGACAGCGATGAGAAGCTGCAGGAGTTCGGCAGAATGGATGCCAGGGCGGCTGCCAGATATTTTGGGTTGAAAAGCAGTGCTTTGGGTGTGGATTATTCTCAGTATTCTTTGGCGGAAGCCAATACGGACTCCATGGTGAAGGAGACGGAAAACGATACTACTAAGCCGGATATGAGCCGGATTACATATTCCGGGGCGGAGGATGGCAGCCTGACGCTGACCGTTACCGCTGCGGATGATGATTCTCCGCTGCTGTATTATAGTTACAGTCTGGATGGAGGAAAGACATTTGGTCCCAGAGAAGCCTGGCCCGGCAGTGATACACTGACGGGAGAGTATGAGGAAAGTTTTATATTGCATATAGAGAGGGAAGCTGTGCCATACACAAAGCCGGAGGTGATAGTTCGGGCGTACAATCAGTATGATCTCTATACGGAGAGTAATGTCTGTGAGGTTCCCATACTTTCGGAAGAGATGCAGCCTGTGGAGGAAAGCGACACAGGCCATGGGGAGAATGGCTCCCAGGAGGAAATAGAGAGGGAGGGCGCCGGTTCCGAGCAAGGGGAAGATGAGGATAAGGGAAATATAATAACATTACTGGCATTTTGCCTTGGATTGGCAAGTCTATTGCTTATCATACTGACCATAATGCAGGGAATTTTCTATCACAACCACAGAAAACGCAGGCGGTAAGATTTTTTAATGTAGAAATGTGCTGGGTGAAGCCAGAAACCAGCACAGATAGAACAGTACATTGCAAAAGGTCAATACCAGTTTGTGCAGCATATATTTGCCGATGGACAGATCGGAATTTCCGATACAGCTATAAGTCTGGGCAATGCAGGACAAACCGCCGAAGGACAGGGCAATCAGACTATATAACGGCAGAGAGTCCTGTAACATTCCCAAACCACCGGTAATTTCCAGCAAGGGGGACAAGAATTTGATCGGTTGTCCTGATAAAATATGCGGCACCAGATTCAACAGATTAAAAAGTATCATATAGCCTCCTAAAATCAGCATACTTTGGACGGAGGTATTGATGGAATCATTTATTTCATCCAACAGCTTTTCGCCCAGAGATAGTTTTGAACTGCGATTTTCGCAGGAGATGAGAGAAGGCGCAGATTCTGTTCGGGAACAGGAAAGGTCATGGAACAGCGTATAGCGCAGCGCAAGTCCATATAGGAGAGGAATTCCGTACATGCCGAAGAGATAGGGCAGTATAAGTTCTCGCTTTAACAGCGGCAGGGCAAAGCTGCAGAAGTAGACAGGACCAATATTATTGCAGAATGTGAGAAGATATTCCGCTTCCCTTTTGGTGATCATCTGCCGCAGATATAAATCATCCACAACTCTCGCGCCCATGGGAAAACCGCATAGAAAGCCCATCAGCATTGCATAACATACATTTTTATGTACTTTGTAAACCGGGCCTATGACAGGATAGGCAATCATGGCCACCTTTTCCGTCAGCTTCATGCGAATCATGATTCCGGACAGAATCATAAAAGGTAAAAGGGTGGGAATCATTTTCTGGAACCACAGTTCCAGGCCCAGCGCCGCGTAGGTCAGACTGAGACTGGATTGTGTCAAAATACAGATGCACAGTAACAGGAAAAAAAGAGTCAATATTAACATGGGGTTCTCTCCTGATTCATAATTTGGGCAACGGTTATGCTGAGGGGAGTGATTTTTCAAACACACGCCAGCGGTACCGGTGTTACAATATATGTAGGAAAAAGGGTTGTATATGCGTTTGGATAAATTTTTATGTGAAATGAAGATTGGAAGCAGAAGTCAGGTGAAGGTATATATCCGGCAGGGGGGCGTAACTGTAAACGGCACGGTGGTTTCTAATCCTGAAGCACAGATAAGGGAAACAGAAGATGAAGTATGTTTCCGAGGAAAAAAACTGCAATATTGTCAATATGTTTATTATATGCTGAACAAGCCAAAAGGCGTAGTGTCCGCCACCAAAGATAATACAGCCCAAACGGTGGTATCCCTTTTGGGCAATCGTCAGAGAGAGGATATTTTTCCGGTGGGAAGGCTGGATAAAGACACAATGGGCCTTTTGCTGCTTACCAATGATGGTGATTTGGCCCATCGCATGTTGACGCCAAAGAAGCATGTGGAGAAAACTTATCGGGTGACGGTTTCGCATCCTCTGACGGAAAATGATAGGATTCGGTTGGAACAGGGTTTGGATATAGGGGACGAGAAGCCCACGCTGCCGGCGAAAGTGGAACTGAAGGAAGAAAATGTGGTATTACTCACAATCCATGAGGGGCGTTTTCATCAAGTAAAGCGCATGATGCAGGCGGTGGACAATCAAGTGGTGGAATTGGAAAGGGTGGCTTTCGGCGGTCTGGTTCTGGACAAAGGATTGAAACCGGGGGAATACAGGGCGCTGACAGCGGAAGAAATTGACAGTTGCCGGGGCTTATAGGTTCGCATGTAAAGATGTTTGGTATATAATCATAGCATTGAAATTGATTGTGGAGGTTAATAGGAATGGCAGTATCCAAAGAGGAAACAGGACAGGAATTGAGACATGAAATGCTGCGGGGAGTAGATGCAGTTCTTTTTGATTTGGACGGTTCTCTGGTGGATTCCATGTGGGTATGGAAGTCCATAGATGTAGAGTATCTGGGGCGTTTTGGAATTTCGCTGCCGGAAGGACTACAATATGAAATCCAGGGTATGAGTTTTACGGAGACCGCAGCTTATTTTAAGGAGCATTTTCCAATTCCGGATTCCATAGAGAAGATAAAGGCTGACTGGAACAGAATGGCGTGGGATAAATATACCTATGAAGTGCCTTTAAAATCAGGAATTCCAAAGTTTCTGTCCATGTGTAAAGAGAATGGCATCCAGCTTGGTATTGCCACCAGCAATTCAAGAGAGTTGGTAGAAAATATTGCGGGCGTGCATAAGCTGCGGGATTATTTTACCTGTATTGTAACCGGATGTGATGTGGTGCGTGGAAAACCGGCTCCCGACATTTACCTGGAAGCCGCCGGGCGGCTGGGCGTTGCACCAAAACATTGTCTGGTATTTGAAGATATTGTGCAGGGAATTCAAGCGGGCAAAAATGCCGGGATGCGCGTCTGTGCGGTGGAAGACGCCTATTCTGCCAAAGAGAGGGAAGAAAAAAGAGCGTTAGCGGATTACTATATTGAGAATTATTGGGAATTAGTGTGAAAAGGACATTTCACAATTCTGTAAATGAGGATTGATGATTGAGACACACCCCAAAGCGGACGGAGGTATGTGGGATGAATGGTTTTTTGCCCATATCCGCAGAGGATATGCGGGAGCGTGGAATAGAACAACTGGATTTTGTGTATATTATCGGGGATGCTTACGTGGACCATCCGTCTTTCGGACATGCTATTATCAGTAGAGTGTTGGAAGCTCATGGTTATACAGTGGGGATCATTTCCCAGCCGGATTGGAAAGACGATAAAAGTGTCACGGTGTTAGGACGGCCCAGGCTTGGGTTTCTTGTGTCCGGGGGCAACATGGACAGTTGTGTAAACCACTATTCCGTATCGAAAAAAAGGCGTTCCATGGATGCCTATACGCCCGGAGGAGAAATGGGAAGACGGCCTGACCATGCAACGGTTGTGTATGGCAATTTAATCCGCAGGACCTACAGGGATGTGCCGATTATCATTGGGGGAATTGAAGCCAGCTTAAGGCGTATGGCCCATTATGATTATTGGTCGGACCGTTTTAAGCGTTCTATTCTTTTGGACAGCCAGGCGGATCTGATTTCCTATGGAATGGGTGAGAAATCCATTGTGGAGATTGCGGATGCCCTGGCAAGCGGAATTAAAGTTCAGGATATTACCTTTATACGAGGGAGCGTTTATCGCACAAAGGACATTTCCGGCGTCTGTGATCCTATCTTTTTGCCTTCCTATGATGCCATGCAGGAAGATAAAACCCTGTATGCCAAAAGCTTTGCCATACAGAGTGAAAATACGGATTTTTGCACCGGGAAACCTTTGGCGGAAGAATATCCCAACGGAGTATATGTGGTGCAGAACCCGCCCCAGCCGCCCCTGACCATGGAGGAAATGGACGACGTTTACAGGCTTCCTTATCAGAGGACATATCATCCTTCATATGAGGAAAAAGGGGGCGTACCTGCTGTGGAAGAGATTAAATTCTCTTTAATCAGCAATAGAGGATGTTTTGGGGGATGTAGTTTTTGTGCTTTGACTTTTCATCAGGGCCGTACAATCCAGGTCAGAAGTCATGACTCAATTTTACAGGAGGCGGAACTTTTTCTGCAAAACCCGGATTTTAAAGGGTATATTCATGATGTGGGAGGCCCCACCGCTAATTTCAGACATCCTTCCTGTGAAAAGCAGTTGACCCATGGGATCTGTAAACATAAGCAATGCCTGTTTCCTTCTCCATGCAGAAATTTGTCTGTGGATCATGGAGATTATCTGGAATTGCTTAGAAAACTGCGGGGGCTGCCAGGTGTAAAAAAGGTATTTGTGCGTTCAGGAATTCGGTTTGATTATCTGCTTGCGGATGGAGACGATACTTTTTTCAGGGAATTGGTGCAATACCATGTGAGCGGTCAACTGAAAGTGGCGCCGGAACATGTATCTGACAGGGTGCTGCATTATATGGGGAAACCTGAAAACGGAGTGTATCAGCGGTTTCGGGCAAAATACAAAAAGCTCAATGTGGAATTGGGGAAAAATCAATTTCTGGTGCCTTATTTTATGTCGTCTCATCCGGGGGCTTCTCTGAAGGAAGCGGTGGAACTGGCGGAATATCTGCGTGATTTGGGCTATATGCCGGAGCAGGTACAGGATTTTTACCCTACGCCCTCTACGGCTTCTACAGTGATGTATTATACGGGAATCGATCCCAGGGACGGAAAGCAGGTATACGTATGTAGAAATCCCCATGAGAAGGCCATGCAGAGGGCATTGATACAATATCGGAATCCTAATAACTATGAATTGGTTTATGAAGCGTTAATCAAAGCTGGAAGAAGGGATTTGATTGGATATGGGGAAAAATGCCTGATCAGGCCCCGGAAGAAAACGGAGGAATCGGGGGCGGAAGATTACGGCCGGAGGATTCAAAAGAATGGCGAAAAGCGTTCCGGCAAGGACTACAAGGGAAAAAAAGAGAGCGGTCACGGCGCAAAGCGGACAGCGGGAGAGCCAAAGAAAAAGAAAACAATTCGGAATGTTCATCGTAGTAAAAAAGCGGGAAAATGAGGTATCACATGAATATTATTTTGATAACAGGCGCATCTTCCGGAATTGGAATGGAGTTTGCGCTGCAAATGGATAAGTATTTTAAACATGTGGATGAATTCTGGCTGGTGGCAAGAAGTCGGGACAGACTGGAAGAACTGGGGAAAGCGCTGGGGCATAGGGTAAGAATATTTCCCATGGATATAACAAAGCCGGAGAATATGGAAATTTTGGAAGCGGCTGTGGCGAAACATGTAATCAGAATATTGGTTAATTGTGCCGGATATGGGATGATGGGAAGTTTTGACAGGCAAGAACTAAAAACGGCCGTTGGAATGATTCGTTTGAACTGTGAGGCGCTGACAGAACTGACGCACCGTATGATTCCCCATATGAAAAGAGGGAGCCGAATGATTCAAATGGCCTCCAGCGCGGCGTTTCTGCCCCAGCAGGATTTTGCGGTATATGCGGCCAGCAAATCCTATGTGCTGAGTTTTTCCAGAGCTTTAGGGGAAGAGCTGAGGGATAAGGGCATTTATGTCACCAGCGTCTGCCCCGGCCCTGTGGATACGCCTTTTTTTGATATTGCGGAATCAACAGGCTCCACATTGGCGGTAAAAAAGTATACCATGGTAAGTGCGGAAAGGGTGGTAGCGCTTGCACTGAAGGATTCTTATCAAAAACGTTCCCTGTCAGTATGCAGTTTTCCTATTAAAACATTCAGGGTGATTTCTAAGATAATACCCCATGGCCTGTTGCTTAAGATTGGGGGACAAATGAAGCGGAAAGGGTTATAAGAGGATGGAGCTAAAACGATTGTTTACCACAGCAGACGCAAAAGGAAGCAGAAATTATATTAAATCTCAGAAAAAATATGAAATTATCCGCACAGTGATTTACTTTGGGATTTCCCTTTCTCTGTTTGCAGCAGGGTATATTCAGACGGGGGAGAAGACAAATCTGCTTACGATTGTGGCCATTCTGGGATGTCTTCCAGCCAGCAAAAGTGCAGTGAGCACAATTATGTATCTGCGGTTTCAAAGCTGTAACCAACAGGCAGCCGATGAGATTGAGAGACACAGCGCCGGTCTGCAATGTCTTTATGACATGGTGTTCACTTCGTATAAGAAAGATTTTTCCATCGGCCATTTGGCAATCCGGGGAGGCTGCATATGCGGCTTCTCTGAGGATCAGAAATTTGATGAAATCGGGTTCTGCGAACACATGAACCAAATCCTCAAAATGGATAGACATCAGGGGGTTGGGGTAAAAATATTTACAAATTTATCCAAATATACAGATCGCATGGAACAAATGAAGGCATTAGAAGAGGACGAAGACAGAACAAAGGCAGTTATTTCTACATTAAAGAGTGTGGCTTTATAGATTGAACAGTGAAATGCTGCCAAAGCGGGCAGGTGAAATCAGAAAAAAGTAGGGTGGATATGCGGACGATTGCAATAGGAAATAATCAGGCCGGGCAGCGGTTGGATAAGTTTTTACATAAGTATTTTCCTTTGGCGCCCATGGGATTTCTATATAAGATGCTGCGGAAAAAGAATATAACCTTAAACGGAAAAAAGGCATCGGGTGCTGAACTATTGGCTCCGGAGGATACAGTAGCCGTGTTTTTTTCAGAGCATACGCTGGCTAAATTTTCCGGCAGGGACAAGGAATGCGGAACAGAAGATGCCTCAGCGGATTCCCTTGTACGGACAAATATCCCTTTGGAGGATGGGGGAATTGCTTTATCCGGGGACGGCGCAGAGACCAGGATAAAAACAGGAAATCTTCTGACGGCGGCCTATATGGCGGCATATAACAAATTAAAAGGGATTACCGTGGTGTATGAAGACGAGCACTTTTTGTTTTTAAATAAGCCTGTGGGCGTCCTGACGCAAAAGGCAGCGAAGGAAGATGCCAGCTTGAATGAATGGATGATAGGATATTTGCTTGCAAAGGATGCTTCTTTGGAAAAAGATCTTCCTACATTTCGGCCCTCGGTTTGTAATCGGTTGGATAGAAATACCAGCGGTATTGTGCTTTGCGGAAAGAGTCTTCCAGGGCTTCAGTTTTTAAATGCGTGTATCAGAGAGCGCGGTGTGCGGAAGTTTTATCGGACAATTTGCGTGGGCGAGATAACACAGTCAAAAAGATTGGAAGGCTGGCTTGTAAAAGATACCGTTCGTAATAAAGTAAAAATAATTTCGGACAAAGCAGCGGCCGGAGAAGGGGCGGTGTTGGTTCAAACCGCGTATACACCTATTGCAATAAGTGAGGGATACACTTTATTGGAGGTGGAACTGTTTACCGGCAAATCCCATCAGATTCGGGCACAGATGGCAGCGATAGGACATCCCCTGATCGGGGATACGAAATATGGCAGAGAAGAGATAAATCGGCGGTTCAGGGAAAAACATGGATTGAACTATCATTTGCTCCATGCCTGTTGTGTGAAATTTCCCCAAAGCAGATCCCAATATGGACTGGGGTTGGGAGGGAAAGCATTTGCAGCGCCCTGTCCGGAGTCTTTTCTGGAGTTACAAAAAGAGCTTGCTTTATAACAGGGATGGATTTGGGGTATGGCTCAACTGTTATGTGTCAGGGAATGAAGGCAGCGGAACAAAGAAGGTCATTGGCAGCAAAACCAGGAGGAAAAGATGTCTACATGGAATTCCAGGGGGCTTCGAGGCTCCACGTTGGAAGAGATGATTAACAGAACAAATGAAAAATATTCCCATGCGGGGCTGGCGTTGATTCAGAAAGTGCCTACGCCCATTACACCGATTAAAATAGATAAGGCCAATCGGCAGATTACATTGGCTTATTTTGAACAAAAGAGTACCGTGGATTATATTGGCGCAGTACAAGGGCTTCCAGTGTGTTTTGATGCAAAGGAGTGCGGGGCGGATACTTTTGCATTACAGAATATTCATGCCCATCAGGTGGAATTTATGGAGAAGTTTGAGAAGCAGGGAGGAATTTCCTTCTTTCTGATCTATTATACTCATAAGGATGTTATGTATTATCTCCCTCTGCAGATGTTGTTATTCTTCTGGAATCGGGCAAAAGAGGGCGGCAGAAAGAGTTTTCGATATGAGGAGTTGAATCCGGCGTATATTCTTCCGCAAAAGCATGGTATATTGGTCCCGTATCTTGATATCTTACAGAAGGATTTGGATGACAGGGCTTGACAGTAAAGAGGGGTTCGGATATACTAAAATGATAGTTTGATGCGCTGATTTGCTAATACTGTAATGTGCTAAAGTGGAATGTAATGTATGAAATATCAGTGAACTAAGTTGCGTTGTAGATATGGTGGAAAAAGGTATGGAGGAAGAGATGAGCCAGAGATTGTTGCATACGCCGGAGGGAGTCCGGGATATTTACGGAAAGGAATATGCCAGAAAACTATACGTGGAGGGGAAGCTTCACGAAAGTATCCGTCTTTATGGTTATGAAGATATTCAGACGCCTACCTTTGAATTTTTTGACGTATTTTCAAGAGAAATCGGTACCACTCCCAGCAAAGAGCTTTATAAGTTTTTTGACAAAGAAGGAAATACTCTGGTGCTGCGGCCGGATTTTACGCCTTCCATTGCCCGATGCGCGGCAAAATATTTCTGTGACGAACAAGTTCCGCTGCGATTTGGTTATGTGGGCAATGCGTTTACCAATACATCCAATCTTCAGGGTAAATTGAAAGAAGTTACCCAGATGGGGGCGGAGCTGATCAACGATGATTCTGTGGAGGCGGATGGGGAAATGATCAGCCTGGTGGTGCAGGCGCTGCAGAATGTGGGACTGGAGCGTTTCCAGGTCACAGTGGGAGAAGTGGAGTATTTTAAAGGACTGTGTGAAGAGGCCGGACTGGACGAAGAGACGGAGTTGGAACTTAGGACATATATTTCCGGGAAGAATTACTTTGCCGCCCAGGAACTTTTGCAGGAGCGAAATGTGGCGGAAGAATATCAGGGAAGGCTTCTTAAGGTGGCGGATTTATTCGGAGATATGGGTTCCTTAAAGGAAGCAAAGGAAATGGCTGGGAATTCCCGTTCTTTGGCGGCGGTGGAAAGGTTGGAAAAGCTGCGGTCAGTGCTGGAACTGTACGGAGTGGCGGATTATATTTCCTTTGATCTTGGGATGCTTAGTAAATACAGATATTATACGGGGGTGATTATTAAGGCATATACTTACGGAGTGGGGGAAGCCATTGTGAAAGGCGGCAGATACGACAGACTTTTGCAGCAGTTTGGCAAATCCGCGCCCGCGGTGGGATTTGTCATGGTAATTGATAGTATTATGGAAGCGCTTGCCAGACAGCAGGTGGAGTTGCCGGCTTCGGAGGAGTGCCGAAAAGTATGGTACGCTGGAAATGATTTTGGGGAGAAGCTTGCGGAAGTTCAAAGACTCCGTGCACAGGGAATTTCGGTAACGCTTGGAAGGAGACAGGAAAATGAGTGAAAATGGATACCTGACTTTTGCGTTGGCAAAGGGAAGGCTTGCGAATAAGACGCTGGAATTGTTTGAACAGATGGGCATTACCTGTGATGAAATGAAGGATAAAAATTCCAGAAAACTGATATTTGTCAATGAAGAGCTTAAATTGAAATTTTTCCTGTCAAAGGGTCCTGATGTGCCTACTTATGTGGAGTATGGCGCCGCGGACATAGGCGTGGTGGGAAGGGATACGGTGCTGGAGGAAAACAGGAATGTATATGAGGTTCTGGATTTGGGATTTGGAAAATGCAGAATGTGTGTCTGCGGGCCGGCTTCTGCCAGAGAACTTTTGCTGCACCATGAACGTATCCGTGTGGCCAGCAAATATCCCAATATTGCCAAAGAATATTTCTACGATAAAAAACATCAGACCGTAGATATTATCAAACTGAACGGTTCTGTGGAGCTGGGGCCCCTGGTGGGATTATCCGAAGTCATTGTGGATATTGTGGAGACGGGCTCCACGCTGCGGGAAAATGGTCTGGAAGTATTGGAAGAGGTGTGCGGACTTTCCGCAAGAATGATTGTGAACCCGGTCAGTATGCAGATGGAACGGGTGCGTATCCAGGAACTGGTGCAGCGCATCAGGGGATTTGTGGATAGAAAGGAATAACGTTTTCATGAGAATTTTAAACTTAACCACTGAAACGAAGAAAAATATTCTAAATGATCTTTTGAAAAGAAGTCCTAATCAATATGGGCAGTATGAAGAGACGGTAAATGAGATTATTGGCAGAGTGAAGGCGGAAGGCGATCAGGCATTATTTGAGTATACAGAAAAATTTGATAAGTTTAGCCTAAACGCTGAAACGATTAAGGTAACAAGGGAGGAAATTGCCCAGGCATATGAGAGTCTGGATAGCGAGCTGATAGAGGTTATCAAAAAATCTGCGGAAAATATTCGTATATTTCATGCCAAACAACTGAGAAACAGTTGGTTTGACGCCAGGGAGGACGGGACGATTCTGGGAATGAAATTTACACCCATTGCAACGGTGGGGGTATATGTTCCAGGTGGAAAGGCGGCGTATCCTTCCAGCGTATTAATGAACGTGGTTCCGGCAAAAGTGGCCGGAGTGGGGAAAATTATCATGACAACACCGCCGGGAGCGGACGGACGAGTAAATCCGGGGACGTTGGTTGCTGCTGATGTGGCGGGGGTGGATACCATATATAAGGTGGGCGGCGCGCAGGCAGTTGCAGCAATGGCCTATGGCACGGAGTCCGTTCCAAAAGTGGACAAAATTACCGGACCGGGGAATATTTTCGTAGCCCTGGCTAAAAAAGCGGTGTACGGGCATGTGAGTATTGATTCTATTGCGGGTCCCAGTGAAATTTTAGTGCTGGCAGATGAAAGTGCGAAGCCGGAGTATGTGGCGGCAGATCTTCTCTCCCAGGCAGAACATGATGAAATGGCAAGCGCAATCCTTGTTACCACATCAAAGGAACTTGCAGAAAAGGTTTCTCAATGGGTGGATACTTTTGTGAGTCAACTGTCCAGAAAGGAAATCATACAAAAATCCCTTGACAATTATGGCTATATTCTTCTGGCGGAGGGAATACAAGATGCTATAGATGCAGTGAACGAGATTGCCTCGGAACACCTTGAGATACTGACTGCAAATCCTTTTGAGGTAATGACTAAGATACGCAACGCAGGAGCCATTTTCCTTGGAGAGTATGCATCGGAGCCTTTGGGGGATTATTTTGCCGGACCAAACCATATTTTGCCCACCAACGGGACCGCAAAATTCTTTTCGCCTGTGAATGTGGATGATTTTGTGAAGAAATCCAGTATTATCTCTTATTCCAGGGAAGCGCTGGAGAAGGTGCACAGGGATATTGAATTGTTTGCGGAGAGTGAAGGGCTGACCGCTCACGCCAACAGTGTGCGGGTTAGATTTCAGAATATGGAGTAATTGTCTGGGATAAGGGAGGTTAAACGGGAAACATATGTCCAGGATTGGGGTCATTGACAGGAAGACAAAGGAGACGGATATCTCCGTCAGTTTGGAATTGGATGGAACAGGAACAGCAGATATTTCTACCGGAATCGGATTTTTTGACCATATGCTGGAGGGATTTTCCAGACATGGATTTTTTGACTTGAAATGTCATGTGATTGGGGATTTGCAGGTGGACGGGCATCATACAGTGGAGGATACGGGGATTGTGCTTGGACAGGCCATAGGCAAAGCGGTAGGTGATAAGAAAGGAATCCGCAGATATGGTTCTTTTATTCTTCCCATGGATGACGCGCTGGTACTTTGTGCAGTAGATTTGTGCGGCAGGCCATATTTAAATTTCGATTGCGAATTTTCCACAGAACGTGTGGGCGGACTGGACACAGAGCTTGTGCGTGAGTTTTTCTATGCAGTATCCTATAGCGGGGCAATGAATCTGCATTTAAAGCTTTTGGACGGAAGCAATACCCACCATATCATAGAGGCAATGTTTAAGGCGTTTGCAAAGGCTTTGGACCAGGCGTCCGGTATGGATTTGCGTGTTGCAGATGTTCTTAGTACAAAAGGAAGCCTGTAAATTAAAAAAAAGAGTATGCCTGTCATGTGCGGGCAAAGGGGTTTATATTATGCTTAAGAAGAAATTTGTACCTTGTATCTATCTGTACCGGGGACATGCGGTCAGAAATTTGAGAGATATTTCCGTGGTGGAAACAGATCCGCTCAGATTGGTGCAATTATATAATGAGAATCATGCGGACGGGCTGATTGTATTTGACATGTCCGGAATGGATGGAGAAAATGAAGAAGATGCGGACGCGGCTCATGAAAGTGCGCTGGATGCGTTAAAAGAAATTTGTACTCTGGCAGAGATGGATGTCATGGGAGCGGGCAATGTGAAACGTATGGAAGACATTAAAAAATTACTCTATGCGGGTTGCAGACGGGCGATTTTAGATTTTGAACAGGAAAGTAATATTGCCATTGCAGAAGAAGTTTCGCTGAAATTTGGCCGGGATAAAATACTTGCTTCCTATGAAACGGCAGAGACCCTTTCTGCCCATAGGGACTTGCTGGAACAATACGTTTCGGAGTTGATTTTGATGAATCCTCATCAGATTAGGGAGACGGAACAGGTGACAAAACTGCCCTTCCTGGTACAAATCAATCAAATTGCACTGAATAAACTGATGGAGATTTTTGCATATGAACAGGTGAGCGGCGTCACCGGAAATACCATAAACGATAATTATTCGGAGATTAAGACCCTTAAGGGGCTATGCAGGGAGAATGGAATGATGGTGGAAAATTTTGAGGCTGCTTACCAATGGGAAGATTTCAAGAAAAACAGCGATGGTATGGTGCCTGTTATCGTACAGGATTATCGTACACTGGAAGTCTTGATGATGGCATACATGAACGAAGAGGCTTATGTGCGGACCTTACAGACGGGACAAATGACATATTTTAGCAGAAGCCGGGGGGAATTGTGGCTGAAAGGGGAGACCAGCGGTCATTTCCAGTATGTCAAAAGTCTCACTGGAGATTGCGATATGGATACCATTTTGGCAAAGGTATCCCAAGTGGGCGCCGCATGTCACACTGGTGCAAAAAGTTGCTTTTTTAATGAAATAGCCAAAAAAGAGTATGAAGCAGCAGAGAATCCGCTTCAGGTTTTTGAGGATGTGTTTAATGTCATTAAGGACAGAAAAGCACACCCAAAGGAAGGGTCTTATACCAATTATCTGTTTGAAAAGGGAATTGATAAGATTTTGAAAAAGTTAGGGGAAGAAGCCACAGAAATCGTGATTGCGGCCAAAAATCCCAACGCCAATGAAATTAAGTATGAAATCAGCGATTTCCTCTATCATATGATGGTGCTTATGGTGGAAAAAGATGTGACTTGGGAGGAAATTACCACGGAGCTTGCCAACCGGTAGAAAGAAGGAACGGGGATGGGATATACGGAAAATGATCTGGTAAAAATTGCCCAACGGGAAAATAATAAAAAAAGAAATTATCTGGTGGTGAACCCAATGCAGGGGAAGCATATTCCGGTATCTCCTGGAAAGGCGTTGCAGATCTTTGCTGAACTGGCGAATTTGCTGGGGGAATATCAGGGAGAGAAATTGTTAATTGTAGGATTTGCGGAAACAGCCACAGCCATAGGAGCACAGGTTGCCATAACGCTTAAGGCGCAATATATTCAGACCACAAGGGAAGATATGGGAAACGCAGCATGTTTTAATTTCTCGGAAGAACATAGTCATGCCACGGAGCAGAAGCTGGTGAAAGAGGATCTTGATAGGGTAATTGGTCAGATTGACCGGATTATATTTGCGGAAGATGAGGTTACCACCGGAAAAACCATATTAAACATTATTTCGGTTATGGAAAAATGTTATCAAGATTTGCCTGAAAAAATAAAGTTTTCGGTGGTGTCACTGCTAAATGGTATGACGGAGGAAGCTTTGGAGATTTACCGGGAAAGGAATATTGGGGTGCATTATTTGGTCAAAACCCAGCATACCGATTATCACCGGATTGCAGACAGGGCGGTAAATGATGGCACGTATTATGACAAAAATGTGGATTGTACAAAGGCGACGGCCTCTATTGCGGCAGAGGGAGCCGTCAACACTCGCAGGATAACCGATACCGTTGAATATACGGCTGCATGTGAGTCACTTTATGACCAAATGCAAGGAAAGATATCTTTGTCAGGACGGGAGAAAGTGTTGATTTTGGGCACGGAAGAATTTATGTTCCCTGGCTTATATGTGGGAAAACGACTGGAAGAAATGGGACATTTAGTGAGATTTCATGCAACTACCCGCAGCCCCATCAACGTCAGCCAAGATGAGGCATATCCTTTACATGAACGGTATGAGCTGGACAGCTTGTATGATGGGGAGCGGAACACTTATGTGTATGATATTGGAAGTTATGATATAGTTTTAGTAATCACGGATGCCCCGGCAGTGGAAGAACAGGGCGTGTATTCACTATTGAACGCTGTTAGGAAAAAGAATAAGGTGGTTTATCTTATACACTGGCGATAGTGGTTTCTGAAAGTTATTTGCCATCACAGCGCCAGAGGGGAGTGGAAATGAGAAGTTCTTATTTGCAGGAAGATGTGGTATTGCTTTTAAAGGATATTACGGGAATGGTGGAGCCACAGCCCACGGAGGAACGGGAAAAATTGATACAGTCGGGCAGACATTACAGTGAAATGCTTCCCATCGAATACGTTCCTACGGAAAAATATATGGAAGTGTACGAAGAAACATTGGAAAAATATGCCCGACAGGTTGCGGACGCAGTGGGGGTGCTTTCGGAGAAAATTATTGCGGCCAGAGGGAAAGATGTTGTGCTGGTGTCCTTAGCCAGGGCAGGAATTCCCATAGGAATCCTGATAAAACGATATATGAAATATAAGTTTCAACTCAATGTCCCTCATTATGCCATTTCTATTATCAGGGGAAGAGGGATTGACGACAATGCCATGAAGTTTCTTTTGGGGAAATACGCGCCGGGGCAACTGCTTTTTGTGGATGGCTGGATTGGAAAAGGCGCGATTCTGAATGAATTGAGAAAAGACATAAGGGCATATGCACAGGTGCGCCCTGAGATTGCTGTGATTGCGGACCCGGCAAATGTAACGGCGCTGTGTGGAACCCATGAAGATATATTAATTCCAAGTTCCTGTCTTAACAGTACGGTATCCGGGCTGATTAGCAGGACTTTTTTGAGGGATGATATTATTGGGGAAAATGATTTTCATGGAGCGGTGTATTATAAGGAGTGGGAGAATGGGGACCTGTCTTATCAATTCATTGATGCAATCGAGAAAGAATTTACGCTGTCACCGCAGTCTGCCGAGCTTTGTCCCAAAGGCCGGGGAATGGAAGAAGTAGAAAAGATTGCCGAGGATTTTGGCGTGGAGGATATTAACTTTGTCAAGCCCGGAATCGGGGAAACCACTAGAGTCTTGCTTCGCCGGGTTCCATGGAAGATTTTAATAGATGAAAGATATGAAGGAAACCAGGAATTAAACCATATTGTAAGGCTTGCGCAAGAGAAAAAGGTTCCGGTGATATATTATCCGTTAATACATTATAAATGTTGCGGCATTATTAAAAAAGTGGCGGACGCCTAGTGGGTGAAGGGAGCAAAAGATGATTCGTGTCTGGTTTAATCATTGGTTCAGCACTTCCTATAGATTGATTGAACTGATGAAAGAAAATGAGAAGGAACCGGTTTGGGTTGTGGGAACCAACAAAGAGCCAAACTCTGTAATTCGGAATGTCTGTGACGAATGGTATGAGGAACCGACCACGGACGGGGAAGCATATGTTGAGGATTGCATCCGATTCTGTAGGGAGCACAAGATAGATGTATTTGTTCCCAGGAGGAAAATGCTGGATATCAGCAAAAACAGAAGCAAATTTGACGAAATTGGCGTTAAGGTTATGGCAGATGAGTATTCCAGGCTGGAATTGCTTATGGATAAGACATGCACTTACGAATTATTTCGAGATGAGGGAATTGTAGCCGTTCCTGAATATTGTGAGGCGGAGACCGCAGAGGAATTTGAAAGTGCCTATACTCAGATTAAGAACCAGTATGGTCAGGTATGTGTTAAGTTTGTCTTTGATGAGGGCGGCATGAGCTTTCGGAAAATAGTAGAAGAGGAAAATGCCTTTCAGATGTTGAAATTATATGTCAGCAATTCCATTCCGTATCAACGATATCTGGAATGGCTGAAATCAGTGGAATCTTTTGGAAAACTGATGATTATGCCCTATCTGCCGGGCAGAGAAATCAGTGTGGATTGTCTGAATACATCCCATGGATTAATTGCTGTTCCAAGGTATAAGGGTGCGGCAAGACATGAGGAAATAATTTATGATGATAAAATTTTAGAAATGACAGAGGCTATTATGAAAAAAGTGAAACTGGAATGTCCCTGTAACATACAGTTTAAACAAAAGGAGGATGTGCCTTATTTATTGGAAATAAATACAAGAATGTCCGGGGGACTGCAGATGAGTTGTCTGGCAACAGGCGTTAATATCCCCAATATTGCATTGAACAAATTGTTGGGCAGGGAGCTTCCATGGAGTTATGAGAAGAAAAATAAAATGGTATCCTATATAGAACTGCCTCAGATTATTTCATAATACCTTCCATCAGACGATATCGTAATAAATTCATCTGCGTAATATGATTTCAGCCGGGTGCGCATTTTATAAGTGCGGCATGTGGATGGTTGGAATAATGTTTCAAACATATCCTAGGGCGTGGGGAAGAAATGTTATTACCCATGTCCCAGGATATGAAGTATGGATTGGCGTTTGAAGTAAAGCTTTGCCGGGTTAAGCCTTTCTGACACCATATGCTTGCGCAAGATAAAGGATCTGTCTTGCCCAATTGGTATGTGTCTTATATTCGTTCATTCTTTCGTTTTTCTGATTCCCTACAACAAGCGTATCTGTGTTATCATTCCAGTTCAATATGCTTTTGGCATCGTTGAAGTCTGATTCGGAAACCTGGAAGCAGGAATTTACTACGCGAATCTGATTGGGGTGAATTACGGTTTTTCCTGTAAATCCACATAATTTATCGTCAAATATTTCAGCCGCCATACCCGATTCCCAATTGGGACCCGCGTAATACTCCCAAACCGGCGCAGAAATTACATAATCTGTTCCATAGACAGTTACAATGTCGGTAAAGATGGAAGAGACAGGTTTGATATTGTGAATGGATTCGTCGGGATGACGACGAAAACCAAATAAATGACATAAATCATTGCCGCCCACACGGATATTTAATATGAGGTCTTCAATTTGACCCAGAGTGTCTTTTAGAGAATACAACACTTCATATCTGGAGCGCAAATCTATGATATCCGCGCTTTCGTAAATAGGCATCATATATAGTTTTTGGGAAGTCAGTTCATTGGCTTCTATGAGTTTCCGGATGTATTCACAGGCGTTTTCCTGGGAGAATTTAGGAATAATAAAACCTGAAATGACATCAATGTGATTTTTCAGGGATTTGGTAAGCATTAAAATCTGTGCGGAATTCCGTACACGGATAAAAATTTTCGGAAGGAAAAATTCCTTACACTGACGCGCATTGTGGATTTCCTGTAAAGAATGGATCAATTCTTGCTCGGCTTCGGCAACGAAATTGTCGTTTATGGTATCTTCAAGACATAGCGCTAATGAGAATTGGCGGCCGAATTTTTCATTGATAATTGACTGAGCAATGGTAGCTTTGTTGCCGGGGCAGTAAAGCAGCGGCCCAACACTATAATATAAAAGATTATTTTTCAAGACAATACCTCCGTTATAGTGTGTAAATAGTTCCTCAGTTACACACTTGAAAAGTCTTTGCTCTCTGCCGTTGGTTTCAATTTACGGCAAAAATGGTTATGGCATTAGGAAAATAGTTCGGATACTCGTTTCAGCATTTCGTCTGAGAATATTTCAGTTCCACACATTTCTTCTAACGGGAATGTGATGGAATAAGTGGAGGAAAATGACTTAGGCACAATTCCTATATCTGCGGCTTCCAGCATGGGGATATCAAATTCACTGTCTCCAGCCGCAATGGTTTTGTCTCTATGGATGTATTCCCGGAAACGCTGCAGGGCTTTGCCTTTGTTCAGTCCAATGGGGATAACATATACTTTTTCTTTATTGCAAAAAACATTGACTTTTTTTGTATCCAGTATCTTACGTAGTTCATTTACGACTTTCTCAGAATGTTCGCATTTTGTAAAGAGAAATAAGTCTTCTATCCATCGTAACTCAAAAGTTCTTCTATTGTCCTTAGTCAAAAGGGAATGCGCATATTCTAAAGCGGGCAAACTTTCTTCCGTCATGGCTTTCGACATCTTGTACCAGGAAAGGTCCTTTTCACCATTTACCAATAAGACACCCCCATTGCAAACCAGCGCAAATGTTATTTCTCCCGTGTGCAAATCAATCCGTTTATATTGTTCAATGGATCTTGTGGAAGTGGGAACAATGAGAATCTTATTTTTCAGAGCTTGTAATTGTGCATATGTATTTTGGGTGACAAAGGATATCTCCCGTCCCTGATAAGTCTCGACGGCAATTTTTTTTTCTCCGATATCATGTTTATAGGAATAAATTAGGGTGTTATCCAAATCTACATGGAATACGGTCATTTTATATTCTCCCAGAGTATTTATGCTGCACAGCCGATTTTTTGCATGAACCATTTTATTATAGCAGAATGAAAGCAATAATACCATAGTTTGTGCAAAATGTTTTCCTGCTATGATAATAGAAATGAGTGAATGTAAAAGTTCAGTGGTCTGTCTGAAGGGTTATGTGGGGAATATATTAAGATATATTGGCTGTTGAATAAATTTAATTTTTATGTATAATGTATGATGTAATAAAATAAAAAAGCGCACATTGGACTGGACAGATGAGGTTGTGAAGGCGCACGAGAGCAAATTTCATAATCACCCTTTAGTGCTGTCGCGCAGCGACTTTAAATAGGAGAAAGTATATGTCTGAAGTGTTTTTGTTGGAAGAATTAAGAGAACTGCTTCAAAGAGCAGCTCAGGCAGATAGGTATTTAAAGCAGTTTGGAGCCAGTACACACAAATATCAATGGAATTCGCCCGCGTCTCAGGAAGATGTGGAAGCCTTTGAACAGGAAATTGGGGTGAAGCTGCCGGATGAATACCGAAAATTCCTTTTACAGGCGGGAAACGGAGGCGCTGGTCCGTACTATGGTTTATTTTCGTTGGATAAAGTTCGTAGTTGGCTGACCTGGGATATACAGCCTCAAAGAGAACCCTGGCTGCATCCGGGAATAAAAGTACCAGAGAATTCCAGAGAATTTGAAGTGTGGGAGGACGCCATACTGGAAGCGTGTTTGAGGGGATGCATTCCCATTGGTTCTCAGGGAGACAGTTATTTTATGTATCTGTTGGTAACAGGGCCGCACAGGGGGCGGGTGGTATATATAGAGGATGGAATGTCATATGTTTTTTTTACCAGAGAGCAAGGATTTTTAGCATGGTATAAGCGTTGGTTGGGAGAGATTATCAATGGATATGATATCTTTTGGTTTGGGATGGATCTGGATGGAGACGAGGAAACATTGAGACAGTGTTATCTGGAAGCGGAAACAGAAGAGGATAGGAAACTGGTTCTGTTAAGTATGAGGAAGTTTCCTTCACTGTCGGAAGAAGCCGCTACATGGATCAAAAAGGCTGCGTGGGATTATGTAGAAGCACCGGATATTAGATGGCTTTTGAAATTGCTGAACCGAGTCCATTGGCAGGAGGGGGAAAAGCTGATGGAAAAACGATGGGAGGCGGGTAAATACGACGGAATTGTGCTTGAAATTCATTATATGATTCATTTTCTAAAAAAGCCGGAACAAACGGTATTGGAACATTGGGGAAGACGTATTCTCTACAGTATGCCGAAGATTGAGCAGGGACGTTGGTATATAGCATTGGAGCTTCTGACAAAATGTTCCTGGTTGAAACTCTCGGATGTGACAATGCTTTGGAGTATTGCAGATCCAAATACAAAACAGGAGTTAATCCGTGCTTTCGGACGATTTACAGATGCGGAAGAACATTTGGACATTTTCCTAAAATTTTTAGAAGAGAGAAGGGATTTAAAGTTATTAAATGCCGTACTGATGGCGGTGCCCATTGTGAAAAGCAAAGTGCTATTTGAAACTGTGGATAATATTATTAAAGAATTTACGTACAATCTGGATACGCTGCCCGCTGCTTATAGCCAGGAGGATAAGGATACACAGATTCAATGGAAAGGAGATGCCCAAAGGGTCTGTCAAACGGCGGACATTATCCTGGAACGGGTCAGGGAGGCGTTTATCAATCCGAAGATAGAAGGTATTCCGCATCCGCACCGTATTTTGATGCAAGTGGGAGATCGGCATAGACTTGAAATAGGAAAAGTTCATGGGAAGGATGCAATTGCCGTACATCCGTTGATTGGGTTGGTAATTCTGGAAATGATTGGGCGATTGTCTTTTGAAAAAGAGGAGTTGGAACAGGTATTTGCGGAGATAAAGACATTGACATTGAAGCCCAGGGAAAGATACATTCGTTCTGGTAGAGATTGGCTTTATATGGTGCCTCCGGAAGTGCGTTGCACATTGCCAAAGCCATATTATTATGATTTAACTGACTGGTCTGTTATTGGGAGAATGAAAAATCTTTGCAGACTGGACATAGAAGAAATCTGTGTGGATGATTTTTCTTTTCTGGCCCAGTGCAAGTCTTTGACAGATCTTTCTTTATACAATACTAATTTTATGGATTGTCGAATATTGGGTGATATGCCAAAGCTGAAAAAGGTTGATTTACGACTGTGTCAATTGGAATATCAGGAGATTCTGGCAAATTTGAAACCTGAAGTAATACTATGAATCACATAAAGATATACCAATTAATACTCATTTTGGGATTTTCTCATAATGAATTTAATCGGAAATCCCTTCTCGTCGCAGATGGATCGGATTACATTTTCGGCTGTTTCCTTTGAGCTATTGTTGATACAAATAATACATGTATTTTTCTTGCGGCGGAAAATAGAAGGTTTGACCCATTTGATATAATAGGATATGCGTTCTGATAAGAGCGCTTTTTCGATTAATTGTTTGCATTCAGGGTTGGATACCTCACATAGTTCTATCTCGTTATTTACTTTTACTGAAGTATATAATGGCTGTTCCATGATTTCCTCCTGATGTTTTGTGCGAATAGTGTGTATCCGTCTTTCGTTATGATAAATGTCTGAAAATATTATATCATGTAATCTCGTAATTATGCAAGCAGTTTTATGGAAAGATACCAGTAAATAGTAATAGTTCATTACGGTTCACTTTGTTCACAGCAACAGATGCACACAAAACGCCAAAAGCAGGCGTTTTGGCAATATATAATAAATGTAATTTCACTCTTGACAAATATAATTCAATTTGTTATCATGAAAGTCCTTAGAAGCTGATAGCTATAAAACTTCAAATCTAATGATTCCTGTAGTTCTGATGTTCAGTCGAAATATCTTCGGAAAAGTATTACCGCCTCATCCGTAAATTGTTTGATCTTTATTTCATTCCCATCAATTCATCTCATATTTGTACCCATTCCATGTCAATTTTTACCGCAAGAGTATGCTATACTTATTTTTCATTTGCAATCAATCTTTATAAGTATAATCTGATGAAAATGTAATTCAAACTATCCCTTTTTATAAAGAAATTATCCATGATTTTTTATGAAGAAAGCCATTCATGGCAATAAAAAATAATTGCACCTTGACAATTACATAACAAATATAAAAATATCAAGGTTTTATGGTTTCAAGAAGGTATATCAACATTTTTATAAAAAATTAATTGGGAGGATCTGTAATGAAAAAAGGAAAGATTAGAACTAATTTAATGATTTTAATTTCAGTGCTTGTGTTATTGTGTATAACAGTTGTTTTCGCGTATATCTATGCCTTTGAAAGTCACCATGTTACGCTGACCGAGTATATCCGGCGTTTGGAAGATTCTGGAAACAGCAAAAATGAAGTTATTGTGGCTGTGATTGATTCAGGCTGCAATATGTTGGAAAACTATGGGGACAGATTAATGGCAGGATACAATTTTGTGGAAGACTCTAAGGCAACGGACGATATATTGAACCATGGTACCAGGATTGCGGAGCTGATTTTATCCAATACTCCGGAAAATGTCAAAGTCATGCCCTTAAAAACCACGGATGAAAATGGTGCAGCTTATGTATCCCATGTATGCAGGGCCATAACATATGCTGTAGAAAATGGTGCGGATCTTATTAATCTTTCTTTAAATGCCGTTATTAATGGAGCATCGGAAAATGAACAACTGGGTGAACTTATAAAAGAATTGTCAGAAAAGGGAATATCCGTCATTGTTTCTGCAGGCAATATGGGAGAAAATGTGAATAATCTTGTTCCAGCCAGTATAAAGGAAGCTATTGTTGTGGCAGCGGTGGATGAGAATCAAATTCCCTATTTTTTCTCCGGTTACGGAGAATATGTGGATGTTTGTTCCAGGGGCAAGTACGGCAATGAGACAGGAACATCCTATTCTGCTGCTTATGTAACGTCTGTGGCGGCAATTTTGCGAATGTATCATGTGGAAAACATAGATGAGACACTGAAACTTTACGCGGGAGATTATTATGACAAGGACAAAGAGGCATATGGTAAAGGTTATGTATGGATAGATTCATTTGCTGACAGGAGCGAAAATACATACCGGGGGAAAAATACAAATCAATTCGTAGCATTTTCATCCAGTTCGGAAAATGATTTGGGATTAAATTTGATACACATAGATTGGAGAGAAATGTCATCGGGAGAATTGGAGCAATATTTTCTTGAAACTGCAAAAGAATATGTGGGGATGTTCTTGAAATCTCTGTCAGAGGAAGAGATGAGAATGTTAGCGGCAAAATGTTCTATTATACATTCGGAAGTGGAGGTAACCGACTGTGGATGGAATGTGAAATCAGACAGTTTTGAAGTGAATTCCAATAGAACCATGGATTTTGCCCAATATTGTATAGAACAGTATGAAGGCAGCATGGGAAAAATGACACTTTCGGGAAGCTGGTGTGCTGAAAATACAATGTTTGTATTCTATATTGCCAACGAAGACAGAAGTATAAAATATCGTTATGAAGTCAGAGGCAATATTTATGGAAAAGAAGCTGTACAGGGAGATCATAACCTGTTAGGAGGTGATGGGAGTCTGGAACTTGCGGCATTTGGGCTGAATTATCCGTCTTTTAAAAAACCACAGCTTTCATCCGACGGATTTCAAAATTATGTTTCAGGCATTACATCAAGATGGGTTGCATACTTCGGTCCGGAGGTGGAACAGGGGCGTGTGGGAGCAAAAGAATATCATGAAGAATATTCACTATCTAATAATTCTGACAATGGATTGATTCATTATGGTCTTTCCATTCCCCTTACAGGAATATCAATGAATTCAAGGAAAGGGTATCACTATGATACAAGCGGAATCAAGGGTTATCAATATAACACGGATTATTATGCGTTAAGCCATCGTTATACAGAATTGCTTCCTACAGGATTTGTTTACTCAGAAACTCCCACCCACAGGATTCCCATTCATACAGGATATAATAAATTAAGCGGAATACTTAATGCGGTCAGTTATAATGCAAAGGAAGAAGCTTCTTATCAAATTTGTCCTGACCCTACCGTTATTTCAATTTCAGATGCGGAAGCTTATTATGATATAAAACATTTTCAAGTTTACTTGCAAATGTCAGAATCTTCACTTGACACCGAAAAAGGAAATATGACTCTTAACAGTGGAATTTATGAACTTAGCGGCCTTACTTTTTATGATGAAATTGTAAATAAAAAAGTGATATCCAATGATATCATAGAATATGTTATGGGGCAGGTTCCTGACTATTATAACATAGTACTTCATGCGAATGAAGGGAATATAACAAAGTTCGGGACTTCAGAGACAGTCAATACCACCACTTTTACTGCTTACTATGACAGCACGGACAACAGTAATATCTCAGAAATATTTCCGAACAGAGAAAATTACATTTTTACCGGATGGTATACGGACATAATTGGAGGTGAAAAAGTATGGGATTCCAATGGGATTGCACAAAACGGAACTTACTGGGAAAACGGCATATGGAAATATTCTCAGCAGTGGTCGGAAGATAACAATACACTTGTGTTTTATGCACATTGGGAACCGGCCGGTTATGAAATTCATTTCAATGCAAACGGCGGGATTGGCAGCAGGCCGGCAATGGTAAATCTGAGTTATGACAGAATCTATACATTGTCTGCAAATCATTGGCCTGATAATGGTTTTGAAAGAGAGGGTTATTATTTCTGCGGCTGGAATACGGCAGCGGACGGCAGTGGTATTGGTTATAGTGATACGGCTGGTTTCAGTAAAAGGAATGATGGGGGAGGAAATATAGTAGTTTTATATGCACAGTGGGAGTTTATAGATGTGATACCACCGGAGATTATGCCGGAACCGCCGGAGGATTTGGAGATAGAATCTGGGGTTGACCGTTATATCTATGGTTGGACAAACAAGGAAATACTTCTGAAATTTTCCGCATCCGACGATATGGAGATGGATTCTCTTATTTTGTATGAAGGGGAGGGCATATGGGGAAATGTTTTGGAGACTGGTATCAATCATATTGAGTATACCGCATCAAAAGAAGGGATTTTTCATTATACTTTGGCGGCAAGGGATAAAACAGGAAATACATCCACACTGTATATTACCACAAAGATTGATTATGCAACTCCAAAAGGGGAAATGGAGGTTTTATATGATGGATCTTGTTTGAAGGTATCCTTGCATGATATTGTGGAAGAGAATCAGCAATACCCGGATAATGCAGCATCCGGATGTCAAAAGGCATGGATTCTGTTGCAGGGAGTGAACGCACAGGGAACCGTAATCTGCCAGGAAGAAAAAGAACTTTCTTTGATTACTTCCGATAATATTTATACAGGGGCGGTATATGAGGGAAGTTTTGATTTAAGCGACGAATATAATTATACATCCGAATATCTTCATATCACTGCTTACATTATGGATTATGCGGGTAATTATCTGCCGTTTATGGCTTATAAAACCATTCCGGCCTTTGTATTGAATGCAGAGTTGGAAAGATGTCTGGGGAAAGCTGCATATTGGAAAGCGGGGGAGGCGGGGATCATACATATCTATTCAGCGTCATGGGTGGATTGTGTAAAGGTTGATTACCCCGAAAGCTGGATTGCTTTGGATCATACTTTGGACGGCCGCAGCTTTGATTATATTTTAACTGGGAAAGCGAATGAAAAAAGAGAAGAAGAATTGTTTTATGTCCCCTTACGGTTGAAGGATGGTCAATATACAATCACTGTGACAGCATATAAAAATGGGCGGCAAAAATCCGTAGTATTACCGCTACATTCGTCCGGTACTATTCTGGACGAACTTAGGACAAGATTAAGATGAAATGATTTCCGGTCAGTGGAACCTATATTTGACAAACCTACAGGAGAAATCATAAATGCAAAGGTTCAGAGTATTGACAGTCTACAATGCAAAGAATAGAATAGAAATGTGCAATTGGTTGATTCGCAAGCCTGTCTGTCAAAGGATAGGATACAAAAAAGATACATATTTTGTGTATTTTATGCACACAGAGTTGAAAATATTGAATTTGCTACGAATTAGCTATAAGAAACGAGGGAGATTATGCTGAAAATATTGATTGCAGAAGACGAAGAACCGATTGCGAATCTTATCAGGATGAATTTGCATAAAGCAGGCTATCAGTGCATTTGGGCATCTGACGGAGAAAGTGCGGCAGATTTGATGGATAATGAGAAATTTGATCTTATGCTTTTAGATATAATGCTTCCCGGCATCAACGGATATGAACTGATGGAGTATGCCCGGACGCTTTCACTTCCCGTCATTTTCCTGACGGCTCTTGGAAGTACGGAGAATAAAGTGAAAGGGCTGAAAATGGGAGCGGATGATTACCTGACAAAGCCTTTTGAGATAGTGGAGCTTTTGGCCAGAGTGGAAGCAGTACTGCGACGGTATCATAAAACGGAAACGCAGATAAATGTATTTGATGTGGTAATTGATATTGCTTCCCGTTGTGTGACCCGAAACGGAGAGATGATACCGCTTACTATGAAGGAATTTGATTTACTGCTGTTGCTTGCAAGAAATCGTAATATTGCACTGTATCGGGAAACAATTTATGAAACGGTATGGGGCGGGGAATATATGGGACAGAGTAGAACGGTGGATTTGCATATTCAGCGATTGAAAAAGAAACTGGGCTGGGATAATGAGATTATTGCTGTCTATAAGGTTGGATATCGCCTGGAAGGAGAAGGCACGGAATTGTAATGAAATTTGCAGATAAGTTGTTTCTGTCTATGACGGCACTTCTGACTTTAATGTTTGCACTCTTTGGGATTTGGATGCTTTTATCGGATTTTTCTCAACTATTAGATAAAGAAATTGAACAGGGTAATGACGAAAGCCGTATGTTCCATTTTCTATTTGAAATGGGTTATCAATCCATGGAAGAATTTGGCGATGAATACGCAATTAACAGAACGTTGGGAAGTATTATAAACAATGTGGAACGGGGAGGCAGTCATGTATTTGTAATCGGAAAAGACGGCACCTATATTTATGGGGGAGACTATCTGAAAAGTATGGGATTTGCGGAAGAAGTGAGCATTTTGACAAGTGCATTGAATCTGGATGATAATTATGGACATTGTGTACGCCAGGTCCGGGGGGGGATATTATATGTTTACGGCGGTGTTGATAGATGTCACCACAGACAATATATATCTGGGAACATGCCGGGAACTGACAGATATTTATCAGAACAGACAAAATTTATTGTACAGATATCGCATTGCATTGGCATGTCTGATGCTTATGGGAGGAATTTCCATTTATGTGCTTTCTCGTTATATTACAAAACCAATTCGCAGTTTGGACAAGTTAGCTGGCAAGATTGCGGATGGTAGTTATGAGCTGCGTTCTCATAACAAGAGTTTTGACGAGATTGGCGCCCTGGCAAGAAATTTTAACAGAATGGCCGATCAGCTTGTGGAACAGATGCAGAAGAAGGTGTTGGAAGCAAAACAAAAAGAAGACTTTACCGCCGCCTTTGCGCATGAACTTAAGACGCCGTTGACCTCTATTATCGGGTATGCAGATATGCTTAATTCCATGAAGCTGTCAGAGGCTGAATGTCATGACGCCTATTTTTATATTTATAGTCAGGGAAAACGATTGGAAAGTTTGTCTCATAAATTACTGGATTTGGTAAGTATGGATAAAAATCCCTTAGTGTTTAAACCAATTTCCACCACGGCATTAGAAGAAAATCTTCGTATTACCATGCGGCCCATATGGAAACAGCGGGGAATTCGCGGTAAAATTGATTTGGAAAGAGCAACGTTATATGGAGATGTGGAATTATTGCTGTCTCTGTTTTATAATTTGCTGGATAATGCAGTAAAGGCAATGGATAAAGAAAATGTATGCTTTGTTCTGATGAAAGGGACACATGTTGGGGAGAAATATGAATTTAAGGTTGTGGACAATGGAAGAGGAATTCCAATGGAAGAAATCAGCCGTATTACAGAAGCATTTTATATGGTGGATAAATCACGTTCCAGAAAAGAAGGGGGCGCCGGTATTGGAATGGCATTGTGCCAAAAAATTATAATGCTTCACAATGGTGTGATGAAAATCAATAGCAGATTGGGGGAAGGCACTGTAATAAAAGTGACGTTTCCCCTGGGAACAGGGCGGGAGATGGGGAGCAGCCAGGCAGATATATGAAGGACAATGGAGAGAATATGAGGCATAAAAAGAGAAGGAAAAAGCAAATATACAGAACACCGCTGATTTTAATGGGTGAGTTATTCATGCTTGCATGTTTGCTGATAGCAGCGTCTTACACGCCTCAAATAATTTTTCAGATACAGGATAGTTTTTTATGCAACAACACTATAATAGACAAGAGAGAAAGCATGGATGTGGAATCTCTCAGCGTAACATATGAAAAGTCTCTGGGACGGCGCATGAAGGTTTTTGCAGAAGGGGTAATGGCCGGAGAAAATTATTATGCTACATTTCAAACCCTTTCCGATAGCCAGGAAGTCTATAATTATATGGAATCGGATATGGGAATGTTTCAAGATTTGATGTTGTTTTTTTGGGACATGGAATGGGTGCCATATAGCTTTTTTAAGATGGAGTTCTTTGTCAACCAATGGAAACAATATGTTATTTATAGTGATAATTATGCGGAGGGAGTGAATTTCATTCTATGGTATATAGAACTTCAGGACAAAGAAGGCATTGTTATGAAGCTGCTGGCAGATGCGGAGACAGGTACAATCTATGCTTTCAAAACAGAAAACAATCATTATAACGCTAAAACTGAGTTCAGGCAATATGATGATGAGACATTGTTTGAGTATTGGAATTTTTTAGCCAATTATTATGAAGCATTATCCTTTGAGACAGATAATGAACTTGTTCAGGAACTGATGAAAGAGTATGAAATGATAAAGATGAACGAGCAATCTGCCGCATACGCAATAAACGGAAATACGTATGTATATGATTGGAATATAGAACAGGAAAAAGAACTTATGCTAAGAGATAACGCAGGATTTCAGCGGAAGAGAAATGAAATGAATTTTATTCTTCCCTATGGCGAAGCTTCTTTGGATGTATGTATTATATTGGATAAGGATAGTGTTTTTGATGATACAATGGGAATAAACTATTACTTTGTATCTCCTAATGTCACCATTGGCGTTCGACAGATTTATGAAATCATACCGGAATTTGCATAAAATGAATTTTGCTTTGATATATTTTAGAAAAAAGCAGGATTACAGCTTCATTGACAGATGTGTCATATTTGAGCCGCCCAAAGGCGGCGTGGGATTAATATGAAAGAACGGATGTTTTCTGTAGAAATAAATGGAAGCTGTGTGCAAGGAGCGCGGTGTGAAAAAAGGAATTTTCACTATAATCTTCGGTATGTCAGCTTTAGGCGGGCAAATAGAAGGTTCTACGAATTTTAACGGAATGTATTTACCAACAGTGATACCTACGGGCAATACTATTTTCGGCAGCATCAATGGGGTGGAAGTAAGTGCGGCGGAAATCATTCGCTGGCTTGACAATATGGTGTGGGGACCCTGGCTTTTGATTCTTTTGTTGGGAACAGGCTGTTATTTGATGGTTCGATTGAAATTTTTACCGTTAAAAAATTTAAAGTATGCTATGAAATGTGCTTTTGGCATTGGTGTCAAAAATGAAAGCGGCGGTACTGGAGGTGGAACCATCTCTTCTTTTGCCTCTCTTACAACAGAACTGGCAATAACGTTAGGAATCGGCAATATCATTGGCGTCGCTACTGCAATGGTTCTGGGAGGGCCAGGCGCCTTATTTTGGATGATAGTCACAAGCATTATCGGTATGGCTACAAAGCTGGTGGAAAGTGCGTTGGCGGTGAAATATAGGGGGGTAAATGAAAAAGGGGAAACGGCCGGGGGCCCCATGTATACTTGCTTACATATATTTTCCAACAGACAACTAGGCAAAAAGCTGGGATGTATCTTTGCCTTCTTTGCAGTTATGGCTTCTTTTGGTATGGGAAATATGACACAATCTAATTCCATTGCGGATGCCATATGGGTTTCTTTTCATGTACCTAAAGCAAAAACAGGACTTGTATTGACAATTATCACCGTTTTGGTGGTACTTGGAGGAATTGGGGTTATTGGCAAGGTAACACAGATATTAGTACCATTTATGGGGGTATTTTATTTAGTTGGAACAATTGTAGTAATTCTGACACATTGGCAGAATGTGCCGGAAGCTATAGGGAGTATTATGATAGCGGCGTTCCATCCGCAGGCGGTATCAGGCGGTATCTTCGGTAGTGTGACCGTGACAGCATTTCAATCTCTCCGATGGGGAATGGCCAGGGGGATTTTTTCTAATGAGGCGGGGCTGGGAGCTGCGGGAATTACTGCTGCGGCTGCGGATACGAGGGATTACATAAAACAGGGATATATCAGTATGACAGGAGTGTTTCTGGATACCGTTGTAGTCTGTACTGTTACAGGACTTGCATTTGCGGCGTCAGGAGTAATAGGAACAACGGACGCATCCGGAGCGCCATTAACAGGTACCGCGTTGACCATTGCCGCATTTTGTACTGTTTTGGGAGAAAAGGGCGGAAGCTTTGTCAGCATATGTATCTCGCTGTTTGCCTTTGCAACTATCATTGGCTGGGCGTATCAGGGAGAAAGGGCTTTTGAATTTTTGATGAAAGGCCGTACAAAATATAATCTATTGTATCGTTTTATATATGCGTTGACAGCATTTTTAGGATGTATCAGTTCTCTTGAAACTGTTTGGAATTTTTCGGATATTTGTAACGGGCTGATGGCAGTTCCCAATTTAATATGCGTTCTCGCTTTATCCGGAAAAATATGCAAAGAAATATCGGCTTATCCAATACCTGGTAAGAAAGAGCGAAAGATATATGCAGAAAACATAAAAAAGCAAAACAGGCTGAAACTACAGGGTGGTAAGCGTTTGGAAAAAAATAAAACTACAACATATGTTTAAGATTGAAAGAAAAATATTGTGATAAGTAAAAAGTCATGGTATGATGGTAATCAGATTATGCCGGCGGCAGATTTATTGCAGTGCCCACAGGCAGAAAAGGAAAGAGGTTATCAAAATGTCAATGTCAAAAACCATGGATTATTTTTTACAGTATGTCAAGATTGACACCCAATCTGATGAAGCTTCGAGTACTACTCCAAGCACACAAAAGCAGCATGATCTTGCGGGGCTTTTGGTACAACAATTAAAGGGTATGGGGGCGTCGGAGATCACTTATGACAGCGAACATTGTTATGTGTACGCTTCCATTCCCGCCTCTGCCGGATGTGAGACGGCACCTGTTCTCGGATTTGTCGCTCACATGGATACCTCTTCCGCCGTATCCGGTGAAGAGGTAAAACCGCAGATTGTGGAAAATTATGACGGCAGGGATATCGTTTTAAATCAAGAAGAAAATATTGTCTTGAAAGTGTCTGAGTTTCCTGAAATAGTCCAATATCAAGGACAAGATTTGGTGGTGACGGATGGAACCACTTTGTTAGGCGCGGATGATAAAGCCGGTATTGCAGAAATTATGGCTGCTTGTGAATATCTGTTACAGCATCCAGAGATAAAACACGGAAAGATTCGTGTGGGCTTTACCCCGGATGAAGAAATCGGCAGGGGAACCGACCATTTTGACATAAAGCTTTTCGGCGCTGATTTTGCATATACTGTGGACGGAGGAGCATTTGGTGAAATTGAACATGAAACTTTCCATGCCGCTGCTGCAAAACTTCATGTATATGGCCGCAGCGTCCATCCGGGAAGCGCCAAAGGTAAAATGGTTAATTCCATGTTGATCGCTTTTGAATTCCAGAATTTGCTTCCGGTATTTCAGAACCCTATGTATACGGAAACATATGAAGGTTTTTTCCATTTGTGCAGTATCGCAGGCGATGTGGAGAAGACTGTTTCGGAATACATCATTCGTGACCATAGCAGAGAATTATTTGAGCAGAAAAAGAGGTTGTTTGGACAATGCGCGGACTTTATCAATGAAAAATACGGCGCTGGAACTGCTGGAGTTGAAATTAAGGATTCCTATTACAACATGAAAGATGTTTTGAAGCCGCATATGCACTTAATCGACAATGCTTGTGATGTAATCCGTGAACTGGGAGCAGAACCTTGTATTACTCCTATCAGAGGAGGTACAGACGGCGCAAGACTTTCCTATATGGGATTGCCGTGCCCGAATCTGTGTACCGGATGCGGCAATTTTCACAGTCGTTATGAATATGCCTGTGTTCAGTCCATGGAAAAAGTAACACAACTCCTTGTAATGTTAGCAGAAAGGTATGCCAATTGACAAAGTGGAATTGCCAAAGTTATTCAACAAAACTGCAGGATTAAAATGACAGGACAAGGAAAAATTTTAGAAAAGAAAATGTGGAGCTTGTTATAAGACTTGCGGAAGATACAAACCTATATCTATATGATATTATAAACATAAAAAAGAAACGAGTACCCCGCTTGAGCCATAAAGCTTTACGGTAAAAACCCGTTTCTTTTTGTGTATTAATTATTTATGATGGAAAGGGAGAAAAGTCAAGAGAAATGTATAATGAAATTGATTTAGATATAATAGATATAAATTCAGAGCCTCCGACAGAAGAGCCGTTTAGGCAGTACTACTTTATGGCTAAATGTCGCAGGTGGGTGAAAGATTTTGAACAAAAAAATGGGCGCTTACCCAAATCTTTTGTTCTCAATATGGGCTGCCAGATGAATGCCCGTGATTCAGAAAAATTGATTGGTATTTTGATAAATATTGGTTATGAAATGGCAGAAAATGAGGGACAGGCAGATTTTGTCATACTGAATACTTGTACTGTCCGTGATAATGCGAATCAAAAAGTATATGGAAGGCTAGGAGAACTGAATGGTTACAAAAGGCATCATCCTAATATGATAATTGCTCTTTGCGGATGTATGATGCAAGAACAGGCAGTAATCGAGAAATTACAAAAAAGTTATTCTTTTATAAATTTGATTTTCGGTACTCATAATATATTTAAGTTTCCTGAACTTTTAAATACGGTATATGAGACAAAAAGTGCCAGAAATCAGATGGTGATTGATATATGGAAGGATACGGATAAAATTGTGGAAGAACTTCCAATAGAGCGTAAGTATCCTTTTAAATCAGGGATCAATATTATGTTTGGCTGCAATAATTTCTGCAGTTATTGTATTGTACCCTATGTTCGAGGGCGTGAGCGCAGTCGGAAACCGGAAGAAATTATTCAAGAGATAAAGGGTTTGGTAGAAGATGGTGTTGTAGAGGTTATGCTGCTTGGACAGAATGTGAACTCTTATGGGAAAACTTTGGATAAGCCTGTATCTTTTGCGGAGTTACTGCGAGAAGTGGAAAAAATCCAGGGATTGAAACGAATTCGTTTTATGACGTCGCATCCGAAAGATTTATCTGACGAATTGATTGAGGTTATGAAACAATCCCATAAAATTTGTCGTCATCTGCATTTGCCTCTGCAATCGGGGTCTACACAGATTTTAACGCAGATGAACAGACGATACACGAAAGAACAATATGTGGAACTGGCATTGCGCATACGTAAAGAAATTCCTGATATTGCCATTACTACGGATATTATTGTAGGGTTTCCGGGAGAAAGCAGGGAGGATTTGGAAGAGACGCTTGACGTGGTGCGGACTGTAAAATTTGATAACGCCTTTACTTTTATATATTCAAAGAGAACGGGAACACCGGCTGCTGTTATGGAGAACCAGGCGCCGGAAGATCAGATAAAAGAAGGATTTGACCGGCTGCTTCGGTTAGTGCAGGAGACTGCACGCCAACAGATCAGTAAATATCAAGGCAGTATTATGGAAGCCCTGATAGAAGAAATAAATGAGAATGACCAGACAATGGTCACAGGCAGGCTTTCTAACAATACCATCGTTCACTTGCCGGGAGATGCGTCCTTGATTGGAAAACTGGTGCAGGTATCATTGGATGAATGTAAGGGATTTTACTATCTTGGACATAGTGTTTCATAACATAATGCAGATGAGTTTTTACCAGAATTACAGTATAAAATATTCCAATTTTCATTTAAAGAATTGATTTTCCTCCATAAGGGTATAATAGGAACGAATAAAAAATAAAAGTATGTTTTGTGTCAAATGATAAATTTTACAAAACTAAAAACAGTCTCGAAACAAAGGAGTGAAGAGACGGCACTGGAATACAGTCTCGAAACAAAGGCGTGAAGAGACGGCACTGGAATGGAGGAAAATAAAAATGAAGAGGAAGTATGTCACAGCTTTTTTAATGACACTGATATTGATTGTTGCTCCGGTATCTGACCCATTTGTAACCAGGGTTTCCGCTGCGGAGAATCATATTTCTGCGGCTGCGGATGTCGTAGACTTAAATGAATCGGATTGGGATACGGTATCTGAACGAATAGATACCGCATTAAAGTCAGCAGAATATAGAAATGTGAATGTGTTTACAGGGTATGCGGTGGAAGTGCCTGACGCAATTTTAAAGGAATTAGCCGGCAAAAAAGCGACGCTGGCACTGCATACGGGGGATGGTTTGGCAATCAGTATCACTGGTACGCAAATTCGAGCTACTGACAAAACGTTTAAACTAATTATGTCTTCAGAAAAAAAGATACCTGAATCGGTGACGCAAAAAGTGACGGAAAACGCCGTGGTCGTGCGTGAGTTTAACATGGTGGAAAAGGAGCCTTTTCCTTTTCGCGTCAATGTTCATGTGGGGTTGGGGACAGAAAATGCCGGCAAACCTGCAATTTTATATTCTTATGACGAAGGCACGGATACGCTTCAAATGACGGGAATTTATCCGATAAATGAATCCGGCAGCGCAATGTTTGGTTTAAATAAAGGGGATGAATACCTTATTGTTGTTCGTCAGGGAAGTGCATATGTTGTAAAGCCGGGAGAATATTTAGGCGGGATAGCAAGAAGGAATGGAATATCTGTAAGAACTCTTATGGAAGCCAATCCCCACATTGTAAACGCTGATTTTATCTATCCCGGTCAGGTAGTTATCATACCTTAAAAGCGTCAACGCTTTTCATCATTCTATGAGAATCCCCTTTGGAATTCATTTACAATTACAGTATTTTGTGGTAGAATAAGGGCAAAAACACAACGATTTGTGTCTTTGTCCTTATGTTTATCCGAAAGCCGGAGCAAAGATTCGGAAAAACAAAATTGTACAAGTGAGATAGAACAAAAGAACAGGAGCTAATGAACATGCCGGAACAGATACCCGTTGAAGACCTGACACCCATGATGCAGCAGTATGTGGAGACCAAAAAACAATATGCTGACTGTATTCTTTTTTACCGTCTGGGAGATTTTTATGAGATGTTTTTTCAGGATGCCCAGATTGTGGCCAGGGAATTAGAGCTGACTTTGACAGGAAAAGCCTGTGGTCTGGAAGAACGTGCCCCCATGTGCGGTGTTCCATACCATGCGGTGGAAGGATATTTGACGAAACTGGTAAGCAGGGGCTATAAGGTTGCTATCTGTGAACAGATAGAGGACCCTAAACTTGCAAAGGGACTGGTAAAAAGAGATGTAACCAGAATTGTAACGCCGGGAACCAATCTGAATATGCAGTCATTGGAGGAATCCAAAAACAATTTCCTGATGTGTATTGCCTATACTCCAACCAAAACAGGTATTTCAGTGGCAGACGTAACAACCGGGGATTATTATTTGACGGAAGTGGAGGATCTGAGGAAGCTTAAAGACGAATTGATGAAATATGAGCCCTCAGAAATTATCTGTAACGAAGCATTTTTGGTAAGCGGCTTTGACATAGAAGATTTGCGCGGAAGATATCATATTTCAGTAAATGCCCTGGAATCCCATCTGTTTGATGATGATGGATGTAAGCGTCTTCTTCTGCGTCATTTTAAGGTGACAACCCTCATAGGACTAGGCATTGAAGAATTTCCTGTAGGCATGACTGCTGCCGGGGCGTTGCTCCAGTATTTATATGATACACAGAAGACCGAACTAACCCATTTTACCCATATATATCCTTATTTGACAAATAAATACATGCTGTTGGACAGCTCCACCAGAAGGAATCTTGAGCTTACAGAAACTTTGCGTGAAAAGCAAAAGAGAGGATCTCTGCTATGGGTGTTGGATAAGACAAAGACTGCTATGGGGGGACGTTTGCTTAGAAGTATGTTGGAACAACCCCTGATTGACAAATCGGAAATGGAACAACGTCTGGACGCGGTGGAAGCTTTGGGAAAAGACAGTGTATCAAGAGATGAAATCAGAGAATATCTGAATTCCGTTTATGATATGGAAAGACTTTTGAGCAAAGTTACATATAAGACTGCAAATCCCAGAGACTTCATAGCGCTGAGAAATTCACTGGAAATGCTTCCGGCACTTAAAACTGTTTTGCAGGGATTTACAGGGCAGGAGCTTGAAGATATTGAAAAGGATATGGATGAACTGCAGGATATCTTTCAATTGATTCAGGCTTCTATTGGCGAAGAACCGCCAATCACCATTCGGGAAGGCGGTATTATCAAAGACGGGTTTGACGAAACCATTGATACGCTGCGCAGCGCCAAAAAGGACGGAAAACAGTGGTTGGCACAGTTGGAAGAGCAGGACCGGGAACGGACAGGCATTAAAAATCTGAAAATTAAGTACAATAAGGTTTTCGGTTATTATTTTGAAGTGACCAATTCCTATAAAAATATGGTTCCGGAAGACTATGTCAGAAAACAGACATTGGCAAATGCGGAAAGATATACAACGCCAAGGTTAAAAGAGTTGGAAGACACAATCTTAAATGCGGAAGATAAGCTGACCACGTTAGAATATGATTTGTTTTGCAAAATACGTGATTCTATTGCGGCGGAGCTGAAGCGGATTCAGTCTACGGCAAAGGCTGTGGCCCGTCTGGACGTTTATGCTTCCCTATCACTGGTATCAGAGCGCAATCATTATGTGCGTCCAAAATTAAATGAAAAGGGACTGATTGATATCAAAGATGGCCGTCATCCTGTGGTTGAGCAGATGATTACAAATGATATGTTTATTGCCAATGATACATATCTGGATAATAACAGTCATTGCATCAGTATTATTACAGGCCCTAATATGGCGGGAAAATCCACCTATATGCGCCAGACTGCATTGATTGTATTGATGGCGCAAATCGGATGTTTTGTCCCGGCCAAAAGCGCTAATATTGGTATTGTGGACAGAATCTTTACCAGGGTGGGGGCATCGGATGATCTGGCAAGCGGGCAATCTACTTTTATGGTGGAGATGAACGAAGTGGCAAATATTTTGCGCAATGCCACGGCGGACAGTCTTTTGATTCTGGATGAAATCGGCAGAGGTACCTCCACATTTGACGGCCTCAGCATTGCCTGGGCTGTCATAGAACATATCAGCAATCGCAGACTATTGGGAGCCAAAACATTATTTGCAACCCATTATCACGAGCTTACTGAGCTGGAAGGTAAAATGAGTAATGTCAATAATTATTGCATTGCGGTGAAAGAATGTGGGGACGATATTGTTTTTCTGCGGAAAATCATCAAAGGAGGCGCCGATAAAAGTTATGGTATTCAGGTGGCAAAGCTGGCCGGCGTTCCTGACATGGTAATCGGAAGGGCAAAGGAAATTGTGGAACAGCTTACGGACAACGATATCATTGAGAAGATTCAAAGCATTGCCGTTGACGTAAAGGGAGATAAGATTTCCGTAAAAAAGCAGCCGGTGCTGGATGAGGTGGATTTGGCGCAAATTTCTCTATTTGATACGGTGACGGATGAGGATGTCTTAAAAGAATTGATGGAAATAGAATTGAATACACTCACACCCATTGATGCGTTAAATGCCTTGTATCGGCTGCAGAATAAGCTGAAGAACAGGTGGCAGGTGTGAGGATAATAGTCCTGAGCTTGCGAGGTGGAAAATGGCTAAGATACATATTCTGGATTCGGAGACAATAGATAAGATAGCGGCCGGGGAGGTTGTGGAACGTCCTTCAAGCGTGGTAAAGGAATTGGTGGAAAACGCCATTGACGCAGGTGCAACCGCAATTACCGTGGAAGTAAAGGATGGAGGCATTGAATTAATCCGTGTCACGGACAACGGCTGTGGCATGGAAAAGGAGCAACTGCGGACTGCCTTTTTGCGTCATGCCACCAGCAAAATTGAGAATGTGAACGATTTATTGCGTATCTCCAGTTTGGGTTTTCGGGGAGAGGCGCTGTCCAGCATTGCTGCAGTGGCACGGGTGGAAGTTGCTACCAAAGTATCCGGGTGTATGACCGGCAGCCGTATTCTTTTAGAAGGTGCAAATGAGGTGAGTTTTGATGAGGTAGGCGTGCCGGAAGGGACCACATTCATTGTGCGGAATCTTTTTTTTAACACCCCTGTAAGGCGTAAATTTTTAAAGCAGCCCGTTACGGAGGGAGGATATATTGCCGCGCTTATGGAGCATTTGGCGCTGTCCAGACCGGATGTTTCTTTTAAATTTCTGCTTGGAAATCAGACAAAATTTCACACTTCAGGCAACGGGGATTTAAGAGAGGTAATTTACCGCATTTACGGAAGGGAGGTAGCAGGAGCACTCATACCTATACAGGCAAAAAGAGAGGGAATGTGCATCGAAGGCTATCTTGGCAAACCGGTGCAGGTCCGATCCAACCGAAATTTTGAGATTTATTTTATCAACGGAAGATTTATACGCAGCAATGTGGTTTCAAAAGCGGTGGAAGAAGGATATAAGGAATATCTGATGCAGCATAAATTTCCTTTGTGCGTACTGCATATCACTATGGATACCGCCTGTGTGGATGTGAATGTACATCCGACCAAAATGGATGTGAGATTCAGTGATACCATTGGATTTTGCGGTTTTGTGACCGAGACGGTAAAGCAAACATTGCGCTGTCAGGAAATGATTCCGGAAGCATCTCTTTCCACGGAAAAAGAATTAAGGGCGGTTAGAACAGCCGAAAGAAAAGAGAAAGAGAGAAAGGATACGCCGGAACCTTTTGAGAGTAGGCGAAGCAGCGTATACCAGGTGATGGAAGAAGCACAATATACAAAAAGTCAGCCGAAAGCACAGGACTTTTCACATAATCCTGTTTGGAAGCGTGTGAAAAGTCATGATTTTTCTGAGGAAACAAGTATTGTACAGGACAAAATCGAAGTGATACAAAAAGAGCCGGATGAACTGCATCAAAAAGCAGCTATAGTGCAGGAAGTACCTGATGACAAATATTATGCTACACAGGACAATCACAGAGAAACGAAAGCTGTGGATAATGACTTAAATGTAATTGAGAAAGCAGAACAAATTTTACAGGAAGAAGACTTTTTTACGGAAACTTCGGAAGTTGCGGAAAATAGACCATCGGAAGAAAATAATACAAAAAATCAGGAAAATGATTTATCTCCCACGCCAACTGGGGTACAGATGAACTTTTTTGAAGACAAAATTCTTACCATGGAGAACAGAAACAGATTTCGGATGATTGGTCAGGTATTTGATACGTATTGGCTGATTGAATTTGAGGAAAAGCTTTTGATGGTAGACCAACATGCGGCCCATGAGAAAGTAAATTACGAAAGATTGATGAAGCAATATCATGAAAAAGTTGTGGTGTCACAAAATTTGCTTCCGCCTGTGATAGTCACGCTGTCAGGGCAGGAGGAAATGGTGTTAAAGGAACACAGGGAAGTATTTGAGGCCCTGGGATTTGAGATTGAAGATTTCGGCGGAAGCGAATATGCGCTGCGCAGCGTTCCGGTGGATTTATATGGTTGTGACGAAAAGGAAATGTTTCTTGAGGTATTGGAAGGGTTGGCAAATGGAAGTACATTGAAAAGCACAGAGTCCGGAAACCTTCGTGTAATTGAAGAAAAGATAGCTTCCATGTCCTGTAAAGCTGCTGTGAAAGGAAATAACAGGCTCAGTTTTGCGGAGGCGGAAGCCTTGATAGATGAACTTCTTACATTGGACAATCCTTATCATTGTCCCCATGGAAGACCTACCATTGTTGCAATGACGAAAACGGAGATGGACCGGAAATTTAAGCGGATTGTCAGTTGAAGCGTTTCATCCCATGAAAATAAAACGCCCCGTTGTCTGCAGCAAAGTATTTGAATGGAAGTGTGACAAAGGGAAAGATTGCCCGTGGCTGTGCTTAAATCCGAAATTATGTGGTATGGATACCAGATGAGCCGGTGATAATTGCGGGCTGGAGACAGGTGAATAAAATGAACGGAGACAAAAAAAGCAGTCCTATGATTGTACTTGCCGGTCCTACGGCGGTGGGAAAGACAAAACTATCTATCGCCCTGGCAAAAGCTGTGGGCGGTGAAATTGTATCTGCCGATTCCATGCAGGTCTATCGTTATATGGATATTGGCACCGCAAAAATTACACAAGATGAGATGCAGGGCGTTCCCCACCATATGATTGATGTATTGGAGCCATGGGATACTTTTAATGTGGCGGTATTTAAGACAATGTGCGAACAATGTGTGACTGAAATCTATCAAAGAGGGCATATTCCCATTGTAACCGGCGGAACAGGATTTTATATTCAAGCATTATTGCGGAATATTGACTTTACCGAGAATGAATGTAATACGGAATACAGAACTTCGTTGGAGCGTTTGGCAGCACAAAAGGGGGCGGCATATCTGCATGAGCTATTACAAGAGATAGACCCTGTGTCAGCCCAAGCGATTCATGCCAACAATATCAAACGAACCATTCGGGCGTTGGAATATTTTCATTTGACGGGAGAACCTATTTCACGCCATAATGAAAGGGAGCGGGAAAAGGTATCCGCATATCAATCCTGGTATTTTGTATTAACGGATCTCAGAGAACGCCTGTATGCCTGTATTGACCGCCGCGTAGATGAAATGATAGAACGTGGACTTGTGGACGAGGTAAAGAAACTGGCAGCCATGGGTTGTCACAGAGAGCTGGTATCCATGCAGGGGTTGGGATACAAGGAAATTCTGGCATACCTGGAAGGAGAGACGGATTTTGAACAAGCGTTGGACATTTTAAAGAGAGATACCAGACATTTTGCAAAACGACAACTTACATGGTTTCGCAGGGAGCGGGACGTCATATGGGTGGACAAGAGTAAATTTGCTTATAATGAAGAAAAAATATTGGGATATATGCTTGAAATCATTCGTGGCAAAGCGCCAAATACGGAAAAGCAAACCATGAAGGAATAGCATAAGAAGTACCGGAAATAATCCAAAAAGGAGGCCGCCGAAACGGGACGGAAAAAGTGATTATGACAGAAACAGATATAGAACATTCTAATGTGACAGGTATTTTTGCGGACAATGACTTGTCCGGCAACGTAGAAAAAATGTATGAGAACATGGAAATCCAACCGGAAGTCTTCACATATGGGAATAGGATTTTAAAAGAACTGGAAACACGATTTCGGGAAATCGACGAAATTGCGGAGTATAATCAATTAAAAGTGATAAAAGCCATGCAGGAATGTCGAGTTGGTGAAGCGTGTCTGTTGGGAACTACAGGTTATGGGTATGACGATATGGGGAGGGATACGCTGGAGGCGGTCTATGCAAAGGTTTTTCACACGGAAGACGCTCTGGTACGCCCACAGATCACATGTGGTACCCATGCCCTGGCGCTGGCGTTAATGAGTAATTTGCGTCCGGGGGATGAACTGCTTTCACCGGTGGGGAAACCCTACGATACGCTGGAAGAAGTAATCGGAATCCGGCCGTCTCAAGGTTCCCTTGCGGAGTATGGCATCACTTACAGACAGGTGGATTTGCTTGCGGACGGCAGTTTTGATTATGAAGGAATCGGAAATGCCATAAATGATAGAACCAAACTTGTGACCATTCAGCGTTCTAAAGGATATCAGACCCGTCCTACGTTTTCGGTGGAGCAGATTGGGGCGTTGATTGCTTTCATTAAGAAGCGCAAACCAGAGGTTATCTGTATGGTGGATAATTGTTACGGAGAATTTGTGGAAACAAGGGAACCTAGCGATGTGGGGGCCGACATGGTGGTAGGTTCTTTGATTAAGAATCCGGGAGGCGGTCTGGCGCCCATCGGAGGGTATATTGCAGGGAAAAAAAGCTGTGTGGAACATGCCGCTTACAGATTAACTTCTCCGGGGTTGGGGAAGGAAGTGGGGGCCTCCCTGGGGATACTGAAAGATTTCTATCAAGGACTTTTTCTGGCGCCTACGGTGACGGCCTCCGCCCTGAAAGGAGCTGTTTTTGCAGCAAATCTATATGAACGGTTGGGATTTGATGTGATTCCGGGAGGCAGTGAAAGCAGGCACGATATTATTCAGGCAATTACGTTTCACAATCCTGAAAGTGTGATTGCGTTTTGCCAGGGAATTCAGGCGGCGGCGCCTGTGGACAGTCATGTTGCGCCGCAGGCGGCGGATATGCCTGGGTATGATTCACAGGTCATTATGGCGGCGGGAGCGTTTGTATCGGGTTCTTCCATAGAGCTTTCCGCAGACGCGCCAATCAGACCCCCTTATGCGGTGTATTTTCAGGGAGGGCTTACCTGGCAGCACGCAAAATTCGGTATTTTAAAAACGCTGCAATTTCTTGTAAATAAGGGTTTGGTGAATAAAAAAGAATTCAAGTGTAGCAATCTGTAGAAAATCGTCAAAATAAATTCTATGATTTTAGTGTACAGTTTTTACATTTTGTGGTACTATATAAAGGTCTGTAAGAATATAGCCGGGAATAGAAACGAAAGAGGATAAAAGTTTGAGAAAAATAAACTGGGTACTACTATTGGTAGTACTAACCGGATTTGTAATCGGCAGATTCATAGGTACTTACTTTGAAGGTACATTTTTGGATTATGGCTCGACGTTTGGGCTGGTTTCGCCGGTGGTACTTGATTTAGGATTCTTTTCTCTGACCTTTGGACTTACGATTCATATTACCATTGCCAGTGTGGTAGGTGTGGTGATTGCATTGGTAGTGTATCGTTTTATCAGATAGGACAGGCCGGGAGAAGAAAAGTTTTTGTTGATACGGGCAATAGGGATGCGTCGGAGAAGGTTGAAAAAGGAGACGCATGAAGCAGGTAAAACAGACGGAAATCATTACAAAAGCAGAAAAAATGATACAGGAGCTTCCTTATGAACGTTTTTTAAGGTTCGGTCCGGAACATCTTACGGAGGCGGAATTGTTGGCCATCATCATACGCACAGGGACACATGAGAAAAGTGCGCTGCAGGTTGCAGAGGAAGTTTTATGCCTTGCAAGGTACCCCAAAGAAGGTCTGCTGGGTCTGTATGATGTCACATTAGAAGAGCTCAAAAGTATCGGCGGAATCGGCGAGGTAAAAGCGGTGAAGCTGAAATCTCTGACGGAGCTTTCCATGAGACTGAGCACAGCCAGAGCCAAGGAGGGATTAAGCTTTCAATGTTCAGGTCAGGTGGCGGCATATTTTATGGAACGGCTCAGGCATAGGGACACCGAATGTGTGGTGTTGGTATGTCTGGATGCAAAAGGCCAGGTTATCTGCGAAAAAAAGATGTCTGAAGGCAGTGTGACCATGTCACTGATTTCTCCCAGAGAAATATTTCTGACCGCACTGGAAAACAGGGCCGTTACAATTCTTCTGGTGCATAATCATCCCAGCGGCGACCCTACCCCCAGCAAATCGGACAAGGAGCTTACGGATAATGTGAGAGATGCGGGGAATCAAATGGGAATACCGCTGCTTGACCATATTATCATCGGCGATCAAAGCTATGTCAGCTTCAAAGAAGCATCATGGTTTATCAAATAGTATTTTATACAATTAGAAAGGGGCTGTCATTTTGGCAAACAACGCATTCGGTATCGATTTAGGTACTAACAACATTAAAATTTACAGCAAGGGTGACGATCATATTATGGTAGAGAAAAATATGATTGCCATTGAAAACAAAAAGGTATTATTCGCTTATGGAAACTCCGCTTATGAAATGTATGAGAAAGCGCCCAGTAATATTCATATTTCGTATCCATTATCAAGCGGTGTGATTGCAGATATTAAAAATATGGAGACTTTGGTGCGGTATTTTATCACTGATTTGCAGAAAGGCAACACAAAGCCGGCCGATTTTTATATTGCGGTGCCCACGGACGTAACAGAAGTAGAAAAGAGAGCTTTTTATGACTTAGTCAAGGACGCCAATGTAAAAGCCAAAAAGATTATGGTGGTGGAGAAGGCCGTTGCAGACGGTTTGGGACTGGATATAGACGTAAAAAATTCTCAGGGAGTGTTGGTGGTCAATGTTGGATATGAAACCACAGAAATTTCCATACTTTCCTTAGGAGGGATTGTACTCAGCCGTCTGATTAAGACGGGCGGTTTGAAATTTGATGAGGCAATCCGCACGGCTGTCAGAAAAGAATTCAGCTTAATTATCGGAGGAAAGACTTCCGAGACGGTGAAAATTTCTCTGAAAGAGTTAGAACAGGCCGGAAAAGGCGCCATAGTCTATGGAAGAGATATTGTCACAGGGCTTCCGGTGGAAAGAGAAATACCTACCAAGCTGGTCAATGATTGCCTGGAAGAACATTTTAATACCATTGTGGATAACGTAAAAGTAATTTTGGAGCGGACCCCGCCTGAATTGGCAGCGGATATTTACCGGCATGGTATTTATCTGACGGGGGGCGCGTCGCAGATCAGTCATCTGGAAGAGCGTCTGGCCACAGGAACCGGACTGAAAGTGAATGTTTCCGACAACCCCATTGCAAGTGTGGTAATCGGTCTGGCCAAAATTATCAAGGACGACAATTACAAATCTGTAGCATATGCAATCGAAGGGATGAGTAAATGAGCCCAGTAATAAAAAGAAAAGGGGAGAGATTTACGCTACCGAGTAAATATCTCCTTTTTATTTTAACGGTTTTCTGTACGGCTTTGATGCTGTTTACGTTTGGCACCGACGTCTTTAATAAGCCTTTGAACACGGCAGTGGGATATGTGATAGTGCCATTTCAGCAAGGCATTGGAAAAATTGGAGAATGGTTGGTCAACCGTTCTGATGAACTGGTGCAGATTAGAACATTATTGGAAGAGAATGTGAAGCTGAAAGCGGAGATTGCGTCTTTGACGGAAGAAAATACCTTGCTCCAGCAAGATAAGTATGAGTTGAACAGTCTGAGAGAGCTGTACGCATTGGACGGACAATATGGCGAATATAACAAGGTTGGTGCCAGAGTTATCGGAAGAGATACGGGCAACTGGTATTCTTCCTTTCTGATAGACAAGGGAGAAGAAGACGGACTTGCGGTGGATATGAATGTGATTGCGGGCGGCGGCCTGGTGGGGCGTATTACCGCAGTGGGGCCGAACTGGTCCAGAGTCACTTCCATTATATCCGATAACAGTAAGGTAAGCGGTATGACGCTGGCCACAAAGGATAATTTAATTGTTTCCGGAAATTTGAAACAGATGGCAGAAGGATGTATTTCCTTTGGACAGTTGGTGGACAGTCAGAATCAAGTGGCAGAGGGTGATAAGATTGTTACCTCTGATATCAGTGATAAGTATCTTCCCAATATTCTGATAGGTTATATTTATGCTATAGACACAGACGCCAACAAATTGACGAAATCAGGTCTGGTGATTCCCGCCGTTGACTTTGAGCATTTAGGACAGGTGTTGGTAATAACAGATATGAAACAGAGCGTAGAGTAACAGGGAGAAGGAATGTTTAGGAAAATCACAGTCTTTGTATTTATAATCATGTGTTTTATTTTGCAATGCAGTGTTTTCAACGGTCTGGCGCTTGCAGGCATCGTTCCGAATCTGATGTTGATACTTACTTCTTCTTTTGGCTTTATGCGAGGGGAGAGAGAAGGTCTCATAATAGGATTTTTCTGCGGGCTTTTAGTGGATATCTTTTTCGGAAGTTTTTTGGGATTTTATGCACTGATTCTGATGTACATAGGTTATCTGAACGGTAAATTCAGTGGGATTTTTTATCCGGAGGATATTAAATTACCCATTGCGCTGATTATAATCAGTGATTTGTCTTATGGAATCGTATGCTATCTGTTGATGTTTATGCTGCGGGGCAGATTTCAATTTCTTTATTATCTTGTCCATATTATTTTGCCGGAAGTATTGTATACCATATTGGCAACCATGTTTTTATATCCGATTATCTTAAACGTAAATACGAAACTGGAACATAGGGAAAAAAGGAGAGCGCAAAAATTTGTTTGAAGAAATCAGGAAGAAATTAATTCACGTTGTAGCCAGCAGAATGACTGTTTTTGCATTGCTGTTCTGTCTTCTGGGGGGCATACTGATCTGGCGGTGTTTTGAGCTTCAAATTGTACATGGAGCGGAATATCAGGAAGAATTTGTTCTTGAAATAGAGAAAACACGCGACATTGCAAGCATCAGAGGGGACATTTATGACCGCAACGGCAATATACTGGCTTATAACGAATTGGCATATTCGGTTAAAATTGAAGATGTAATTGAACAGGGAAGCCAAAGGAACAAAAAGCTAAATGCCACCATTATGAATCTGATTCAAATGATTGAGAAAAACGGTGATAAATGTATTACTGATTTCAAGATATATTTAAACGAAGACGGAGACTTTGCATTTTCGGTGGAAGGAACCAGTCTGCTGCGCTTTTTGGCCGATGTATATGGCCACAGTAAAATAGGGGATTTAAAAGATGCCCAACGCACGGCTACCGCGCAGGAAGTCATGGAATTTTTAAGCGACCGTACAAATTTTGCCATAGGGGCATATGAAGACCCGGAAAACAGCAAAAGCGAATTTATTCCGGGGGAAGGTTATACGAAGGAAGAATGGCTGAAGTTGATAACCATACGTTATGCCATGAGCCTTACGTCTTTCAGAAAGTATATCGGCACCACCGTGGCAACCAATATCAATGAAAAAACTGTTGCCGTATTGATGGAAAATGCGGCGGATCTTCCGGGCGTAACCGTAGTGGAAGACACGGTGCGCCGGTATGTGGACAGTGAGTATTTCGCACATGTTTTAGGATATACCGGAAAAATCTCTTCGGATGAACTGACGGATTTGAATACGAAGATGGAAGAAAACGGTTATGAGGACAACTTTTACAATATCAATGATGTGGTTGGAAAAGGCGGTATAGAAGGTTATATGGAAACCACGCTGCAAGGGCAGAAGGGATATGAAAAAGTGATTGTGGACGTGATGGGTAAGGTACTTTCCATTGAAGAACGTCAGGAAGCCTCCGCAGGGAAAAATGTACATCTGACCATTGATAAGGATTTGACAGAAGCCGTATACCACATTTTAGAACAGAAGGTTGCCGGACTGGTATCCAGCAAAATTATCAATGCAAAGGAATATATTGCGGCGCCGGGTTCCAGCAGTTCGGATATTCGGATTCCCATATATGACGTCTACTACACCATGTTTAATAATTCCATCATTGACATAAAACACATGGCGGGAGAAGAAGCACAGGAAACGGAGAGAGAGGTATATGAAGCCTATCTTTCCTATAAAGAATCCGTGTACGAAAAGCTGCTTTACGAATTGAGAGAGGGAATGACGCCGTACAACGAATTGAGTAAGGAACATCAGGTTTATCAGAGTAATATTGTCAGTTTACTCAGAAGGAACGGGGTTTTGATGGAGGAAGCCATAGACGATGCAGATTCCGTTCAAATTGCCTGGACGCGGGAAGAAGTGATCAGCATGGCCGAATACCTGAAATACTGTATTTCGCAAAACTGGGTGGATGTGAGCAAGTTAGAGTTGGACGATAAATATTCCGATTCTGCAGAGATATATGATAAGCTGGTGGATTATATTGTTTCCTCATGCGATAAAAATACGGAATTTCAGAAACGTTTCTACAAATATATGCTCTTAGGGGACAGGATCAGCGGTGAGCAGGTATGCAAAATCCTCTGTGAACAGAATCAGGTTCCGATTTCCGAAGAAGACAGGACAGCTATTTTTGAGGGAAGAATTTCCGCCTATGATTTCATGAAAAAGCATATTGACAATCTGGATATAACGCCGGCTCAACTGGCGCTGGACCCTTGTAATGCCTCCGTTGTCATTGTGGATGTGAACACTGGAGAGGTGCTTGCGATGGTATCTTATCCCGGATATGATAACAATAAAATGGCCAATTCCATTGATGCGGAATATTATGCTCGTCTGAACGCCGATAAAGCCAAACCACAGTATAATTACGCAACGCAATATGCTGCGGCGCCGGGATCCACTTTTAAGATGGTGTCTGCTACCGCAGGATTATTGGAAAATGTTATAAGCCTGGACACTAAGACCAGATGTGTAGGTACTTTTTCGGAGATTTCTTCCGCGCCCAGATGTTGGATGCGAAGCGGACATGGGGATGAGACGCTGACGACGGCAATCAGAGATTCCTGCAATTACTATTTTTATAACGTGGGTTATATGCTTTCCAATACCTCAGGTACCTATAATGAAACCGAAGGTTTGGATATGTTGTATCGCTATGCGGATATGTTTGGCCTGACAGAAAAATCCGGCGTGGAAATCACTGAGACTGCGCCAAAAGTGTCAACGGAGGACCCGGTACGTTCTGCAATCGGCCAGGGTAATAACAGTTATACTACGGTGGGACTGGCAAGATATGTTGCCACTGTGGCAAACAGCGGAACCTGTTATAATCTTACACTTTTAGATAAGATCACGGATTCTGCGGGGGATATTGTGACAAAATTTCAGCCGGAAATACGCAATCAGGTAGAACTGCCAGAAGAATACTGGGACGCCATGCATTCTGGTATGCGTCAGGCCGTGGAGGGAAAAACTTATTTTAAAGATTTGGCTGTAGAAGTAGCAGGAAAAACTGGTACTGCAGAACAGTTAAAGACAAGACCCAGTCACGCATTGTTTGTGTGTTATGCTCCATATGAGCAGCCGGAAATTGCCATTGTTACCAGAATTCCCTTTGGTTATTCCTCAGATTATGCGGCCCAGGCCACCAGGGATATTATTAAATACTATTATGACCTTGAAGATGAAGAGGAATTGATTACCGGTGTGGCAGATACGCCGGACGGAGGAATATCCAATGAATTATAGTGCAATATAATGTGAACTGCGATTGTTCAGTCATAAATGGGTAGATCACACATTGTTGAGGAGGTTGCAGGGGTATGAAAGAGGCGGTTATCATTAAAAGTTTTCCCAATGGAATTGCGCTTCGGCTGAACACGGATCTTCCTTTTGAAAAGTTATTGGATGAGATAGGCTTTAAGTTTTCCGAGGCAAGGAATTTTTTCGGCTCCGCCGCGCTGGCCGTTTCTATTGAGGGGCGTGAAGTAACAGATACGGAGGAAATCAGAATTTTAGAAGCCATTCGGGAAAACAGTGATTTGCATATTATATGCCTTGTAAAGCGGGAAGATGAAACGGACCGGAATTATGTCAAGGCAATTGAGTCCATGGAGAAAAAACAATTAGCCGAAGAGGAAAACGGGCAGTTTTTCAGAGGAAATCTGAAAAACAGAGATGTATTGGAGACAGATAACAGCATTATTATGCTGGGAGATGTATATCCTGGCAGCGCAATTATCAGCGCAAAAAATATCATTATTTTAGGTGGTCTCTACGGCGAGGCGTATGCCGGAGGCAACGGCCGTATGGGAGCATTTGTAGCAGCGCTTGAAATGAAGCCGGAAAGAATTAAAATCGGCGATTTCAAATATAAACCTGATTCTAAACAGACAAAAAGAATTTTTCAGCCTAAGGTACTTCCGAAAATTGCATATGTGAAGAACGACCGAATTATTTTGGATACTCTCACCAAAGATTTGCTGAGCACATTCTGAGAATGGAAAATCCATTTTGGAGAGTGTTTGGAGGACGACATTATTTATATTGGAGGTTAGAAATATGGATGAAATGAATTCCATGGAGCAGAAGGACTCCCAGGTCATTGTCGTCACTTCAGGAAAAGGCGGTGTGGGTAAGACCACCACAACTGCAAATGTAGGAACAGGTCTGGCTAAATTGGGAAAAAAGGTATGTCTCATTGATACGGACATCGGTCTGCGCAACCTGGATGTGGTTATGGGACTGGAAAACCGTATTGTGTACAATCTGGTGGATGTGGTGGAGGGAAATTGCCGAATGAAACAGGCTTTGATTCGCGATAAGCGTCATCCAGGTCTCTATCTGATGCCTTCCGCACAGACCAGGGACAAGACTGCCGTATCCCCCGGACAGATGGTTAAAGTAATCGAACATTTGAAAGAACAGTTTGATTATATTATTTTGGATTGTCCTGCTGGAATTGAACAGGGTTTTCAGAATGCCATTGCGGGCGCAAATAGGGCGTTGGTGGTCACAACCCCTGAGGTATCCGCCATTCGGGATGCGGATAGAATTATTGGTCTGCTGGAGGCAAACGGATTTCGTCAAATGGAGTTGATCATCAACAGATTGCGCATGGATATGGTCAGACGGGGCGATATGATGTCGGCCCAGGATGTGGTGGATATTCTTGCAATTCCTTTGATAGGTATTATACCGGATGATGAAAATGTAGTAATAGCCACCAATCAGGGTGAACCTTTGGTGGGGAGCGCGTCTCCCGCCGGACAGGCTTATGCGAATGTGGTACAGCGTGTAAGCGGCAAAGAGGTTCCCTACCTGAATTTTGACAAAGGAATATCTTTCTGGACCAGGGTGACAGGGATTTTTCATAAGGCATAGGAGGCATGCAAATGAGACATTTTTTTCGCAGAAAAAGCTCCTGTCAGATTGCGAAGGACAGATTGAAGATTTTGTTGATTTCAGACAGAGTAAATTGTTCTCCGGAGATGATGGAGCTAATCAAAACGGATATTGCAAAGGTGATATCCAAATACATGAAGATTGATTCGGAAAATATGGAAATCCAGATCAATACCAAAGGAAACAGGTCAGGACGGGGAGGTAAAATGCCGTCTCTATATGCCAATATACCTATTGTAGACGTATCTCTTGGTCAGGACGAGATAATAAAGCAATAGTGCACAGAGGAGATTATGTTAAGAAGGTACAGGATACGGGATTATGATTTCAAATTAATATTGATGGTGTTGACGCTTTCGGCAATCGGTGTTATGGCAATCGGAAGTGCGGAAGAATCACTTCAGTCTAAGCAGTTGGCCGGGGTGATTGCCGGAGCTTTTATCATGATTATCATTTCCTTTTTTGACTACACTATGATTCTGAAACTGAATTGGCTTATGTATGTAGGCAATCTGGCTTTGTTGGTTGCTGTATGGCAATTTGGTTCGGATACCAATGGTGCACAACGCTGGCTGGAAATTGGAGGAGGTGGTGGATTTCGATTTCAGCCTTCGGAAACTGCAAAAATTTTGTTGATTTTATTCTTTGCACAGTTTATTATGAAACATAGAAAGTATTTAAATACTGTATGGATGATAGGCGGCTGTGTTGTTATGATTGCGGTTCCCTGGGTTCTGGTGTATAAACAGCCGGATTTATCTACCAGTATTGTCATTCTGGTATTGTTTTGTGTGGTTATGTTTGCAGGAGGAATCAGTCTTAAGCTGGTATTTGGTATTCTTATGGTAGCGATTCCGGCGGTGGCGCTGGTGATTGCCATTGCATTGCAGCCGGAGAACGAATTCTTGACAGATAATCAGAGAAATCGTGTTTTGGCGTTTGTAAATCCGGAAGAATATTCAACTACGTTTGCGTATCAACAGCTTAATTCGGTGAAAGCCATTGCATCAGGACAATTAGACGGAAAAGGTTATAAAAATAATGAAATAACCTCCGTGAAAAACGGTAATTTTCTCTCTGAGGCGGAAACAGATTTCATTTTTTCCGTCATCGGAGAAGAGTTTGGGTTTAAAGGCAGTGTGACAGTGATTGTGCTACTGTTTGCTATATCATTGGAATGTATTTCCGTTGCGAGAAAAGCAAAAGATATTGCCGGTATGATTATTGGGGCCGGTATGGGGGGATTAATTGCTTTTCAAGGGTTTTTTAATATCGGTGTGGCAACCTTTATTCTTCCAAACACAGGGCTTCCGCTTCCTTTTGTAAGTTATGGGTTGACGTCTTTGTGGAGTCTGTTTATTGGGATGGGGTTTGTATTAAATGTCAGACTGCAGGCAAGACGGTCAGCATAAGAGAGAAGTGCTGAAGAGATGGAAACATAAGGTATTACAGACTACAAAAATATACAGTGGGGGAATATTCCGCCCCTATTGTCAGAAAGGAAAAGGGGGTATTGCACCATGAACATTGCATTGATTGCACATGATGCAAAGAAGAAGCTGATGCAGAATTTCTGCATTGCTTACAGGGGAATTTTAAGCAAAAATGATCTGTATGCGACAGGAACCACAGGTCGATTGATAGAAGAGGTTACAAATTTAAGTATTCATAAGTTTCTTGCGGGACATTTGGGGGGCGAGCAGCAAATAGGAGCACAGATTGAGCATAATCAAATGGATTTGGTAATTTTTCTGCGCGATCCTTTGACGCCCAAAATACATGAGCCGGATGTGAATAATGTGGTGCGTCTCTGTGATATGCACAATATACCTTTGGCAACGAACCTGGCAAGTGCGGAACTGTTAATCAAGTCTCTGGACAGAGGAGATTTAGAGTGGCGTGAGATGTACAAATAATAAGAGAAAAAATACGGAAAATGATAAGAAAAAAGGGTTATGTAAAATGATGAGAACTTTTTACGCAAAAAGTGTTCTCTTGGCGGTTGCCGCTGCCCTCTGTTTGAGTGGCTGCGGAGAACTCCCTTATGATATGGCTTATCATCCTGACTATGATGTGAGCAGTTTTAATGTGGTCACGAAACAGGAGACGCGGACCGCTGCGCCTTTTGCAGCCGGGCTTTGTGTGGCTGTTGACAATATTATGGACGATGAAGCCGTAGATATGTCACAGGCGGAAGCGGCGGCTCTTTTCGCATTAAATACCAATGAAGTACTTTATGCTAAGAATATTCATGAAAGGCTGTATCCGGCCAGTTTAACTAAGGTAATGACAGCAATTGTAGCTTTGGAAAACGGTGAGCTGGGTCAGACGCTGACAGCTACCAACGCGGTGAATGTGACAGAGTCGGGAGCGGTGTTATGCGGACTAAAAAGCGGAGACACTATGACCCTTGATCAGGCGCTTCGTATTTTGTTGGTGTATTCGTCAAATGACGTGGCATTGCTCATTGCTGAGAATATAGGCGGAAGTGTTGAACATTTTTTGGAGATGATGAATGAAAAGGCGCGAAAATTAGGCGCCACCAACACCAATTTCACCAATCCTAACGGTCTTCCGGACTTAAATCATTATACTACAGTATATGATTTGTATTTGATGTTCAATGAGGCGATTAAGTATGACACTTTTAACGAAATAATACATATGAGTAGTTATCAGACAACTTTTTATGACGCTTCAGGAAATGCAAAAGAGTTCAACAAGCAAACCACAAACCTGTTTCTGCGGGGGAATTATCAGGCGCCGGCCAACGTGACAATTATCGGAGGAAAAACCGGTACTACAAATGCTGCCGGAAATTGTCTGATGCTGCTTTCAAGGGATGAGAATGGCGCGCCTTATATTTCGGTGATTCTGCGGGCTCAGGGGGCGGAAGCGTTATACGGCCAAATGCAAGATTTACTTGATGAGATTCACAAATAGAGGTTGTTTTTTAATCCTGTTTCCCTTATAATAGATATAAGGCATTTAATTTTTATTACTATAAATGATTACGATAGGAGGGTTTCCAATGATTCAGTTGATTGTAGGCAAAAAAGGTAAGGGTAAGACAAAACAGCTATTGGATAAAGTGAATCGTGAGGTTAAGGAGATATCGGGGAATATTGTATATCTGGATAAGAGTACGAAACATATGTATGAATTGAACAACAAGGTTCGTCTGATTGACGTATCTCAGTTTATGATTGAGAGCAGCAATGAGTTCCTTGGTTTTGTAAGCGGCATTATTTCACAGGACCATGATTTGCAGCAAATGTATTTTGACAGCTTTTTGAAGATTGCATGTCTGGATGATTCGGATATTACAGCTACGGTGAATAAATTGGAAAAACTCAGCAAGGCCTTTGAGGTAGATTTTATTTTAAGTGTTTCCCTGGATGAGGCGGAACTACCGGCATCCTTAAAAGAGAATATTATAATATCCCTTTAATCTGCTGAAAAATCAACACCTTGCCTTTATTGGCAGGACATCGAACTTAGCGGCAATAGTCAGGACTCTGTGGAATTTGGCCGTTGTGCGCAGGAATAATCAGTGATGATACACACGAAAGCCTCGGAACAATTACCGGGGCTTTTGTATGGAGGCGGCATAATTGGCAAAAGGAAAGATTAAAAGATATAGAAAACCGCTTAATATAAATATTGGCATGATTATATTCGGCGTTATTTTTATTTATGTTGTTGTATATGTAATTATGTATTTTCAGACCAGTCATATTGTGAGATATGAAGTCAAGGAAGGTTCCCTGGCCGCAGATACCATCTATCGTGGAATTGTACTGCGGGATGAAACTGTGGTAACAGCACAAACTACCGGTTATGTAAATTATTATGCACTGGAGGGAGAGAGAGTCGCCAAAAATGATCTTGTCTATGTGGTGGATGAATCAGGGCGTCTCAGCGAAAGTCTTTCCAGCATGAGCCTGGGTGAGAATTCACTGTCAGACAGAGAGTTGACGGAATTCAGAAGTGAGATTGTCAGTTTTTTGCATGAGTTTGATGAAAGACAGTATGAAAATACATATGATTTTAAGTATTCTCTGAAAAATACTGTCATGAAACTCTCCAATACCAATATGCTTCAAAGCATCCAGGACTTGAACGGCGCTGCCGGTGTAAATATCATTCATTCTTCTTACGCTCCTATGACGGGGATTGTGGCGTATTGGACGGACGGTTATGAAGACCTGGCGCCCACGGCCGTTACACAGGAGATCATAGACGACAAAGAATATGAGAAAAAACGGATTATGAGCGATACGCTTTTGGCGGAAGGCGATCCCGTATACAAATTATCGACAAATGAGAATTGGTCTGTTGTCATTCCCATTGATGCAAATCGAGGCGCGGAGCTTCAGGAAGAAGGATATGTAAAAGTAAGATTTCTGAAGAATCAATATGAATCATGGGGGGCTGTTGAGCTGCTTGCAAACGGGAACGGGGAAACATTTCTCCAACTAACGTTTACAAATTCCATGATTACATTTATCTCAGATAGATTTCTTGATATAGAATTGATTATTGAAGATGAAAAAGGGCTGAAAATACCGGTTTCTTCCATTGTTCAAAAGGAATTTTATTTGATTCCGGAAGAGTATGTGACTCCAGGCGGAAACAATGGGGGCGACAGCATTAAAAGGAGATGTATATTAGAGGATGGTTCTATTTCCAGTGAAATTGTGGAAATTGAGATTTATTATTATGACAGTGAGACAAAGGAATATTATCTTGACAGTTCCATGGTGGAATCAGGGGATATTCTGTTTCGGGAAGACAGCGAAGAAAGTTTCACGGTAAGCAGGCGTGCAACGCTCATTGGTGTATATAATATGAACAAAGGATATGCTGATTTTAAGCAAATAAATATTCTGTATCAAAATGATGAATATGCCATTGTAAAACCTAATACAAAATATGGATTGAGCGTCTATGACTATATTGTATTAAATGCGGAATCTGTCAGGGACGACCAGTTTATCAATCAATAGGAACTTTTGGGAGGAAAAGCTTTATGGCTAATATTCGGGAAAATCTGATGAATGTGGAACAGGAGATACAGCGGGCTTGCGACAGGTCAGGGAGAAAAAGAAATGAAGTTTCCCTGATAGCGGTCAGTAAGACAAAACCGATATCAATGCTTCAGGAGGCATATGCAGAAGGAATCAGAGATTTTGGCGAGAACAGAGTTCAGGAATTAATGGAAAAAATTCCTTTGATGCCTTCGGATGTCCGGTGGCATATGATAGGACATTTACAGCGCAATAAGGTGAAATATATTATAGATAAAGTTTCTTTGATACACAGCGTAGATTCGTTTGCGCTTGCGGAAGAAATCAGCCGTGAGGCTGTCAAGAAACATGTCACTGCCAATATATTAATTGAAGTAAATGTGGCAGAAGAGAGTAGTAAATTTGGAGTGACGGTGGAAAATGCCCCGGAACTTGTGGCAAAAATTGCCGAACTTCCGGCCATTCAAGTGAAGGGATTCATGACCGTGGCCCCTTTTACGGAACATCAGGAAGAAAATCGTATTTATTTTCATAAATTAATGCAATTAGCTGTTGACATAGACAGTAAAAACATTGATAATAATAATGCGTTTCTTTTATCCATGGGGATGACCGGAGATTATTCTGTGGCCATTGAAGAAGGAGCCGCTTATATCCGGGTGGGAACGGGAATTTTTGGAGAGAGAGGAAGCGTAATAGAGTAGTATATACTGCGGTTAGAACTGTAGTAAATGAAAGGCGATGGTAAAATAATGGGTGTAATGGATAAATTTCTAAATTATATGAAGTTAAACGGTGAAGATGAGGATGATGACGGATATATTGACGATGATTATCTGGATGAAGAAGATGATGAACCTGCACTTATGCCCAGGCGGGTTTCAGCGTCCAGGGCAAAAGATCCGGATGACTATGAAGAATCTTACCCCGTTAACAAGAGACAGACCTCTCCTGTCAATAAAATCACACCTATCAAGCAACCAGCCAAGAGAAGTTCTGTTGCCGGGATGGAGGTCTGCGTCATTAAACCAAGCTCGGTGGATGATGCCAGGGAGATTACGGAGACATTATTGGCGAACCGGACAGTGGTATTAAATCTGGAAGGGTTGGATGTGGATATTGCTCAGCGTATTGTTGATTTTATGTGTGGTTCCTGTTACGCAATATCAGGAAACTTACAGAAAATTTCCAACTATATTTTCATTGTCACACCTTCCAGTGTGGACATATCGGGAGATTTTCAGGATATTTTCGGTGAATCTTTTGAAATGCCCTTAAATACATAAGAACAGAAAGGGATCTATTGATAAAATGTCGGAAAGATTACCAATCACATACAACAAAAAGCCTTGTTATGATATTGTGTTTACACAGTCCTTTGATTCATTATGGGAAGAATTAAAGGAAATGGGATGTGAAAACAAACGTCTCTGTATTGTGACGGATTCTAAGGTAAATGAACTTTATGGGGAAGAAGTGTTAGAGGCCATAAGCGGAAGGTGCCTGAAGGCTGTGAAATACATTTTTCCCAACGGAGAAGAAAATAAAACGCTGAAAACGGTACAGGAAATTTACAGGTATTTGATTCAAGAAGGTTTTGACCGTAAGGATATGCTGTTGGCATTGGGCGGCGGGGTGGTGGGAGATACTGCCGGATATACCGCTGCCACGTATCTGCGGGGCATTGATTTCGTACAGATACCCACCACGTTATTAGCCCAGGCGGACAGCAGCATCGGCGGCAAGACAGGCGTTGATTTTGACGGTTATAAAAATATGGTGGGCGCTTTTAAAATGCCCCGACTGGTGTATATGAATCTGTCCGTACTGCGGACGTTAGATGACAGACAGTATTTCTCCGGTTTTGGAGAAGTGATGAAAGCCGCATTAATTAGAGATTCTCTGTTTTACGAATGGCTCATTGAGAAAATGTATGAAATCTGCGAGCGGGATTTAGATATCCTTCAGGAAATGCTGTTTTGCAGTTGTAAAATAAAGAAAAACATAGTGGAGAAGGACCCTTTGGAGCAGGGAGAGAGAGCACTGTTGAATTTTGGCCATACAATCGGTCACGCCATTGAAAAAGCAAAAGATTTTTCTCTTTGTCATGGGGAGTGTGTTGCATTGGGCGCTGTTGCCGCCGCATTTATTTCCTGGAAGCGTGAACTGTTGACAATGGATGAATATTATGAAATCCGCGACATGTTTGTTCCTTTTTACCTTCCGATTTCCGTGGAGGGAATTGATCCTGAGGAAATATTACGGCTAACCAAATCGGATAAAAAAATGGAATCCGGAAAAATTAAATTTGTACTGCTGAAAAAAATCGGCAAGGCAATCATTGACAATACTGTGACAGATGAGGAAATTTTAGCGGCTGTCAATGAAATTCATTTTAGTGACGAGGATGCACATGCGTAAGATTAAAATAACTTCCGGTAAGATGATTGCATTGGATGCGGTGATTGGGGCTGTTTTATTATTTCTGGATCAATTTACAAAATATTTGGCCATAACCCATTTAAAAGGACAGGCGCCCATTGTATTGATCAAGGATGTCTTAGAGTTGCAATATCTTGAAAATCGCGGTTCTGCCTTTAGTCTGTTACAGGGGCAGAAATTTATTATACTCTTTTTGGGTTTTGTTGTGTTAGCTGTACTTTTGTATTCCCTGCTCAGAATTCCCCAGGATAAAAAATTCCGAATTCTTCATATTCTGCTTTCTGCTTTGATTGCCGGAGCGTTGGGGAATATCATAGACCGATTGCGTTTTGATTATGTGGTTGATTTCATTTCATTTGTTTTGATTCATTTTCCTGTGTTTAATGTGGCGGATTGTTATATTGTAGTCTGTACCATATGTCTGTTTCTTCTGTTTATGTTTATATATCAGGAAGATGACTTGAAGTTTTTACTGGGAAAGTAAAGTCATAGTAACGTGAGGATGGATGGAAAAATATTGTTTTGAAATAAGTGAAGCGTTAGAAGGTGAACGAATCGATAAGTGTCTGTCATTGCTTATCGATTCGTTGTCGCGTTCTTTTATACAAAAAATGGTGAAAGAAAGCGGAGTGACGGTAAACGATAAGGTCGTAAAAGGCTCTTACCGCGTGAAAACGGAAGATCGTGTTTCGTTCTTGCTGCCGCCGGCACAAGAGCCGGACATTCGGGCAGAAGACATTCCGCTTAACATTTTGTATGAGGATAAGGATGTAATTGTGATAAATAAGCCTAAAGGAATGGTAGTCCACCCGGCGGCTGGGCACTACAGCGGTACATTGGTCAATGCACTGATGTATCACTGCGGTAAGGATTTGTCGGGAATCAACGGTTGTCTGCGGCCGGGCATTGTCCATCGGATCGACATGGATACCACAGGTTCCATTATTGCCTGTAAAAATGACAGGGCCCATAATTGTATTGCGGAACAGCTAAAAGAACATTCTATCACAAGAAAGTATCATGCAATTTGTTATGGTATTCTACATGAAGATGGGAGCATTGACAAACCCATTGGACGACATCCTTCGGAGAGAAAGAAAATGTGGGTCAACGAGAAGAACGGAAAACATGCCGTTACCCATTATCATGTTCTGAAACAACTGGGAAACTATACTTATCTTGAGTGCGAACTGGAAACGGGGCGTACTCATCAAATTAGAGTGCATCTGGCAAGTATGGGACATCCGCTGCTTGGGGATGCCTTATATGGACCTAACAGAAAAGCGCCTTTTGTCCTCCAGGGTCAGACCCTTCATGCAAAAATTCTCGGCTTCCGGCATCCAACCACATCTGAATATGTGGAAGTGGATGCGCCATTACCAGATTATTTCAGACATTTGCTGGAAATATTGTCATAATGATAGAAAATATTTTTTGTTGTCGAAGTCTTTTAATTGTGATATAATATATTTATCAGAACATATTATTCATAATTCTGATAAAAGGCGCGTTTCTATGCGCCGTCAATGGAATGTTACCCAATACAGACATAAGGGCAAAGCATGGTTGCTGGTGGCGGAGTAAACAGTAACCGAAGAAAAAGGAAAGGGGTTGGGTTTATGAATACGGTAATTACAATCGGGAGACAGTTTGGTTCTGCAGGACGTGAAATTGGTGAAAAGGTAGCAGAATACTTTGGTATTAAATGTTATGATAAAGAACTATTGACAAGAGCGGCACAGGAGAGTGGTTTCTGTGAAGAGATGATTCAGAATCATGATGAACGTCCTACAAACTCTTTTCTATATAATTTGGTAATGGATACCTATTCTTTTGGTTACAACGCTTCTTCTTTTGTGGATATGCCGATCAGCCATAAAGTTTTTCTTGCACAGTTTGACACTATTAAAAAGATTGCTGAGGAAGGTCCATGTGTGATTGTAGGCCGGTGTGCGGATTATGCGCTTGCAGAGAGAAAAAATGTAGTAAATCTGTTTATCTATGCCAACGAGCGTGCGAAGATTGAGCGGATTATGGAACGGTATCACCTGTCGGAATCTAAGGCAAAGGACATGATAATTAAGAAAGATAAGCAAAGACAGAGCTATTACAATTACTATTCTTCCAAAAAATGGGGGCGGGCTGACAGCTATGATTTGTGTATTAACAGCAGTGTGTTGGGAGAGGATGGAACCGTAAAACTGATTACACAATATGTTGAAGATTTTGAGAAGAAAACAAATTAAAACTATTGACATATTAAGGCGCCTTATGTTATGATGTCATGGTATGTTTTACCTGTTCTTTTTTTCAGCAGGATGACATACATGCCGCATGGTTCGGTAGAAGTGTATTTAGAAGGCATTTTTATAAATACCACCAAGACCAGCGAGTAAATGAATGTGTGACATTCATGAATAGGAGGTGTCTTATTATGTACGCAATTATTGCAACAGGTGGAAAACAGTACAAGGTATCTGAAGGAGATGTAATCAAGATTGAAAAGTTGAATGCAGAAAACGGAAGTACTGTTACTTTTGACCAGGTAATCGCAGTAAGTGACGGAACCCTGAAAGTTGGCGAAGACATTGCAAATGCAACCGTATCCGCAACTGTTATGGAGCAGGGTAAGGGTAAGAAGGTTATTGTATATAAGTACAAGAGAAAAACCGGATATCATAAGAAAAACGGTCACAGACAGGCATATACACAGGTCAAAATTGATAAGATTAATTCATAAGTATTATGACAACCGTGATAATTCGTAAGAGCCTGGATTTTGGTTATCAAGGCTTTTATTGTATGGGACATGCGGAATACGCCAAAAGAGGCAAACCCGATATTTTGTGTGCGGCTATTTCAGCTTTGACCATAGGAACCGTTAATTCTTTGGAGGTGCTGGCCGGTGAACAGATAAAGGTCACATCAAATGAAGAGACAGGGTTTCTCAAATGTGATTTTGAGAGTATTTTGCAGGAAAAGTCAAGTTTCCTAATGGATGCTATGATTTTTTCATTAGAAAATCTCAGCAGAGAATATGGTGAGAAGTATTTACAAGTAAAATTCGAGGAGGTGTGAGCCATGTTGAATATGAACCTTCAATTTTTTGCGCATAAGAAAGGTGTGGGATCTACCAAGAACGGCAGAGATTCCGAATCCAAGAGATTAGGCGCGAAAAGAGCTGACGGACAGTTTGTAAAGGCCGGTAATATATTATACAGACAGCGCGGAACTAAGATTCACCCTGGTGTAAACGTAGGAAGAGGCGGCGACGATACTTTGTTTGCAAAGGTTGACGGCATCCTTCGTTTTGAAAGAAAGGGCAGAGATAAGAAGCAAGCTTCCGTTTATCCCGTGGAGCAATAAACTGGTTCTGCAAGTGTGGCTGAAATTGCGCTGTGGCGTAATGGACGGTCATACTATGAGAGCTGAATTTTATTACAGGACTTCAAACCTTATCGTTTGAGGTCCTGTATTTTTAGAAAGAGGTAGAGGATGTTTGCAGACAGAGCCAAAATATATGTCAGAAGCGGCAAGGGGGGCGATGGTCACGTTTCCTTTCGTCGGGAAAAATATGTGCCGGCGGGCGGACCTGACGGCGGTGACGGCGGACGTGGCGGCGACGTTATCTTTGAGGTGGATGAAGGATTAAATACTCTGATTGACTACCGTAATTCAAAAAAATACAAGGCAGAAGATGGTGAACCTGGAGGTAAAAAAAATTGTCGTGGGAAAGACGGCAAAGATATTGTTTTAAAAGTACCCCAGGGAACCGTAATCAAAGAGGCAGAAAGCGGTCAGGTCATTGCGGATATGTCCGGAGAAAACCGAAGATTTATCCTTTTAAAGGGTGGAAGAGGCGGAAGCGGAAATCAACACTATGCCACCAGTACAATGCAAGCGCCCAAATATGCCCAACCCGGTCAACCTGCCAAGGAATTGACACTTTTATTAGAGCTTAAAGTGATTGCAGATGTAGGGTTGGTGGGACTGCCCAATGTGGGAAAATCCACTTTCCTGTCCAGGGTTACAAACGCCCGGCCTAAGATTGCCAATTATCATTTTACAACGCTCAATCCCAATCTGGGGGTGGTGGATTTAGAGGGCACCAAAGGATTTGTCATTGCAGATATTCCAGGACTCATTGAAGGTGCTTCCGAAGGCGTAGGGCTGGGATATGAATTTCTGCGTCATATTGAGCGTACAAAAGTAATTATTCACATTGTAGATGCTGCTGGTACAGAAGGAAGAGACCCTGTGACGGACATTTACGCAATTAACAAAGAATTGGAAGCTTACAATCCGGATATTGCCAAACGTCCTCAAGTTATAGCAGCCAATAAAATTGATGTAATTTACCGTCCTCAGGGAGATGCTGAAGAAGAGCAGAATCCAATTGAAGCAATCAAAGCGGAATTTGAGCCAAAGGGAATTGCGGTATATCCCATTTCCGCTGTCAGCGGTGAGGGTGTAAGGGAGCTTTTATATTATGTCAATGAGATGTTGGAGAAATTGGGAGATGAGGTAACAGTATTTGAACAGGAATATTTCCCGGACCAGGCTTCTTTCCAGGATTTGACAGATCCTTTTACAGTCACATACGATGAGAAAAATGAGGAATATGTGGTGGAAGGCCCCAAAGTAGAGAAAATGTTGGGTTATACAAACCTGGAAAGCGAGAAAGGATTTACATTTTTCCAGAATTTCCTGAAAGAGACGGGCATTTTGACCCAATTAGAAGAATTGGGAATTCAGGACGGAGACACTGTCCGTATCTATGGACACTCATTTGATTATTATAAATAAAGTGGCTGCATGATACGGAATGTGCAAGTGATAGTAAAATAGAGAGATATAATGAGGAAATAATATGACAAGTAAACAAAGGGCCTATTTAAAGAGCCTGGGAGCAAATCTGACGTCTGTTTTTCATGTGGGAAAGGCAAGTCTGACACCGGAGTTGACAAATGCAATCAGCGAAGCATTTCACAACAACGAATTGGTCAAGATTGCCGTATTGAAGAATTGTATGGATGATCCTCGTGAAATAGCGCAAATGGTTGCAGAAAGAACTCATTCTGAAGTGGTACAGGTCATAGGCAAAAAATTTGTTCTATACAAACCGGATAAAGATCATCCCAGGATTGTATTGCCATGAGGCGTATCGGTATTATGGGAGGTACGTTCAACCCCATTCATGTAGGACATTTGTTGCTGGCAGAGTGGGCATTGGACGGGATTGCATTGGATGAAGTGTGGTTTATTCCCGCAGGTATGCCATATAAAAAAGACGCCAAAGAACTTATTGCGGGAATAGAACGATTTCATATGACGGATCTGGCTGTCAAGGAGCATCCGCATTTTAAATGTCTTGATTTGGAGATTAAAAGAGAAGGGTATACGTATACCTATGAAACTTTGGAATTGCTTCAACAGAAGTATCCGGAAGATACCTTCTTTTTTATTGTAGGTGCGGATTGCCTGTTTTCTATTGAAACCTGGAAGTATCCTGACAGAATATTGAATTGCTGTACTCTAATTGCAGCCTTAAGAGGCGATGCGGACATGCAGGAAATGAATCGGAAAAAATACCAACTGGAACAAAAATTTACACAGGGCTGCCAGAATAAAATTATATTGCTTCCCTTTGTCAGTATGTCTATTTCTTCTACAGAAATCAGGCGGCGTGTGAGCAGAGGACAAAGTATAAAATATCTGGTGCCGGACAGTGTGTTGGCTTATGTGAAGGAAAAGGGATTTTACAGTGAAGTATCATTTGAAAAAGTTGCGGAAAGCAATGAAAAAGGTGCAGGATGCGAAAAGATATGAGCATACGCTGGGGGTGGCATTTACGGCTGCTGCTTTGGCCATGCGTTATGATTGTGACATACAGGATGCACAGACAGCCGGCTTGCTTCATGATTGTGCAAAATGTATGTCGGATGAAAAGCGCCTTGCGATTTGCAAAAAAAGACAGATTCATATGACGGAAGTGGAAAAGAAGAGTCCTTTTTTGCTCCATGCAAAAGTGGGAGCCTACCTTGCGGCAGAAAAATATGGAATTAAAAATCAGGATATTTTAAATGCCATTCAGAATCATACCACGGGCAGACCTGGGATGAGTTCGTTAGAGAAGATTATTTTTATTGCAGATTACATTGAACCTGGCAGAAGTCAGGCTCCGAATCTGGCTAAAATCAGGAAACTGGCCTTTGTCAATTTGGATCAGGCATTGTTGGCTATTTTAGAAGATACCCTATCTTATTTAAAGACCACTGGAAGCAGCCTGGACCCAATGACAGAGAGAACATGGCTTTATTATAGAGATATGGAGCGCTGTGAAATAAAAGAGAACGATAGGAGTGAAGTGAATGGGCAGTGAAAGTGCAAAGCAAATAGCAAAGCTTGCAATTGAAGCTTTGGAAGATAAAAAAGCAGAGGATATTCGTGTGATTGACATCAGTGAAGTATCCGTGATTGCGGATTATTTTGTCATTGCAGGGGGTACCAACAAGGCACAAATTCAGGCATTGTGCGACAATGTACAGGAAAAACTTGGTAGGGCCGGGTATCCGGAAAAGCAAACCGAAGGATATAAGACAGCAAACTGGATTTTGTTAGATTTTGGAGATGTCATTGTGCATATCTTTGACAAAGAAAACAGGCTGCTTTATGATTTGGAACGCATCTGGAGAGATGGAATTCAAGTGGATATGAATACGTTAAAATAAGATTTGGGTGCCCGTGTGCATAAAAAAGCCCTTGATCAAGAATAGATCAAAGGGCTTTCTTTTTGTCTGCTATGCTTCTTCCCCTCTATTGCCCAAATGCATATAGAAACTGATCAGGTAAAGCCCGCATAAGCCTACAATGGCGTAGACGATTCTGGACAGCCAGGACATATTGCCAAATATAAAAGCTACCAAATCAAAACGGAACAAACCAATCAGCGCCCAGTTAATTGCACCTATGATTGCAATGGTAAGGGCAGTGCCGTCTAAAAATTTATTTCCCATGATTTTTACCTCCTTGCTTCCCTATTTGCACAGTATTTAGAATCTGCCGTATTAATATCTGCAAAATTTGTAGATTTATACTTAATTTTTGACACACATATACAGTACTCGACAAGCCGAAACACATTGTTTCATCCCATTCATGCCTGGAAATACGGCAATGTCAAAAGCAGTCTTGTCAAATAAGACATTGCATCAGCTATTAATTTTGCAAAAAGCTAACAAAATAAAGAAAAATTTCCATAAAAGCAGTTTCTATATCGTATTGGGTAAACAAAAAGAGTAAAATACTTTTGGCAATAAAATATTTTTAACGATAAAAGCGAAAAATACCAAATACTCTGCCCAAAATCTGACAATCATCCACTATAATAGGCGGCATAGAATCATTTTCGGGCTGTAATCGAATATGACCGTCTTCCTTATAAAAAGTTTTAACTGTGGCTGAGTCATCAATGAGCGCAACTACAATTTCACCATTTTCCGCGGTACTGCAAGTGTTGACAAAAACTCTGTCTCCGTCAAAAATTCCTACGTTGATCATGGAATCCCCATGAACATTTAATATAAAAGATTCACCCTTTGGTACAATATCGGCGGGAACCGGAAAATAAGATTCAATATTTTCTTCGGCAAGTATGGGAAGCCCCGCAGCCACATTGCCTATGATTGGCAGACTTACCATTTCCGTGCGCAGCATCTGAAAGCCGTCGTCGCATATTTCTATTGCCCTGGGTTTGGTAGGGTCTCTCCGGATGTATCCGTTCTTTTCCAGCGTTTCCAGATGAGAGTGTACCGACGATGTGGACTTTAATCCAACTGTCTCACAAATTTCACGTACCGTTGGAGGATACCCTTTTTTCAGAATCTCACTTTTAATATAATCAAGTATCTCTTGCTGCTTTGCGGTTGTTTTTTCAAAAGCCATTTGTTACCTCCTCTTATATGAACCAAATATCTCATCCTTGAAAACAATAGTTTGATTATAATGCAATCACGATGTGGATGACCACTTGACAGTTTCATGTTTTGAATATGGTTTTATTATAACATAACTGACGTCAAAAAGCAAACATATATTCTGAATTATTTTTCTCTCAGTTTCACATATTGGGCTGCTTTTCTTCGGCGTTCATCTTCTTGAGCGGCATAATGCTTTCTTGTAGTGTTCACATCTTTATGTCCCAATACATCTGCCACCAGATAAATATCTCCCGATTCCTGGTATAAGGTGGTTCCGTATGTACTTCTGAGTTTATGGGGGGTTATTTTCTTTAAAGTGGTTACGCGGGATGCGTATTTTTTTACTAGATTTTCCACTGCACGCACGGTCATTCTGCGGTTTTGCAGAGAGAGAAACAGGGCGTTTTCATGTCCGTCCATGGGAATAACATGTTCTCTTTCTTCCAGATAATCCAGCAAGGCGGTCTCTACCTCTTCACCGAAATATACCACTGCCTCATAACCGCCTTTGCGGCGTATTTTAATACCGCAGACATCAAAATTTACATCATTTAAATCCAACCCCACACATTCGGATACACGGATGCCGGTGCCCAGAAGCAATGTCATCAGCGCCACATCGCGTATTTTAGTTTTTTTATGATATTCTAATTCTTTTTTGGTCAGTTTTGTGCCATCCTCTACTTGATTCAACAACTGCGCCACTTCATTTGGTTCAAGACGTATAATTTCTTTCTCATGAAGCCTGGGAAGAGGGACAAGCGCCGCCGGATTATTCTGGATTAGTTCCGACTGATAAAAGTAATTGTAAAAGCTGCGAAGCGCCGCCAGTTTTCTTGCTTTTCCCCGCTCCTCGTTTGTGATGTCTTTTCCATCCTTTTGATAGAGGGACATATACTCCAGATATTCTTCAATGTCCAGTCTGGTCAAATTGTCCAACAAAGTCAATGGAATATCTTTCAGGTCCATTTTGGCACAAATGGTATTCTGCTCATGAAGATACTCAAAAAAAAGTCTGAGATCATAAGCATAGGCCAGCCGGGTACGTGCAGAGGTATATTCTTCGATTCCTCTGAAAAAAGTCTTACAGAAAGAGGGGAGTGTCTCTAAGACAGCACGCATTTTTAAAATATTTTGTCTGTTTTGTTCATCGTGATAATTGGTTTTATTTATGACTGCCATTGTATTCCGACCAACCTTTCATATTGCCGTTTTGAATTGCTGTGAACATTCTTTCCTTAGCGCCTCGATTTTCACGGTTTATTTGCCGCAGTAACTGCTTGACATATTCCCGTTTGGTATGACCGTCTGCAGGACAGGGACTTTTTACCACAGGCACATTGTTTTTATGGACAAATCCGACCACATCCGCTTCATTCATATACATTAAGGGTCTGATAACAATAAGCCCTGTCCGGTCCAGATAAGTTACAGGAGAAAATGTATGAAAACGTCCTTCATAAATTAGAGACATCAGCATTGTTTCCACCACATCGTCCTTGTGATGCGCATAGGCAACTTTATTGCAGCCAATTTCTTTGATGGCCTGATTCAGGGCGCCTTTTCTCATTTTTGCACACAGGGAACAGGGATTATCTTCTTTGCGTTCTTCAAAAATGATTTGTGCAATATCTGTTTTTACAATGGTATATTCTACATCTAATTCCCGGCAAAGGGATTTTATTTTTTCCAAATCCAGGTTTTGAAAGCCTAAATCTACCGTAACGGCATGGATTTCAAAACGCATGGGATAAAAACGTTTCAATCCGTGAAGCGCATATAGAAGGGTAAGGCTGTCTTTTCCGCCTGAGATGCCTATTGCAATCTTGTCGCCTTCCTGTATCATCTGATAATCATCCACAGCTCTGCGCACATAACTGAGTATCTGTTGAAGTTTCATCTTATCATATACCTCATATTTTCTTTCAGCAAAATAAGCTTTATTGTGCATAACACTATCATTTTAGTATTTTTTTCCCTCAAAAACAATAGCTAATTATAATTTCATTTTTAATTGGGCATACTGAAACGAGAAAGAAGACAAATGGTTTCAAAATAGAAAAGGAGTGGAGTATGGTAGAATTTTCTAAAAGTGTTACAAAGGATAATCTTATGAGGGCTTTTGCCGGGGAAAGCCAGGCCAGAAACAGATATACTTTTGCCGCTTCTCAGGCCAAAAAGAACGGATTGTATGTGATTAGCGCCATATTTGGTTTTACGGCTTCTCAGGAGAAAGAACATGCCGAAATTTTTTACAATCACTTAAAAGAAATGGCGGGAAATACAATTTTTATTGACGGCGGTTACCCTATAGATATTTCGGATAATATTGCGGATTTACTTTCCATGGCGCAGCACAACGAATATGAAGAACATGACACGGTTTATAAATCGTTCGGAGAAAAAGCCAGAGAAGAAGGCTTTGACCAGATAGCGGCAACTTTTCAGCAGATTGCCGGCATTGAAAAAGTGCATGGAGACCGTTTCGGCAGATATGAACAGTTGATCCGCGAAGGAAAATTGTTTATCTCCGATGTGGAGGAAGAGTGGATGTGCTTAAACTGTGGTTTTGTATTTAAAGGAAAAAACGCGCCGGCGGCCTGTCCTGTATGTCATCATGACAGAGGATATTTTATCCGTTTTAATTTATTGCCATTGGACGGGAAAAGAGTGTCTTAACAAACGCGCCATATTTGGGGCGTTGGCAGTTTCAATAGAGTGTATGCAAAAAGGCTATGTGAAAACCCATAGTCTTTTTTGCATACGACAATGTATATGTTGGTCAGCCGTACTTGCTTATATCGTTTCCAGGCAATTTGAGCTGGCCAACATGGAAATCTCTTTGACAATTTAACTTAAGAAAACGACATTTGGGAGTTTTTGTCTTTATAATATTATGGAATGGGATATGATAAAGGAAATAAGAGAGTGAAATTCCTAAAAGAGAAGTGAAGATTTTACTCCGGAAATTATGATAATATGATTGAGTAAATCTGCGTTACATGCTAAAATAATAAAAGAGTTGAAAGAAGCAGAAGGAGATTTATACAATGATTGATCAAATAAGAAATGTATTATTGCAGGAAGGAATTGATGATTATACAATTAACGAAGTTTCTCAGGAATCAGTGGAATGTTTTTTCATTCGTCGGAAGCTGGACTTAAAAAGGCGTACAAATCTGTTGGAATATACTGTGACTGTTTTTTGTCCCTTTGAGAAAGAAAATGGGGCAGAGGGTAATAGTTCCATGCTGGGTTCCTCCTCAGTGCAAATTTTTCCTGAAATGGACGAGGAGGAAATTGCATCTGCAATTCGCTCTGCTTACCATGGGGCGTCTTTTGTAGCGAATCCATGGTATGAATTGGTATCGGGGACAACGCAGGCATTGGTTCCTTCCAACGGAACATTGGCAGGACAAAGTCCGGAAGAAAACATGAAGAAAATGGCAGAAGCGTTATTTGCAGCCGATACACAGGATGCTGTATTCCTGAACTCGGCAGAAATTTTCTCCAAACGGATTATCAAACGGATTGTAAATGCCAGAGGGGTTGATGTAAGTTATGAAATTTGTGAAATATCTGGAGAATATGTTGTGCAGTGCAACGCACCTCAGGATGTGGAAACTTATCATCAATTTTCCTATCGTGACTTAGACACCGAAGCGCTTCGGAAAGATGTGGAAGAAGCATTGGAAATGACGCAGGCAAGAGCCAAAGCAAAGGTTGCTCCTAAGGCGGGCAAATATAGAGTGATACTTTCCGGTGAAGAAATGCGGACTTTCTTTCAATATTATATAAATCGTGCAGGAGCGGGAATGATTTATCAGAAATATTCCGGTTATCAGACAGGCATGCAGGTCCAGGGAGAAGAGGTCAAAGGCGACGAGCTGACAATTATTTTAAAAGCCAAAGATCCTTACAGTCAGGAAGGTATTCCCATGAAGGATCGGACTCTTTTGGAAAAAGGCGTTTTGCGCACAATTCACGGAGACAGCCGTTTTGCCCATTATCTTAAAATTGAACCTACGGGCACTTATACGTCTATTTCTGTACCTGTGGGAACAATGCCAATGGCCCAGATGAAATCCGGATGCTATCTGCATATTGTAAGTTTCTCGGATTTTCAGATGGACCCTTTTACGGGGTACTTCGGCGGAGAAATACGTCTGGCTTTTTTGTGCGATGGCAGCACCGTGACTCCAGTGACAGGAGGTTCCGTAAATGGCAGCATCATGGATGTGCAGGGAAATATGGTATTTTCTCAAGAGAGGTACAAGAATGGAAAGTATGAGGGGCCTTTTGCCGTAAGTCTGGAAGAAATTCCAGTTGCAGGAAGCTGATTTGAAAAATATAATAGGAAAAAAGATACTATAAAATAAGAAACTTGTGAAAAATAAAATGCAGATATAGGATTGGGACGGGAACTATGAATGGGAAACAGTTTGGGGATAAAATCCTCACCAATATAGCAAAAGTAATCATAGGAAAAGAACAGACTGCCAAATTACTCCTAACGGCACTTTTGGCAGACGGGCATGTGCTTCTGGAGGATGTTCCCGGCACTGGGAAGACAAAGCTGGCAAAGACGCTGGCAAAAAGCATCTGTGGGAATTTTTCCAGAATTCAGTTTACGCCGGATTTACTTCCCAGCGATATCACTGGAATCAATATATTTGACCGTCAGAAAAATCAATTTGTTTTGCGTAAAGGTCCTGTCTTTACCAATATTCTTTTGGCAGACGAGATTAATCGCGCCACTCCCAGGACACAGGCGGGACTATTGGAATGTATGGAGGAAAGACAGGTGACAATTGACGGTGAATCCTACAGCCCTGGAAAGCCTTTCTTTGTCATAGCCACCCAGAACCCGGTGGAAACAACGGGAACTTTTCCCTTGCCGGAAGCACAGATGGATCGTTTTATGATGCGCCTTTCCATGGGGCTTCCTGACAGAGCGGAAGAACTTGCCATTCTGGAAACATATATGGACAGGGAACCGCTGGATTCACTGGAAAGCGTGTTGACGCTGGAAGAACTTGCCCAGGCAAGAGAGGCTGCAAGCAGCGTGTTTGTACATAAGTGTATACAGGAATATATGGTGGACCTTGTGGGGGCAACCAGAGAGGGAGAACAGGTTGTTATGGGGGTTAGTCCCAGAGGAAATCTTGCCCTTCTGCGTTGTGCAAAAGCATATGCTTTTCTGAGCGGAAGAGAGTATGTATCTCCGGACGATATCAAGGCATTGGCCATTCCTGTACTGGCCCATCGCATTGTATTAGGATATGGTATGGACGGCACAAATAAGCTGGTGGAAAAAATAATAGCGTCCATCCCTGTCCCCACTGAGGAATTTGAAAAATGATAAAATTGTTGGGAATCGGTATTATCGGTTTTTTCCTTCTTGTTTTTCAGAAGATTCTTTATGAAAAATTATGGTGCAGGCATTTGTATGTGAGCATTTTCTTTGGCACGGATCATATTTTTCAGGGAGAACAGGGGGAATTAAAGGAAATAATTGAGAATAGAAAACGGCTGCCCCTGGCAATGCTGAAAGTAAAGTTTATGACGGGCCGGGAGCTGATCTTTGATAATCAAAAAGGCTCCAGGACAACGGATCAATATTATAGAAATGATGTGTTTCGCATTGGAGAAAGAGAAAAAGTGACGCGCACATTGAAATTTACCGGGGGTAAAAGAGGGTATTATACAATTGATGAATTCAGTCTGGTGGCTTCTGATCTGTTTTTGCTGAGTCAGATGGTAAAAGAACAGAAAATAAATACCACATTGTATGTATATCCAAAGCCTTTTAACAGCCGAAAGCTGATGCAGTCTCTGATGCAGTTGAACGGAGAAATCCTCTCCAAACGACATTTGCTGGAGGATCCGTTTGAATACAGAGGGATTCGGGAATATCAGCCCTATGATGATATGCGCCGCATTAACTGGAAGGCAACCGCCAAAACAGATGAACTAAAGGTGAATGAACAAAATTATACCTCTTTGAAATATGTCCGTATTTTCTTTAATATTCAGGATGACGGCATTTTAAGGAAGGAAGAAAGTGTGGAAATGTCATTGCGCATTGTAGCGTCTCTCTGTGCATTTTTTCTGCGTCAGGACTTTCAAGTATCCTGTTATGGGAACGGTGTGGATGTAGTGACGCATGGGTTTGTCTCCATAAAGGAAAAAGGGGGGACAGGACAGATGGAAACTGTTTTTCGCGCTTTGGCAAGGGTTGATACCAAGCAGCCTGTGGTTAATTTTGCAGATACTTTCAGAGAGCAGTTATTTCAGGAAAGCGGCAGTGTGTTCACCTGTTTTGTAGCGCCAAATCAGTATGATGATTTCGTAGAATTGATGACGGAATATCAGATGTCAAATAAGCCGTTTATGTGGTTTTATCCTGCAGCAGAACAGCAAGCACCGGAACTGCCTCAAAAATTATTGAAAAATATAAATGTAATTTATCCTGAACTCTCATAGGATAATATGGGAAACAGATCATTTTGAAAAAGAGTATGGGAAAATGAAGAGTAAATTAATTGGGTATGGGAAAGAAATTCTCACGGAGCAAATAAATCATTGGATATTATTTCCGCTGGTATTGACGGTAATGGGTCTTGTGAAGGAACTGACAGGACTGCATGAACCGGATGTGGCAATCTGGTGTGTTTGTAGTATATTTCCTTTGATATTTTTTATTATGAGATGCAAAATAAAACGCTTTTATATTTTTGTACTTTCACATATGGCAATGGTAGGGCTGGTTTTTGGATTAAATTGTATCAGTCCTTCTTTTCAGGGCGGAATCTGTGTGTGCGCTGTATTTGTATATGCGGCGGTGTCCCTTTATATGCTGGTGAAAGAAGCGCCATACACCGAACCCATACCATTGATTGTAGGGGTGCTGATTTCCGCAGGTGCAATTTTTCTGCAGCATTATCAGGGGACAGATTCGTGGGATTTGTATTATAGTTTTACGCTTATAGGTGTAATTGCCCTGTATTTTATCAGTGTTTATCTACGGCATTATCTTGATTTTCTGGTAGTGAACCAGAGTAGTGCAGGATATCTTCCGGCTTCGGAAATGTTTCGTTCAGGATTTGGAATGACATTAAAATTTACTTTTCTGGGAATCATTGTAATGATTTTCAGCACACAATTTGAATGGCTTTCCTTTATTCTGAATTATGTAAAAAATGCCATTGTAGGATTTTTGCGTATGCTGCTTTCAAATTTACCTAAGGGAACCGATGAAAATATACAAAGAGGAATTGGAATACCGTCTAATGACATTTCAATAAAGGATATGATTCCTGAAATGAAAGAACCTTTTTGGCTATGGGAATATATCTGGTATTTGTTGGTATTTGTTTTTTTAATTCTCTTTGCAAAATTAATGATTCGTCTGCTTGTATTTTTATGGAATTATTTTATAAGGTACGGATCCTCTCCAAATATCTCCATGAAAGATGAGGATGCCTTTGATTTGAGAGAGCGATGTGAGCTTGAAAAAAATCCAGAAAAGAAAAAGCAAAAATTATTGGGTTTTCTGTCCTATCGGGAACGAATTCGTAAATTATACAAAAGGAAGCTTCTTTCCGCTTCCATACAGATGCAGGAAAACGATAGAAATCGTCTTGCATACAATACTGCCAGAGAGTGGGAAGAGAAACTGCATGTGGAAGGGATGGCCGGTTTGTATGAGAGGGCCCGTTATACCGAACATGAATTGACAGGTGCTGATGTACAGAAAATGAAGGAAATACTCAAATAAACATCTGAGAGAACTAAAGATACAAATAAAGGTGCAAATGGCTGCAGCGAACATTGAATGATTTTAAGTTTTCTGAAATAAGGGGTAAAATGATATCCAAGAGGAGAAATGTAATGGAAATACAAGAAAAAAGTGATTCGGAATTAGCATCCGGTTTACAGGATAATTTTATAGAGGCAGAGAGAAAATTGGCGCTCAGCCACAAGATTCTGATGCGTGTGGAAAAGCCGGCCCGTTATATTGGCGGTGAAGTAAACGCAGTCATGAAAGACCTTTCTAACGTGCAGGTCCGGTTTGCAATGTGTTTTCCTGACGTGTATGAAATTGGCATGTCTCATTTGGGAATCCAGATCTTATATGATATGTTTAATTCTATGGAAGATGTATGGTGTGAGAGGGTGTATTCCCCCTGGGTGGACTTAGACGCCATTATGCGGGAAGAGAAGATTCCTTTGTTTGCCCTGGAATCACAGGAACCTGTTAAGAATTTTGATTTTTTAGGTATAACTATACAATATGAAATGTGTTATACAAATATTTTACAGATATTGGATTTGGCGCAGATTCCTCTTAATGCAGCGGAGAGAGGGGAAAATTGTCCTATTGTAATTGGCGGGGGACCTTGTACTTATAACCCTGAACCATTGGCAGATTTTTTTGATATCTTTTATATGGGAGAAGGAGAGACAAGATATCGTGAATTGCTGGATTTGTATAAAGAATGTAAGGGGCAGGGGGTTGGGCGCGTGGAATTTTTGCGTCGGGCTGCAAAGCTTCCCGGAATGTATGTACCGCGCTTTTATGATGTAACCTATAAAACCGATGGAACCATTGAGCGTTTTGCTCCTGTGGAAGATGAGATTCCAGCCACCGTTTGTAAAGAACTTGTTAAGGATATGGGATCTGTTTCTTATCCTGTCAAACCTGTGGTACCTTTTCTTAAAGTGACACAGGACAGGGCAGTACTTGAGATTCAAAGAGGTTGTATTAGGGGATGCCGTTTTTGTCAGGCTGGACAGGTATATCGTCCTGTGAGAGAACGTGATGTGGAGAATTTGAAAACTTATGCAATGGAGTTACTCCAAAATACCGGATATGAAGAAATCTCTTTAAGTTCCCTAAGTTCCAGTGATTATTCCAAACTTCCGGAATTAATTGATTTTCTTATAAAAGAATGTGGTGAACGGCATGTGAATATTTCCTTGCCGTCTCTTAGAATTGATGCGTTTTCCCTGGATGTCATGGGAAAAGTACAGGATGTAAAAAAGTCAAGCCTGACCTTTGCGCCGGAGGCGGGCAGCCAACGTCTAAGAAATGTCATCAACAAAGGATTGACCGAAGAAATCATACTGAAAGGAGCGGCGCTTGCCTTTGAAGGCGGATGGACAAGGGTAAAACTTTATTTTATGCTGGGACTGCCCACGGAAACTCAGGATGATATCCGTGGAATAGCAGAGTTATCAAATAAAATTGCCGCTGCTTATTTTGAAACCGTGCCAAAAGAGAAACGCGGCGGTAACAGATGTCAGATTGTGGCCAGTACTTCTTTCTTTGTGCCCAAACCATTTACTCCTTTTCAGTGGGCAAGCCAATGTACCAAAGAAGATTTTCTGGATAAGGCATATCAGACCAGAGTTGCAATTTCGGAACAATTGAATCAAAAGAGTATGAAATACAACTGGCATGAGGCTGACGCCAGCGTGTTAGAAGGGGTACTGGCAAGGGGTGACAGACGTTTGGGTCAGGTGATACGCAAGGTATATGAAAAAGGTAGTATATATGACGCCTGGGGAGAATATTTCCATAATGACAGGTGGTTGGAAACAATAGAAGAATGTGGTCTGTCCGTTGAATTCTATACCCATCGGGAACGAGCTTTGGATGAAATCCTTCCATGGGATTTTATTGACTGTGGTGTGACAAAGGAATTTTTGATTCGTGAATGGAAAAAGGCTTTGGCAGAGGAAACTTCGGAAAATTGTCGGCAAAAGTGTCAGGGATGCGGCGCTGCCAGATTTGGCGGAGGAGTATGTGTGGAATCAAGATAATTTATACTTAGAGAAAGGAACCTATTGTGTTATGAGGCTTCGTATTAAATTTAGAAAATATGGTTCAGTCTGCTTTATCAGCCATTTAGACCTGATGCGATTTTTCCAAAAGGCTATCCGCCGTGCGCAGATTGATGTGGCATATTCGGAAGGATTCAGTCCTCATCAAATTATGGCTTTCGCTGCGCCTTTGGGGGTGGGATTGGCCAGTCATGGTGAATATATGGATATTGAGGTACATTCTGTTACCTCTTGCAAGGATGTGATGGAATCTTTGAACAGGGCAAGTGTTCCTGGAATTGAGATTACTTCTGTTAAAGTCCTTCCGGATACCGCTGGCAATGCCATGGCAAGCGTGGCGGCAGCAGGATATACGGTGCGTTTTATGGAAGGATACGTACCAGATGAAACAGTTTTGACGAAATTTCTGGCAAAAGAACAGATTTTGATTACCAAGAAGACAAAAAAGGGTATGAAAGAAGTGAATCTGAAAGAGGGAATTTTTCAGTTAAAGATGATGGGAAAAGAAATTTATATGCTTTTGGACGCTTCCAGCAGCGGTAATATTAAACCAATACATGTAATTGAGGCTTTGTTTTCCGATATCGGAGAAGTATTGGGTGAAGATGCTTTATTTATTACAAGAGAGGATATTTATACCAATGTGGGGAGTGAAATGGGGAATTCTCAATTTATTTCCCTGGGAGAAGTAGGGGCTGGGATATAAAAGTTTATTTTTTATGATTGAAGATTGGGATATGAAAGGGAATTGTTATGAGTAGAGAAATTGCACCGAAAACGTCGGTGACATTTACAGCAGAAGAGACAGCTATGGTAAAGACAGAAGATGCAAAGCTCATATTCACTACATATCGAGACAGGCTGTGTGCGTTGACCATACATCATAATCGTCTTATAGATGCAGCTTTTTTACTAAATTCTGTAAGCAAAGTGGGTGCAATTTATATTGGTAAGATTAAAAACATAGTAAAGAATATGAATTCTTGTTTTGTAGAAATTTCTGATGGAGAAATGTGTTTTCTTTCCATGGAAAATGTTTCTGTGCCATATCTTGTAAATCGTAAATTTGACGGCAGAATTTTAGAGGGAGACGAACTTTTGGTGCAGATTATTCGAGACGCCCAGAAAGGGAAACGTGCTTCTGTAACAGCGAATATTTCGCTGTCAAATGATTTTTTTGTGTTAATGCTGGGTTCGGAAAAAGTGGGATTTTCTCAGAAATTGGAGAAAGAAAAACGACATTCATTAAAAAAAGTTTTGACGTCCAAAGGCATATTGAAAAATGGCTGTCTTACCCAGGAAGTTAAGACATTATTATCCGTTTCGGACTACGACAATTTTATATCGGAAGGAATGGCATTAGATATTTTGGAGCTTCCGACTTTGGGAGCTATTGTCAGGACAATGGCAGCAGTGGAACAGGGGACGGAAACGGAGCTTTTGGAACATATTGTAAAAGAATTCTACAGCTTGTCAGCTCAATTGTTTAGACTATTGTATATTGCGCAGTCCAGAAGTTGTTTTTCTTGCCTAAAAAAGCCCCCTTTGGCATTTGAAACAATTGTAAGGCAATTTCTCACAGCAATTCCTATAGAGATGGAATGTCCTTCTTTAGAGGAGCATTTGACGGATCATGAACAGTCCAGGAAAGATTTATGCGTTGTTGAAAGGGAACAGTGGATAGAAGGTAAGCGGGAAATTATTACTGATAATAAATCACTTTACCAACAGTTGACAGAATATTGTGTTTTGCATAAAGATACTTACAAGGGTCTTTCCATCCGCTTATATCAGGATTCCATGCTTTCGTTGTCCATGTTATATTCTGTTGAAAAGAAATTGGATACTGCTTTGCATAAAAATGTCTGGCTAAAATCAGGGGGATATTTGGTAATAGAACCCACGGAAGCTTTGACGGTTATAGATGTCAATTCAGGTAAAATGGAAAAAAAGTATTCCATGGAAAAGGCATATCTCAGAATTAATATGGAAGCTGCCTGGGAAATTGCATTGCAATTACGGGTGAGAAATCTTTCAGGAATTATTATCGTAGATTTTATAAATATGGAATCCATCAAAGACAAAAAGGAACTGTTAGACTATCTGAAGGCATTGGTAAAAAGAGATGCAATTCCTACAACAGTAGTGGATATGACTCCTTTAGGTTTGGTTGAAATCACTCGTAAAAAAGTAAATAAACCTTTGAGGGAACAATTTATGTCAGAAGATGAAATGAATTTGCAGAAATAATTGGCATTAATAATCTATAAGGAATATGGAAAGGTATGAATTTATGGAAATTATTAAATTCGAGAAAGTAAAAGACGGAAAATATTTGAAAAATTATGAGCTTACTTATCGAAATAAAGCTGGAAAAGAGAAAAAATATGAAATGGTCAGCCGAAAGGACTTGAAGGGAATTGAAGATGTAGGCTGCAAACCCAGTGGCGTCTCTATTGTTGCAACTTGTGAAGACAAATTGTTATTACTGCATGAATTTAGAATGGGGGTAAATCGTACCATATATAATTTATGCGCCGGAATGATTGAGGCCGGGGAATCCATTGAAAATTGTATCGCCAGGGAACTCTATGAAGAAACAGGATTAAAAATAAAAAAGATAAAGAAAATATTGCCCCCTTCCTTTGCGGCGGTTGCTATTTCAGATACAACTACTTATATTGCTTTTGTTGAAGTTGAAGGCAGTTTTGAAGACCATACTTCAGAAAACGAACAAATTGAAGCGAAATTTTATTCTAAGGATGAAGTAAAAAAATTATTGGAAACGGAACCTTTCAGTTCCAGGGCTCAGATGGCTGCTTATTATTTTTCGGAAAGTTAAGCTGCGATAGCAGAGTTTATTCCTCGACATACAACTATTCGCAAAAGCATAGTTTAACGAATAGTTAGCGTGGTTCTTGAAGGGGAAGATTGTGGCTTGGGCGCTAACTATTCGTTAAACTATAAACTATGTAATTCGTTACACTATATAAATTAATTAAATTTTCGTTGGGCTATATAAATTTAAATAAAAAGCTGTCTAGCCAACTCTTTGTGGGGGGTAGACAGCTTTTTAATGGTATTCAAAATGAGGAAATAAGTATTCACTTAGTGTCCGGTTTTCTCATGATTTAAGATTCTTGGTTCTCAGAATTATGGCTGCCAGATGCAATTTTTCCTGCTAGGAAGCCTGACAAAACTGCCTGTAAATCAACGCCGGTGGCTTCTTTTAGTCCATCTGTAATTTGAACTACGGTTCCCATAACATCTTTCATCAATTTGGAAGAATTTCCATCGCCATACATTGTGATTTTATCTACACTGGTAAGGGGTTCGGCAGCGTTTTTGACTACTTCCGGCAATGCTTTAAAGTACATTTCCAATACTGCCGCTTCTCCCATCTTTGCCATAGCTTCCGCTTTTTTCTCAATACCCTCCGCTTCCGCTACTGCCTTTGCACGGATTGCTTCGGCCTCGGCAAGACCTTTTGTACGGATACCGTCGGCTTCCTGTTCCATAGTATATCGTTTGGCTTCAGCCTGAGCTTTCATAGCTTCGGCTTCTTTTTCCGTCTCGAATTTCTTCGCTTCTGCATCCCGTTGGCGCTCGTAAAGTACGGCGTCTGCTAATTGTTGTTTTGCAAATTTATCCGCTTCGGCTTTCTTCTTTACCTGAGCATCCAAAGACTGTTCCATTACTTCTGCTTCTCGCTGTTTTAGCAGAATTTCTTTTTCCTGTTTGGCAATATTGGCATTTGCAGTGGTAATTTCCACTGTCTTCCGCTGCTCTTCTTCCTGGATTCGGTATGCGGCATCCGCCTCTGCGCGCTTAATATCCGCCTCACGTTTCAATTCGGCTTTTTGTATTGCCAATTCATTTTGTTTCTTAGCAATCTCAGATTCTGCGTTTACTTCTGCGTCGTTGGCTTCTCGTTTTGCATTGGCTTGTGCTTTTGCTATTTCCTTTTCGCTTTCCGCACGGGAAATAGAAGCATTTTTCTGAATCTTAACAATATTGTCCACACCTAAGTTCTCAATAACGCCATTGCCGTCAACGAAATTTTGTACATTGAAACTAATTATATCCAATCCCATTGCCGCCAAATCCGGTTCCGCATTTTCTTTTACCAGAAATGCAAATTTCTGCCTGTCAGACACCATTTCTTCCAATGCCATTTTACCTACAATTTCACGTACATTACCTTCCAAAACTTCTCTTGCAACGCCGCCGATGTATTCGGATTTCTTGTTCAAAAAATTCTGAGCCGCAAGCTTCAGGCGTTCTTCGTTATCGCTGATTTTGACATTTACCGTTGCATCTACATTTATATTAATGTAATCAGCAGTGGGTACGGCATTTGATGTTTTGACGTCAATTGGAATGAGTTGAAGATTTAATTCATCTTTTCTCTCAAAAAATGGTATCTTAACCCCTGCTCTTCCAATCAACACCTTTGGCTTTTTTCGTAAACCGGAAATAATCATTGCCGTGTCGGGAGACGCTTTTACATAACCTGAAATTATAATCAGAACTACAAATATCAAGATTAATACTATAATAATCGAAGCGCCTATGCCCAATCCATTTGGCATCTTTTGTAGTATAACACCCATATACATTTTCCTCCTGTATCCTTTGTGATTTATTGTTACAACAATATTCTATCACACTTGATGAGGAAATAGAACTAATAAATATAAAAATATTAATTATTTAAAGTAAATGGTTTAATCATCATTTCTAAGGGCGCTACTTACATATTTCTGCAGAATCAAGTATTATGGTAAACGGACCGTCATTAACCAATGAAATTTGCATATTAGCGCCAAAACTGCCTTCTTCAACGACTTCTATTTCTTTCTTACATCTGTCAATCACATAACGATATATATCATTCGCCTTTTGGGGGTCTCCGGCATTTACAAAAGATGGTCTGTTTCCCTTACGGCAATCGGCATATAAAGTGAATTGAGAAATCATCAGAAGCTGTCCTCCCACCGCTTTCATATCCAGGTTGGTTTTTCCGTTTTCATCTTCAAAAATACGCAGTCCAATCAGTTTCTTTATCATTTTATCGGCAATTTCATAAGCCTTCTTTTGGTCAAAATCATTGTCCTCATTTTCTGCGGAATTGTTCTCTTGCATAAAATCTGAACGGCTGATTCCTACAAATACTAACAATCCTTTGCCAATTTTTCCAATAACCTGTCCTTCAACCTGGACATGGGCTTCATTTACGCGCTGTATTAAAAACCTCATCTCTATGCTCCTTATCGTATCTCATAAGAAGAAACATTTTCTACTTTGAAACGTTATATTTGTTCTTACTTGAAATCTTCTTCGATTGCACTTTTATCTTCCATGATACTTTCTTCTTTTATAAAATGTTCGTCTTCTACAGATTCAACTTCCATCTCTCTACTTTTCTGAGCGGATAGGGAAGACCTTTTTCTATAAACCTGAAAGGAGAAAGAATGTTGCTTTTTAGCAGAAGTTTTCTCTTCCATGATTGTTTCATGAAGTCCGGATTCATCTACATATTCCACAGTTTCATATCTCTTTGTATCCTTAGGAAGTTCTTTTTTCTCAAGCAAGGTATTAATAACGGATCTAATTGCCGCATAAATCACCGCAAAAATAGGCACACCCACTATCATTCCTAAAATGCCAAATAATCCGCCGAAAAGTGTAATGGAAAAGATAACCCAAAAACCGGTTAAACCAGTGGAGCTTCCTAATATCTTCGGCCCAAGGAAATTGCCGTCAAACTGCTGCAGCACCAGAATAAAAATAACAAAATAAACACAGTTCAGCGGATGCATGGGATCTACGACAAAAATCAATATTGTGGTTGGAATAGCGCCTAAATAAGGGCCAAAAAAGGGGATTACATTTGTTACACCAATAATTACGCTCACCAACACCGCGTATGGTGTCTGTAAAATGCTTGTTCCTATAAAACACAAAATTCCTATGATTATGGAATCTACAATTTTGCCGCCTAAAAATCCGATAAAAGTCTGATGGGTAAAACGGAAGTTTCGTATTATCATATTGGCAGTATGTTTTTCAAATATGGCATAGGTAACTTTTTTTGCCTGTCCTGCAAATCGTTCTTTACTGGCTAATACATAAATGGAAATAATAAATCCTATGATAAAATTCCACAATACATCCAAAACATTCATTACACTGATGGAAACGGTGCGAATGAGCGCCGCCGTACTGGGTATAATTTCGTTCAGCCATTCTTCCAACTGTTTTGAAAATCTGTCCAGCGTTTTAATGATATACTCACTAAATTCCGGATTGTTTTCTAGTGTCTGATTAATCCATGAAATCACATTATCCACATAGGAATCAGAGTTCATCATAAGCCCTTGTACACTGGGAACAATCTGTGATATCAACATAGAAAACAGCAAACAGATTAATGCAATAAACAGAAACGCTGTAATTAAAATCCCCACACCTCTAATGAGGGACTTTATTTTCATTGTTTGATTTATTTTACACTTCCGGCATAGAGGTTTCAACATTTTGTTTTCTACAAAATTCAAAATGGGCGTCAAAAGATATGCGGTAGCAAGCCCAAACACCACCGGCATTAGAATATTGATTACAGTGCCTAAGCCCGCTTTGATATTAGAACTGTGGAAAATAAAATAATAAAAAGTAATGGCTGCTGCAATTACAAGAAAGGCCGTCAGTCCCCAACGCACATATTTGTTATTATATTTAGATTTCATTATGGTTATCCCACTTTCTCTGAATTCTGTATAAATAGCTTTGTTCAAGAAAATATCATTTATGCAATGATTTTCTTCTATCGAAAGCTATTTATAACAATTTAGTACTTATATCATACTCTTTAAATCTTAATATAACAAGTGGGCGTTTTCTAAATTTTTTCTATATTTTTACTCCATATGTGCTGAAGCATTTGCAGTTTTAGATGTTTTTGTTCCAACTTTTTTAATTTTGTTCTATCAAGCGGAAATATTGCCGTTCCTCAGGGTCTCTGATGTCATAAGTTACACATAGATATAAATTTTCAGGTTCATATACCTCCTGGATCATCCAAGCAACTTTCATGTCTTTACTCTCTCCTTTCGGAAGCTGAAAATGATGGTAGTCAGATGAAGTTACATTAGAGATAGATGCCGATAAATAAACCGGAGCACAAGAGACTATGGTTACTTTATTGGTGTCAGGATCTGCGTATGCTATCATAAACGTGCCCATATGCAAGTCTTCATCATCATTAATATTATCCACCGTTATGTCACAGACGAGAATTTTTCCCTCATTCACATCACACCACTCCGGATTGCCTGATGTATCGTAATTCTCTGCATTTTCCAGTATTTGGGTTCTGTCCAGTCCGGCGTCTTCCGGTGAATCAAATACCTTTGCTTCATTAAGTGTAATATCCACACCATGATTTTCAGGATCTTCATTGGTTGGACTAAGTACTTGCATGGTTTCGCCTTTTTTCAGAATTTGACTTGAGAGAAATACATCTTCTTCTTCCCAGCTTTCTCCCGACGCCTCTTTCAGAGCAAGCAGATCATCTTCCGACTTTGAAGAAATATTTTCTCCTGATGAATTTGTTTCAGGAGTTACAGATGACAGGTAATCACTCTCCACTGTCTTTGGAATTGAATCAATGCCCTGAATGTCATTACTCTGTCCGCAGGATGCCAATAATATGTTCATCATTAATATTGGCATGGATAAAAAAATCTTTTTCATAACTTTACCTCGCTTTCATGCACTGTTCCGTGGGTTATATTAATTATTTCCGGATAATCCTATCAATTTTGTGTATCTATCTTTTTTCCGACTTGTATCGGTATTGTATCTTTTTACTTTGTAAGACTTTCTGTGTTGGATTTATTTTATAAGAAAATTATGTCCTTAAAAAATTTGATAATAAAAAAGAATTATGACATAATGTTGTCATAGTTCATTTGCTACACTGTTGTTATGAAAGGAGAAACATGAAAATTCATCGGCTTTTAAGTATTATTGTTTATTTATTAAATCATGGACGCACTTCCGCACAAAAGTTGGCAGAAGAATTTGAAGTCTCATCAAGAACAATTATGAGGGATATGGAATCCTTAGAACAAGCCGGTATTCCAATTCAGTCTTTTTACGGCCCAGAGGGCGGTTATCAGATTATGGACGGTTTTGTACTGGAAAAGCAAGTGTCCACAAAACAGGAACAAAAATGGATGATGGCCGCATTGAAAGGTATGTTAAGCGCATATGCCAGTAAAAGTTTGAAGCAGACCTTAGCAAAATTAAAAAGTTTAAATGCTGTGGAAAGTAATAATATTTTGGTGGATTTTAGTGTGGCAAGGGAAGATGAAAGAATAAATAAACAATTAGTGCTATTAGAAGATGCAATTGAAAAAAAGCATATGGTTCGATTCTCTTATACGAACAGCCGTGATGAAGTGAAAGAACTTCAAGTGGAACCCATCAGCCTGCAATACAAATGGTATCATTGGTATTTAATTGGATATTATGAAAAATATCAGGATTATTGTATGTTTAAATTAGTCCGAATGGATGATTTATATATAACAGATTTAAAAAATACCAAAATTCATTCACTTTCGGATGTGAAGCAAAAAGATGCCTTGCAGCAGATTGTTCATATTAAACTTTATGGAAAAGCCGTCATAAAGTCAAAATGCCGGGAATATCTGAATGGAAAGATTACAAAAGAATTTGAAAACGGTGATTTTGAATTTTGCTTTTCAGTACCTGAGCATGAGACATTTTGGTATGGCATAGTTCTTTCTTTCGGAAATAAGATTAAAATAATTGAGCCGCAGGAAATAATTCAGCGTATTTTAAACACATGTAAGGAAATTCAAATGACATATGAGGAAAGCATTTGATTGAAGCAAATAAGGACATTTTTCGTAAGTAACCCGCCGAAGACGGGCATTGAGGTGTAAAGATGAATGACATAGTGCGATATGATGTTAATGAGGTATGGGCACATTCGGGAATAGTAAAAGCTGGCAATTATTGTTTTTTAAATTATTGTGTCCGAAATTTAGACGGAACCATTGAACAGCAAGTTAATGCAGCGTTTGACGTAATGGAAGAAAGATTGGCTTTGGTTGGTCTTACATTTGAAAATGTAGTTCAGATGAATTGTTTATTCAAAGACATATATCACATTCCAGTTATGGAAAAAGTGGTGAAAGAAAGGTTTCATGGTAAATATCCCGCAAGGAAGTCCATACAGACGGAATTTGCGGATCAGGAGCACAATCTCTTATTTCAAGTGGATGCCATAGCTTATTCCGCAGAATTATAGGTTACCTGACCAAAAGTACAAGCTAACGTATCTTCTCTGCTTATATGTTTGTACAGAAAAATGGTTATCTGCCAACCATCTGCGCCCCTAATAATGTCAAACCTTACCGCAATTCATGGGTTTTATTGGGGGTGTATTTTTTGCTTATCATCTTTGCATATTTTGTTTACATATATTTTTCTTTCAGTAAGGAAATCAATGGTTTCACATATTCTTTCGACGAAATATCATAGGATGTTGAAATTACCCTTTCAAATTGCCTTTCTTCTTCTGTTTTGTCTTTTTTCTTCCTTAACTTCTTTTTCATAACGGCAGCAAATGTTTTCATCAATATTTTTTCAGATAATGGCATTTTCTCATAGCATAGTCCGCCCGGCATATAAAAATGCGGAATATGAATCAATTCGTCAGAATTTAGATTATTTTCCCATGCCTGGCGTATGGTTCCTTCTGCCGCATTGGGCATGGCTCCTGTGGCAAAAATAATAAAGTTTTTTACTTTGCTTTTCTCAACATAATCTTTTATTCTTTTTAAACCATCAACAGTTCCAGCATGAAATCTACTGCCAAAAACTACAATGTCATATTGTGATAGGATTTCAGGCGTAACATCCTTAACATCCCTAATGGCACATTCTATCTCACGGGCTATCATTTCCGCATACCCTTTTGTAAAACCGGTTACACTCTTATAACAAACTAAAATTTTATTCTTCATGATGTCCCTCATCAATGTGCAATACTTTTGATTGCTCCATTTTCAACTATTTGTTTTTTTTAATCAATATTGGCCTTGAATTTCTATTCCATGTTCTATTCTATGATATATTCGTATAGAGTAAAGCTTCGGTATACTTAGAAATAGGTTTTAATATATAACTCTATTATATAAACAGTTTATATAATAGAGTATACAATATAATAGAGGGATTGTCAACTTCACAAAGAAATCATTTTTAAGCCTTCACTGTAAAAATAGGTTCTAATCGCGCCACTGGATCTGCCATATGACATGCAGTGTGTACAGCAATTACTTCGTTAATATCCTTATAGGCGTATGGTGCTTCTGCCCGAATTGATTCTTCCCATTTTTTCAAAATATCTGTTCTGCCTTTTAAATCAGTACGAGCAGGATCAATAGGGGTAATAATGTGAAATTTTTCCATAAATTTCACAAATGCCTCGTCGTTTCCCTTTATAGCGTCGCCGCGGGATTTTTTTCTCCCGGCGCCATGACTGGCACTCCATAGGGAGTCTTGATTACCTAATCCGCGAAGCAGATAACTGGAACTTCCCATAGAACCAGGTATCATCACCGGTTCGCCATAATAGGCAAACTCAGTATCTTCCATTTCCTCGCACCCATTTGCGCAACAAGCGCCTTTCCGATGAATATAATAATTTTCACCAGCAATCTGTTTTTTCCAGATAAAATTGTGGGGAGCATCGTAAAGCAAGTCCATATTACATTCACCCAACACATGTGTAAAAACATCCTGAATCATGAATCCCAGAAAAAGTCGATTGGCAAAACCAAAATTGGCAGCATTCCCTGAAGATGACCAAAATCGCTTCCAGGCATCCGATCCTATGCCTGTTTCCGGAATGGGATATATTTTATTCTCAGGATGCGTTATCCCTGAAGGGTAAATTTCCTGACAAATTTTGCGGTTTAATAATCCGCTGTGATGTCCAATGGTCAAAGAACCAGCATGAAGCATCACCACTACAGCGCCCTTTTTCACTCCCCAGGCGTTAGCAGTCTGGCCATCATAAATTTCAGCCACTCTTTGTACTTCCAAAAAATGATTACCTCCGCCAATTGTACCAATTTGATCATCATAGGATAATCGCTCATAGCTGCCGATAAAATCTTCCAGTCCTTCCGTATCATCAGTCTTTAAGCTCCCGCGGAACACAGTTCGTTGCAGCCATTTTTCCTGAATCTCCGGCTGATAATACTGCCACAACCCATTCTTCTTACTGTCAGTATGAGTTTCTAGTATTCCTTCAAGGCCATAACGAAACAATGCCTCTCGTTGTCTTCCTGTCATTGGAATTTGTCTTCCGCCCTGAAAAAAGATATGGCGAATCTTTTTTGTTAAATAGGGAAGGTTTTCTTGAATTCGTTCTTCCGACAAATCAGTAATATAAAACCGCATACCACAATTAATATCGTTTCCCATTGCTTGAGGAACTGCGAAGCCTTTTGTCATCATCACTGTTCCGATGGGAATACCAGAACCTTTGTGGAAATCCGGTGTCAGGATAATTTTTTTGATTTGTGGTTCAGTCTTCTGGAAAAAGTCTGGTATCGCAGTCAATCTGTCCAATGTTTCTTCTAATGCTGTCAACTGATGCAATTCCTCGGCTGCATTTTTATCCGGTGCGGAATTTTTTGGCAGGTAACAGGATATCACACTCTTTCTATCTTGATATATAATTTTTTGTACCATAATACGCCTTTTTTATAAACTTCAAACTATTGGGCAATTTTTCGGAACTTTTGTCATTTCTGCTGAAGACATTTGTAAGTGATACACGCTTTCTTTGCCATTCTAATCTTTTGTAGTAAGCTCAAAAGATATGAGCTTGCGTCTTGCACTATTCTGCTTCGGTCTCAGCATGGTTTTCTTTCATATTAATGATATTTTGAATGGAAGTACACACTTCATCTAAATCATTTTGACCAGACTTTACATGAATATCGTGCATTTCAGAATCAAAGCATCCATGTTTTTTTTCTAACATTGCTTCCACTGGAGTCGGAAGTTGCCCACGCATCCGTTGAGTAAACCTTTCTTTAATAATATTTAATTCTGCTGTGACAAGAACTCTGACTGCTTGTTCTGGCAACAGTTCCAAATGTTCTTTTTCAGAAATTACATATATAATATGTTCTCCAGATGATACTTCATTTAACTTTTTCTGAAAAATCCTTTTTGCCATACTTTCACTTTTGGCAAGACGAAGATAATCTTTGCCAGTAAAACATTCAGCATTAAGAATATCCTTTAATTTGTCAGCAAGCGTAGATTTACCTGTACAGCTTTCACCAAAAATTCCAATTACCATTTTATTTTCCTCCCTTTTTTCGCTGCATCCATTATATACCTTCTTTCAGGGAATTTCAACAAGGGCAGATATGATTCCTTCTTGTCTTCCCTTTTCAATTCCTTTCTCCTCCACACCCTTACTTAAATTACACATAAGCGACACTTCATTTTCCAATGTCTGAGTCATTCTGATATGAAAATCTTCCTCCAATATCTGGCACTTATCCTGTGAATCTGTTTCTGTGGACAGAAGCCTTCGCCTTTACTTAGATATAGCGCTCCATAACATACCTAAATGCGAAAAATCTCGTAATATTATTATGGACAGAAAATCTTTAAAATTTTCTGACCTGTAATGTGCCTGTTTTCAAATAATATGATATTCTCTGTATAGTATTAGACGATAATCTTTATCATCTTTCATTCTCTCTATTTCAGTAAATCGTTTATCTGCCACCAATTTTTGTATCAAAGCAAGCATCAGTTCTTCACCATATTCTCTTCCTTTTTTCACATTCTCC
>JAAWCE010000137.1 GCA_022793065.1 Lachnospiraceae bacterium
AATTGAGGCAGTTTTTCCACAGACAGAGATCCAGCAGTGTATCATCCATCAGATACGAAATACAACAAAATTTGTTTCCTATAAGGAGATCAAACCCCTGATGGCTGATTTAAAGCGTGTATATGCGGCGCCAACGGAAGAAACCGCACTGGAGGAACTAGACAGTTTTGATGAGAAATGGAGCGGAAAATACCCTAAAATAGCAAAATCATGGAAAGATAACTGGGCAAATCTTTCGACTTATTTTAAATACCCAGAGGCTGTCAGACGCCTGATTTACACAACCAATACAATCGAAGGATTTAACCGCCAACTGCGAAAAGTAACGAAATCGAAAACGGTATTTCCATCGGATGCCAGTCTGCTGAAAATGCTGTATCTGGCCATGATGGACATCACGAAGAAATGGACCGGTCATCGGCAGGACTGGGGCCAGATCCATTCGCAGTTAGAGATTTTTTTTGAAGAACGGTTGTCAGGGTTATAAGCAGGAATCCAGTCAAGGAGGGCGGGATTTTCCAATCTTCCTTGACATGTTCAAAAACTGCATTATAATACAAACAAGGACAGAACCCTTAAGATAAGACTCTGTCCACAGTAACTAATGATATATCTTATATCAGTTTTTTCAGTTTACACAAAACTTGAAACTCTCTCATTTTTACGGTCCCCTTTAAGTTAGAGAAAGACAATATTTATTTCCAGATTGCCCGTTTTTATTGTAAACTTAGTATTAACTATATGTCTACAAGCACTGGTTTATGTTTTGCAAATGGTAAAAATTTGTCAATGATATCCGTAGTCCGGATCTTCATGTAGCAGGTTGTTGTTCCATCGCTGCAGCCATAGTATTCCTCGTCTGCCACCTCTTTGTCAATGATTACCTGTACATCCCTGTCCAGGTCCAAAAGCGTTCCGAATACCGTTGCCGCCCCAATCTTGTTGCCTAACATCTCTTCCATCAGTTCCGCCGGACCAAAAGATACTCTGGAAATTCCCAATGCATTGCTGAAATTTTTAGTATCAAACGCTTTCTCTCCTGTAGTGACAAACAGGTAAAAAATCGTCTTCTTGCGATTACATAAAAATAATGTCTTTACCATTTTCATATTTAATTTTTGCTCAATCAATACACAGTCGTCCATGGTAACCGCTTCATCTGTATCTACCCGTTCAAAAGGAATCTTAAGCTGTGCCAATGCCTTATAGGTTTCTTTCTGAAGCTGATTCTTATATTCCTGCGGCTCGCTTGTCATAATCTCACTAATATAAAACATCTGCTCATCTCCATATAAACATCAAAATTTGCCATTGCGCTATGACCTGCTAATAGTGTATCATAATCTAAGGGATAATAAAAACGAATATATCTCATATTATATATGAGGATTTCGAATCTTACTGTTACTCTTGATGAAAGGAAAGTCGTTTTTTATGGATGCAAATCTGCAAAAATATTTGGCATTTGTAAAAGCCGTAGAATATAAAAGCTTCACAAAGGCCGCCTTGGCACTGAACTATTCTCAGTCAGGGATTAGCCGTATGATTTCCGACTTGGAAAAGGAGTGGGATATGATACTGTTGGAGCGAAAACGGTCCGGCATCCATCTGACCTCTGACGGATTGGAGCTATTGCCTTATGCGGCAAGCCTCTGTGCAGAATATGAAAAATTGCAGATGAAAGTAGACGATTTGCATGGTTTAAAGTCCGGTATCATTCGTATTGGCACATTTTCCAGTGTGGCGACTCACTGGCTGCCTAAGATGATCAAAGCTTTTCAGACTGATTATCCGCAGATTGAGTATGAACTCCTTATGGGAGATTATACGGAAATTGAAAAATGGATTATTGAGAGACGTGTGGATTTTGGCTTTTTAAGGCTGCCCGCCCTGCCGCAGCTTGAGACAATGTTTCTTGCCCAGGATGAACTTCTGGCCGTACTGCCGGAAAATCATCCATTGGCGGCCTGCGATGTGTTTCCTATGGATGCGTTGTGCAGAGAACCCTTTTTGCTGCTTGAAAAAGATCAGAATATTGTAGTCTCTGATATATTTAGAAAAAACCACCTGAAACCAGATATAAAGTTTACAACATGGGATGACTATGCCATCATGTCTATGGTTGAAGCCGGACTCGGCATCAGTATACTGCCAAGTCTGGTTCTTCAAAGGATTCCTTATCATATCGTGATAAAAAGTCTGGAAATGCCGGCATATCGGAAGATTGGCATTGCCATGCCTGATAAAAAGGGAAGTTCTAAAGCCGTAAAAGAATTTATAAAATATTTGGATCGATTATGAATGTGCCCTGTTGTTTTCGCCCCAGATACATAACTGGTCTAAAATTACCATCAAAGATTTTCCCTTGTCACTAAGACGGTATTCCACCTTTGGAGGAATCTGGGGATATTCTTTTCGGATAATAAGCCGGTCTTTCTCCAGCTCTTTTAAATTGTTGCTGAGAGTCTTGTCCGACACATTTTTCAGATATCGCTTTAATTCGTTGAATCTTACAACTTCAAATTCCATCAGACAGTAGAGGATCACCATCTTATGCTTGCCGGAGATCAGCGATAATGTATAACTGAATCCGGTATCTTCAAAATTTGCTTTTTCAATATAGTTCTTTATCATTTTATACTTTCCTCAAAGATAGTACCTTACAAATAAAATAGTACTTGCGCTTTTTCTGTTACCGACTATAATTATATATTAGAATACAGGTCCTGTCAATTTTATGAAAGAAATGAGGTAGCAATAATGAGAAAGAAACTGAATATAACCGAGGGTATTTTCCCGATGCCTGTTTTAATGGTAGCGACTTACAACGAAGATGGCAGCGTCAATGTTATGAACGCTGCCTGGGGAACCATGCAGGAGAGGGGAAATGTGGCGCTCAATTTGACTGAAACGCACAAAACAGTAAAAAATATCAAGGCAAGGGGCGCCTTTACAGTAAGTATTGCTGACGCGGCTCATGTAGTTGAAGCGGACTATTTCGGTGTCGAGTCCGGTAACCGGGTGGCAGATAAATTTGAAAACAGCGGACTTACTGCATCAAAAGCCGAACTGGTGGACGCCCCGGTCATCAATGAATTTCCGCTCTGCTTAGAGTGTGAATTTATCGAATATCAGAAGAATGAATATGGCTGCGGTGTGATTGGTAAAGTTGTAAATGTTACGGCGGATGAGCGTATCATGGTTGGAGATAAGGTTGACATGGCTTTGGTAAATGCCATCGCTTTTGATCCTTACACTCATGGCTATTACAAAGTGGGAGAAAGAGTGGGGGAAGCCTTCAAAGATGGCTTGCAGCTTAAAAAGTAATATTTTAATCTACAAGGTTTTTCACAAGGATAAAAAGGTAAGGTTGTCACAGTTGGCAGCCTTTTTTCTTTGCTTTATAGGAAATTGCGATTTTGGAGTACCAAAAAAAGAACAAAAGTTTGCTGAACGTATGTTAGATAAACTTTTGTCTGGGTATGACGATAAGACGATGCGGCTTAAAAGATATAAAAACCTTCAATGCCAGCCTCGTCAGCAAACAAGTCGTCTTCATTTAAGAAATAATCCATATCCAGAAGCTCATCTTCGCTCATACGGCGAATGTCCTTAGATGTCATTCCTTCTGGAGGATTTTCGATATATTTTTTGCGCAATTCCCCAACATCTGGTTTCATGGTATGCAATCCTCCTTTTAGAGGATTATATCACAGATTGTAGAAAAATAAATCATGCAGAGGAACGCTTCCCACGAGATTTGGACATTGCTTTCTCGTACAATTCTTTGAGGGATACGCGCTTGTGGTTATAATAGAGTTCAAGAAACATCATTTTGTGTTTGCAGTCAGGGCATTCCAGGGGATCATAGCCGAAGGAAGAAAGAATGGCGGTGCGCCATTGGTTAAAACTTCGGTATATAGGATGTTTGCTTTTGGATATAGCCCGATAGAGTTTGGAATCAATGGTCCGATGTCTTGCATAGAGTCCGCCATAGCGGATCATTTTAAAGTGTTTTTCCGGGATATGGCGGATCAGACGTTTGATGAAATCCATAGCCGGGATGGTTTCCTGCACATATTTTTCATCTTCGTGACGGTTGTAGTGGAAAGTAACCATACTGCCATCATAGCTGTCGATTCTGGAGGTGGCAATGGGTGGCCGGCCAAGATAACGTCCGATATATTTGATTACTGTTTTGGGGTCACACAGATTGGGTTTGGCATAAACATAGAATCCCTGTTTGTGGTCATTGTAACATTTGGCTTTTATTTTTTTAAAGGAAGGCCCGATCTTGGATTCCAGTTCATTTAGAAGGGAAGTGCGAAAAGCATTGCGCAGATAGGTGTAATTAAAATGTTTTACATTGCGCCAGAAACCATCGTCACTAAACCCACCTTCAGAAATGAGACAGTGAATGTGAGGATTCCATTTGAGATCCCTGCCGAAAGTATGTAAGACCATAATGAAGCCAGGGGTAAAGTTTTTGGATTTATTTAATTTAGAAAACATACGAGAAATAACACTGGTAACAGAATGGAAGAGGCAGTTGAGCAGGGAGCGGTCATACAAAAAGAAATCGCGAAGAATTTCATCAATAGTAAAGACGCAATGACGATGATGGACATTAACCAGTTTAAAGGACATACTGGTGGTGCGTTCCATGGAATATTTGTTACCACAAGAAGGGCAAAAACGGCTGTGGCAGCGAAAAGGAACGAATTTGAGTTTTCCGCAATGAGTGCAGGCGTACATGGCACCGCCAAAAGAAGGATCACCACAGCCTAACATCTTATCGATATTTTCCATCTCAGAATCTCTGGGATGAAGAGTATATTTAATTTCTTCATAATAGTCGGTAAAAATTTTCTGTAATACGTTCATAAGACTATTATGAAGGAAAGAGACACAAAAAGAAAGCCCTAATCCCCTCAAGATTGAGGGGCAGGGGAGTTGAAGTGTCGAAGACACTTTTTTAT
>JAAWCE010000119.1 GCA_022793065.1 Lachnospiraceae bacterium
AAACGCGATATCCGCCATAAAACAGCTTCTTTTATGCGATCCTTACAACATTGCCCTGATAAGGTCTCCGCTTTCTTTCAACATAGCCAGATTTCCTATGTTCTAATTCGGGAGTAATACATCGACAATGGATTCAGTGGCAAACGTTTTGACCGTCCAGCATTTCAAGAGATGCTCCAAGACATACGGAAGGGCAAGATTAACTGCGTTGTTGTAAAAGACCTTTCCCGCTTGGGGAGAGACTACATCACTGCGGGTTATTACCTTGAAATGTTCTTTCCTCGTGAAAACGTCCGTTTTATATCAATTAACGACCAGTTTGATACCACCGATGGCATAACCAACAGAGATAAACCTGCATATATCCAATCCAGAACACGCATACCGCTCATTAATCTGTTCAATGAGCGGGTGTCCATTGAAACAAAAATGAAAGTTGAGGCTGTTTTAGACATGAAAGCACAGCATGGAGAGTTTATCGGGCCAAGAGCCCCATTTGGCTATCAGAAATCCAAAGAGAATCCCAGTCAGCTTGTTCCTGATCCGGTGGCCGCTATTATTGTTCGAAAGATTTTTGAGATGGCGGCAAACGGCACTGGTGTGACCGGTATCGTCCGATATTTGAATGAGCGGGGCCTCCCCACACCGATTCAGTATGCCAGGGCCCAAGGTTTGGCTGGGAACTTTGACGATGGCAACGGCAATTGGAACAGTAGATCCGTGAAGTACATCCTTATCAATCGTACATACACGGGGATGCTGGTACAAGGGAAGGAAAAGCGGGCAGTGGAAGCCACCCATGAAGCGTTAGTCGATTCCGGCACGTTCGATGCCATTCAAAAGGCATTTCAAGCCAGAGCATATAATGTAGTTCCGCAGGGGCAGTCTGCAGACAACATTCTGAAAGGCACGGTGATCTGTGGGTGCTGCGGCGGGAAGATGCAGCGCAAGCGCGGCACAGGTCACGCCGATTGGCACTTTTTCACCTGCATCACCAAGAACCGACTGGGAGCAGACAAATGCACTGGGATGTATGCCCGAGAGGAGGATGTTTTTAGCGCGATCTACCGTCAGTTGAAAGACTATGTGTACGAACACTATATTACAAATTCAGCATATAAACAGAAAATTCAAGAGTATACGGGACAAATTGCTGATCTTACACAGCGCAAGTCAACAGCTTGGATTAACGCAATGGAGCACTATGAGAAATACGTGCAGGGAGAAATCAGCAAGGAAGAATTTTGCGCAGTACAGGACATTGCGAATCAGACAAAAGAGGCTCTTATTCAAGCTACAGAGGGCAAAGCCGCCTATGAAACGCAATACGCCAAATTTCGCAAGCTCCTGTCTGCCAGCAACAAAGATATTCCGCTCAGTGAAATTGTGGACTATATTGATAAGGTTGTAGTAGACAGTGGCGGTAAAATTGTGGTAAAATGGAAGTATAATGAAAAGTGTTGAGAGCAATCAATATAAAATTTGGAATTTGTGCTATAATATTTATAAAGCACTAAACACAAAGGTTTTATTAGGCTTCTGTTGCCATAGCTTATGTTAACAGGAATCTTGAAATGAGGTGTGCAAATATGGATTATTCATCGAGACAGCGCTTTGATGAAATAAGCAAGTTGAGATATGATGGTAATCTGCCTGTAGCAATTGAACGCTGTCATGATGCCATATCTGCATATCCGGAAGATAACTTTTTCTACAAAGTATTGGGCGATTTGTACTTTCAAGAAAAAAATTATGTGGCTGCTTCCCAAGCATACTTAGAGCATTTAAAACGTCTATCACAGAGGCCTGAGCATTTCAAAGCATTTGCCCGTTTTTACAGGCAATTTACCTCTGAAGCTTCCTTAGATTTATGCGTTCACTTTCGTGAAGAAATTGTCAAAGCGCTTGAAAATAGAGAAATAGCGCCTAACATTCATCAACTATTGGTGGAAACATTTGGTGATGTATTTGTTATTGACGATGATTTGAAAACTATATTGGACAAAAGTGATAGTGATCGTCATCTTAATGAAATAAAAAGTTTTATTGAGTCGGCTTCCACCGATGAGGTTCGCTCTGTTATTTTTCATCAAATACGTCAAGAGCGTTACTGTGCAAATACAAAAATAAAAGAATATCTTATTTCAGTAGCAGAAAAGAAAATGCTATATTCGGAAGCACAGCAGCTTGTGGGAAAAATAATTGTAAAACAGAAGTCGCCTAATCCAACTCTGATTCGCACGCTCTTACGAATGAGTCGCAAGCAACAAGATTATCATTATGCTGAACAAATTCTTACGATTGATGAAGAACTTATCGGAAAAAGCGACTTCAATATTCAGTATGAACTTGTGTATTATTTTGACAACACTAATAATGGCGAATTGTTGGATAAAACCCTCAAGAAAATGCGCAATAGTGCAGAGGGAAGCATCCCTATTGCAAGAACTCTTTATAACTTTTATCTCACATTTGACCGTTTTGCGGATGCACAAATTCTATCTGAGCATATACAGAAACTCATTGATCGAAAACGTACAGAGAGTAAAAAGGATCAAAGCCAAGATCGTAGCGAGGAGCAACTTGAATCTGAACAGATTGTGTGGCAGAGAGTAAAAGACCTTGTTTCAGATAAAGAGCATAACCGGCAGATGATGGCTCTAAGAGATTTGCTCAAAGGTTTTTCTCATGAGTTAGGTCAGCCAATTACGAATATCCGTTACAAAATACAGCTACAACAGTTGCGCATACAACGTGGAATAGGAACTATGAATGAAATACAGGATTTGTTCGTTACAATTCTAGATCAAACCGAGCGTATTGGCTTTATGCTTGACCGCTTCAGGCCAATTGTATCAAGCAAAAGCATACAAGAGTTTTTCTGCGTCAATGATTGCATTAAACAGGTATTTACCGATTTATCGGATCGCCTAAGTCAAAACAACATCATGTATAGCATTCGAGAGAGCTCCCAAGTCAGCTTGTTTGGTGATAGAATTCAATTTTCCCAAGTCTTTTATAATTTGGTACTAAATTCTATGCAGGCTATTATGATTAACGGAGAAATTGTCGTCAGCATATCAACAATAGAGAATACTATTCGGATACTTTTTTCAGATGATGGCCCCGGAATACCAGAAGAAAATCGAAAAAAGATATTTGAACCTTTTTTTTCCACAAAAGATCCCACTTCTGGAAATGGCGGTGAGGGCCTTGGACTTTTTGTCGTATGGAATATTTTAAAAATGTATAAGGGTACAATACAGTTGAATCATAAGTTTAAAAATGGTACACAATTCATAGTCAGAATACCCATCAAGGAGGAAAATCATGAACCGAGTTCTAATAATTGAAGACGAAATTGTTACAGCAGAAGCCGTGAAAGAAGCACTGGCTTTAGATGATATTTCAGCGGATATTGCATCCGATGGCAAGTCTGGATTGAAAAAATTTATCTCCAATAACTACGACTTAATTCTGTTGGATTTAAAAATGCCGGGACTTTCTGGAGACGAGGTTCTTAGTGAAATCCGAAAACAAGATCCTTTTATTGATGTAATTATCTACACTAATTACACGGATTTTGGTGATATAAAGAAATTAACAAATATTGGGATTGAGGGCTACATCAACAAAGGGCCAAAAGCTGACTTGTCAGAATTAATCAGCGCAATTAAAGAGAAGTTAGCACCGCTTGATGATGAGACTATTTCAGCGTTATTAAAGGACATCCCTAATACAGAGAAATAAGCTACACAAAGGATGCAGTGGTAAACTATGGATCAAGAGTTTTTGCTGGACACAAATGCCTTTTACAATTTGCTGAAGGTTATAAATCCGGAGACAAGTGAACAAAGTGCATTAGTTGGTTCGATTGCTACTCTAAAGCACACGAAGCTGGTTGTCTCTTCTATTACTGAAGTCGAAATCATATCAGTATTAGGAAAGTATGCCAGAGGATCTCAGGGAGGCATTTCTAAATGCAATTTCCAAATTTCCCCGGAAGGGCATATTTGTCAGAACAATCGGTACACAGCACCTCGAAAAAAATGGAATAAAAAGCGCGTTAAGGCATGGCTTAAACTCATTAGTGATATTTTTGAAGGAAAATCAAAACTTTTTACTGTGGTTATTGAGCCATTCGACTCAACGACAGTTGCAGAAGCAAAAAATGTGATAACACATGCATTGGTACATAATTTTGCTTCTATGGATGCCATGATAGCTGCGACTGCAAAGCTGGCGCGTAACAATGGTCGCAATGTAACAGTTATAACTTCGGATAAAGGGCTAAAGGCGTGCCTTCTAAAAATAGATATTCCCTGCAACGACATTTTTGCTACTAATTAGGGTGTACTCCGTAACCTCAAAATCTTCGATCTGCAACGGTTGCAGGGCAAAAACTGAAGTTCAAAGTGCAAGGTTTTTTATCAGAAATGTCTCAAAACCCCTGCATATGGCGATATGACAGGTCGTATTTTGTACATATTTTCTTGGCGCAGTATGATTGTAAAGACCGCTTTCAGGCGTTCTCCATGCTTTGGGGGGTGACTCTCAGACGGGGTTACGGAGTACGCCTTAATTAAAACGCAGAAGTCCCAGACTAGGGCTTGTTTGAAAAATAAATATTGCACAAATCGATGGTAAGTGCGAAAATAGAGGAATGAAGAGATATGAATTGACAAAAGGACAATGGGAACGAGTGAAAGCAGTGCTTCCGCCCCCAAAGACAGGGAAACG